>NZ_CP102280.1:363333-711666 GCF_025150085.1 Dorea longicatena
CAGGAAAATGTATATAAGGAAATTCTTTTGCAGGAGCTTCAGAATGTCTTTTTGAAATTCATTGAAGTCAGCAGGGGAGGAAGAGCATTTACGTCACTTGTATTTGGAATGGGACAGATGTCAGAAGAAGGAGTGACAAAAAAGATTGCGCAGCAGATTAGTATGATCGCTTTTCGTGCACCGCATCTGCTTCATATGGAGAAAGAGTTTGCGCTGTTACAGGAGGCGGCGCTTGAGGCTTTCAGGCAGGTATATCCGAACAGGGAACATTTCCTGAAAAAATAAAGATAAAAATAAAATAAATAAAGATAAAGATAGCAGGCATGTATAGCGGATAAAAAGAACGAATGTTCGAAAAGCACTTGAAAACAAGAACACTTGTTTGTATAATGGAACTATGAATATAGAAATCAAAAACAGTAATTATACAACACAGGAGAAATTACAGATTCTCGCTGATGCGGCAAAATATGATGTAGCATGTACGTCAAGTGGTTCAAGCCGCCGGGGAAAGAAAGGAGAACTCGGCAATACAGAGGCATGCGGCATCTGTCACAGTTTTGCAGCGGACGGAAGATGTATTTCTTTATTAAAGATTCTGATGACAAATCATTGTGCCTATGATTGTAAATATTGCATTAATCGTGCAAGCAACGATGTGAAACGGGCAACATTTACACCCGAAGAGATCTGTGAACTGACGATTGAGTTTTACAAGCGGAATTATATAGAAGGCCTTTTCTTAAGCTCCGGAGTTTTGAAAAATCCGACATACACGATGGAAAAGATGTGTGAGACTTTACTGCTGCTTCGCACAAAATATCATTTTAACGGTTATATCCATGTGAAGACGATTCCGGGAGCTTCGGATGAACTTCTTGCAGCGGCAGGATATCTGGCCGATCGTATCAGTGTCAATCTGGAACTTCCAACGGAAGAGGGGCTTCGGACTCTTGCACCGAATAAGACAATGAAGACAATCCTTAATCCTATGGGAAAGGTTCAGAATACAATTGCTGCACACCGGATGGCCATCGGAAAGACAGCATATATGGAAAGAAGCAGGGGAAATCAACTGTTAAATAACGGCATTTTTTCGGAAATATCCAAAAGGAATTATCGGGAAAGCCTGGAAGAAAAAAAGAAGACAGACAGACTGTCGGATGGAAAGGACGGAACTTTGCCTTCTCAAAAAGAAATGGGGAGAGTGGATGGACTCCTTACATGGGACAATGCATATCAGTTAGCACCCCATGATATGTCTGGTTTAAAGCGTCGTTTTGCACCTGCTGGGCAGAGTACACAGATGATCATCGGTGCGACGGGGGAAAGTGACTATACATTATTGCAGACGACCCAGCAGTTGTATCAGGGCTTTGATCTGAAACGAGTGTTTTACTCAGCATATATTCCGCTGAATGAGGATGATGCACTGCCGGGACTTGGAACACCGACACCGCTTTTGCGTGAACACCGCCTCTATCAGGCAGATTGGCTGCTTAGATTTTATGGATTCCAGGCAGGTGAATTATTGTCGGAAGAAAAGCCGGATTTCAATGAACTGATCGATCCAAAGTGTGACTGGGCATTACGCCATCTCGAACAATTTCCTGTGGAAATAGAGACTGCAAGTTATGCAAGATTGCTTCGGGTACCGGGAATCGGTCCCAAATCCGCCAGCCGGATCACACATGCAAGACGGTATGGAAGACTGGATTTTGCAAGCTTAAAGAAGATGGGTGTGGTACTTAAGCGGGCGCATTATTTTATTACCTGTGGGGGAAAACAGATGTATCATACACCGGTTGAAGCATCGTATATTATGAGACAACTGGTGAGTGTAGATAAGAAAGATGTGTGGAATATAGAACATTCCAATGAATCTTATGTGCAATTGTCGTTGGCAGACTTTGGGATTGGGTAGGAAATTATGAAGATATATACTTGTAAGGATCGTCTGGAGGACATTATGACCTGCATCTATGATGCCTGGTCGGAAGCTTTACGAATCGGTCATGATCAGATACAATTAAAGAAAGAACCGATATTACAGCAGACAATGTTTGATGAATATGTCCATGTAGACGGGGATAATGTGAAAGCAGAAAAAGTAATCCGTTCTGTTCGCAGAGATATTTCCGATGAAGCATATCTGGATGTATATTATGCAACCCTTTCTGCGGAGGAAGATGCGTTACAGGCAATCTATAATTTTCTGCGTGTCGGATTTGCAGTGGGAAGTAAGGTACTGGAACAGTATTCGAATCCTCATGTGATGCGCATGTTGGAACTTCGGCGGAAAGTCGGTAATGAAAGCCATCATTTTAATGAATTTGCACGATTCCAGTCGCTGGACAGAAAAGTCTATGTCAGTCATCTGGAACCCAAAAGTGATGTGATCATGCTGGTTGGCAGACATTTTGCGGACCGGATGCCATCAGAACATTGGATGATCATAGATGATAACCGGAAAACAGCATGCGTACATCCAAAAGACGGAACAAACTATCTGCGTTATCTGACGGATGACGAATTTGAGTCACTTCGTAAAACAGAACAGTATGAAGATGAATATACAGAGATGTGGAAGACGTTTTTTCAGGCGGTTGCGATCAAAGAGAGGGAGAATTATGTGTGTCAGCGGAATTTGTTCCCAATCTGGAAGAGGAAGCATGCGGTGGAATTCAGAACGCTAAGGATATGAGCATAAAAACTTACGAATCCTGAAAGAAATATCTGTCAGGAAGAGAATCATTGAAAGGGGAACAAATCAATGCAGCAAAATTTAAAAGTGTTAATGTTAAATGGAAGCCCACGGGCTAATGGCAATACATCTGTTGCATTAAAAGAAATGGAACAGGTATTTAAAGATAACGGAATCGAGACAGAGATCATACTGGTCGGCAATAAAGATATTCGAGGCTGTATCGCCTGTGGTTCCTGCTATGAGAAAGGCAAATGTGTATTCAACGATATGGTAAATGAACTGGCACTAAAGTTTGAAGAAGCCGATGGACTTGTCGTTGCAAGCCCGGTATATTATGCGTCAGCAAATGCGACACTGATTGCCTGTCTTGATCGTTTGTTCTACAGCAGTCATTTTGACAAGACGATGAAAGTCGGAGCAAGTGTTGTATGTGCGAGACGCGGTGGTTGTTCGGCAACATTTGATGAATTGAACAAGTATTTTACAATCTCCGGAATGCCGGTTGCATCAAGCCAGTATTGGAACAGCATTCATGGACGTATGCCGGGTGAGTCAGAGCAGGACGGAGAAGGAAAACAGACGATGCGTACACTTGCAAGAAATATGACATTCTTGATGAAGAGTATTGCGCTTGGAAAAGAACAGTTCGGATTACCGGAAAAGGAAGAACGAATTGCGACACATTTTATACGGTAATGGGATTGGAGAAAAGCAAATGACAGATACACATATTTCAGAAAGATATGAATTTAGAAACATAAAACAGAACGAAGCAGAAGAAGCAGCAGAGATCGAAAGGATCTGTTTTCCGCCGAATGAAGCCTGTTCTAAGAAGCATATGAAAGACCGTGTTGCCGGAATTGCGGATTTATTTCTGGTAGCGATTGATAAAGAAAATGGAAAGATGGCAGGTTTTTTAAATGGACTAGCGACGGATGATGAGATATTAAAAGACGAGTTCTTTACAGATGCCAGTCTGCATAACCCGGAAGGCAAGAATGTCATGCTTCTGGGATTGGATGTACTGCCGGAATACCGCAGTCAGGGACTTGCAAGAGAACTGGTACACCGGTATCTCGAAAGAGAATGGGGAAGGGGAAGAAAAGAGATTATCCTTACCTGCCTGGAATCGAAGGTAGCGATGTATGAGAAATTCGGATTTAAAGATAAAGGAATCGCGCAGTCAACCTGGGGCGGGGAAGAATGGCATGAGATGAGTGTAAAGAATCAGAATTAGAACACTGGAAAAAATGTATCAGCAAGAGAATAAATAGGCAAGAATACGGGAGGTACAATGTGAGCAAAATAGTAAATATAAATACCACATCAACAAAAGAAGAACAGTTAAAAGACCTGATAACATCCATCCAACAAGTAAAAGATTCTCTGGTAAATATACTGGATGAATATGAAGAAGCCGGTGAAGTGGATAAAGCAGACACTCTGACGGAAGCGTTGGATGCATTGGAAGATGCATACGATGTGGTTAATGATGTACTGTTAGATGACTGATAAAATAGTAAAAATAGTCTGGAAGAGAACCGGGAGATTCCGGTGGAGTATTATGAGGCGTATATCCTTACAGAGATACAGAATTATTATGTGGAGAAATTTACGGTATAAGGAGTGGGACATTGACGTTCCACTCTTTTTGATATAAACTATAGCCTATATGTGTATAGTAAAATATAGACGTTATATTATAGTTGAAAAGTAAGGAGAGTACATACAAATGAAGAGTTTTTATGAGTGGTACAGAAAGCATATCACCGGTGCGATTTTCGTCGGACTGATCCTCGGAATCCTGACCGGACTGTTTTTGGCGGGACGGTTTAACGTGGTTCTGACTGCAACAAGTGTACTGGGAAGTATCTATATGAGTGCATTGAATATGATGATCTTCCCACTGGTATTTTGTTCGATCGTAATGGGGATTGCGAGCATCGGAAGTGCCAAGACGACAGGTAAGATCACAGGAGCGGCAATGCTGTTCTTCCTGTGCACAACAGCAATCGCAAGTTTTGTTGGACTGATCATTCCGAGACTGATCTGTCTTGGAAAAGGCGTTAGCTTTAAGATGGCTACATCTGATATTCAGGCAACCAAGATGGACAGCATTCTTGATACGATCAAGGGACTGATCCCGTCTAACCCGGTATCCGCATTTGCAGAAGGTAATATGCTGCAGGTGCTGGTATTTGCGCTGATTATGGGATTCACACTGATTGCGATTGGAGAAAAAGGTGAGCCATTATTAAAGGTCATCGACTCCTGCAATGAAGCATGTCTGAAGATCATCAGTACGGTGATGTATTTCACACCGATCGGAGTCTTCTGTACGATCGTTCCGGTTGTAGAGGCGAATGGTACAAAGACGATCGTATCACTGGCTACGCAGCTGATTATCTTATATGTCGCATTCTTTGGATTTGCATTTATCGTATATGGCGGCACAGTGAGCATTCTCGGCAAGACAAGTCCGGTGAAGTTCTTCAAGGCGATCATGCCGGCGGCACTGAATGCATTTGGTACATGCTCAAGTTCAGCTACCATTCCGCTGAGTAAAAGCTGTGTCGAAGATAAACTTGGAGTTCCGAACCAGATCTCAAGTATCACGATCCCGCTTGGAGCAACGGTTAACATGGATGCTGTATCGATCCTGATGTCCTTTATGATCATGTTCTTTGCAAATGCATGCGGCGTGCATGTCAGCATTTCCATGATGATCATCATCCTTCTGGCGAACGTCCTTCTGTCAGTCGGAACACCGGGAATCCCGGGAGGTGCAATCGCATCATTCGCGGCACTTGCTACAATGGCCGGACTTCCTGCAGGAGTTATGGGTGTCTACATTAGTATCAATACTCTGTGCGATATGGGAGCAACCTGTGTTAATGTTATCGGTGATATGGCAGGATGTGTCGTGCTGAAAGAGAAGATTGAGATTGAAAAATAGAACCAGAATTCCAGAGAGTAAAGAAATGTCACAAATGCAAATTTCAGAAAAACAAAATATATTAACCAGAACATGGGTAGTCGCAGCTCTGGCGTGTGTCTGCTGCATCTTATGGGGCAGTGCAATTCCCGTGATCAAGACAGGCTACCAGATTCTTGCCGTTGATTCAGCGGACACCGCAAGTCAGATTGTTTTTGCCGGTATCCGGTTCGCACTGGCGGGAATTCTTGTATTACTGTTCGCATCCATCCGGGAAAAAAGAGTTGTCCTTCCGGACGGAAAGATATTCAAGTATGTTATCCCAGTTTGCTTTGCTCAGACCTTCGTCCAGTACTTTTTCTTTTACATCGGAGTGGCACATACATCCGGTGTAAAAGGCGGGATCATCACAGGTCTAGGCAATTTTATTGCAATTTTAATGGCATGTCTGTTAGTAAGAAATGAAAAGATGACAGGCAGAAAACTTGCTGGCTGCATCCTCGGATTTGCGGGAGTCGTGATCATCAACATGGCAGGCGGCTCTATGGACATGGGATTCAGGCTGACAGGAGAAGGCTTCGTGCTGATCGCGCAGCTTTCTTATGGAGCGTCAACCGTACTGATCAATATTTTCTCCAAAAAAGTATCACCGGTTATTTTAAGCGGTTGTCAGTTCTTCATGGGAGGTGTGTTGCTGTTCATAGTCGGAATCCTGATGGGCGGACACTTGGATCATATGTCGATTGCAGGAGTAGTATTGATTCTCTACCTGGCAATGGTATCGGCTGTGGCGTATACACTCTGGTCGGTTCTGCTGGCGCATAACGAAGTATCGAAAGTGGCGATTTTCGGATTTGTCAATCCACTTTGCAGCGTGGTGTTATCGGCGTTGGTTCTTGGAGAAGTCAGCCAGGCATTTAATGCAAGAAGTCTGAGTGCATTGATTTTGGTTTGTGTGGGAATTTATATTGTGAATTGTAAAAGGAAAAAATAAAAGAAGCGGAAAAAGTTGTGAATGTAAACTTTTTCCGCTTCTTATTTTATAATTTCCCTTCCGGAATCTTACTAATAATTGTCTTATAAATTTTGATCAAAAATGCCGTAGACACAATAAATGATATCACTTCCGCAATCGGGAAAGCCCACCACACTATATGTAAGCCACCAATCTTAGACAAGATATAAGCTGACGGGATCAGCACAACCAGCTGACGCATGATGGATACGATCATACTGAATACTGCTTTGCCAAGTGCCTGGAATACGGTACCGGCAATGATGCAGAACCATGCGATCAGATAATGGATACCGATGATACGAAGTGCCGGAACACCGATTTTCAGCATGGCGTCAGACGCATTGAACATTCCAAGTAATACCTGTGGGATACCTTCAAAGCAGAGGAATCCAATGAAAGTAAGGCAGAATGCAGTCGTCAGACTGATCCGGATCGTCTTGATCATACGATTTCTCTGCTGTGCACCATAGTTGTAAGCAATGATCGGCGTGATACCATTGTTCAGACCGAATACCGGCATGAAGAAGAAACTCTGAAGCTTGAAGTATACACCGAATACAGCAGTTGCAGTTGAAGAAAATTCAATCAGAATGCGGTTCATCGAATAAGTCATGATCGATCCGATAGACTGCATAATAATAGATGGAATACCTACTGCATAAATGTGTCCGATCAGACGGATATCCGGTCGGAAGCCTTTGCAACTTAATGATACGTCATGGTTATATTTGTGATTACAGGTTCCGGCAACGATTCCGGCAACACATTGTCCGATAACGGTCGCAACGGCGGCTCCGGTAACACCCATCTTCGGAAATCCCAGAAGACCGAAGATCATGATCGGGTCCAGGATAATGTTTGTAATCGCACCACATAACTGAGAAGTCATACTGAAGATAGTTCTTCCGGTAGAAGTCAGTAACCGTTCAAAGAAGATCTGTGTGAACAGACCAAAGGAAAAGATCATAACCGTACTCAGGTAATCAATTCCAAGTTCCATGATCTCGACATCTGCGTTTCCAATCTGACTTGCATAGAAAGGTCTTACGATCGTAAAGCCGAGGATTAAAAATACAATGTAACTGATGGCATAGATAAATGCCGCATTATCAGCAATTTTATTCGCCTTTTTAAAGTTATGTTCTCCCAGTGATTTTGACAGGAGGGCATTCATACCGACGCCGGTACCGGTAGCTACCGCGATCAGAAGTGTCTGAAGCGGGAAGGCTAACGATACAGCAGTCAGTGCATTTTCTGATAATTTTGCTACGAAGATACTGTCAACGATGTTATAAAGCGCCTGTACCAGCATAGAAACCATCATTGGCAGTGACATATTGAATACTAATTTTCCGACGGGCATTGTTCCCATCTTATTTTCTGCTGCAGGAGCAGATCCACGTTCACTCATAGTTCTCATTCCTCCACAGAGACGCCTGGGAATCAGGACGTCTATTCATATATTTTTTCACTCTTTTTCATTAGGTACAATGATATATGATAGCATGAATGTAGGGATGATTCAATAAATAATGTAAAATTGTTTCATATCAAACTTTAATGAGTAGTTAGTGTTCTACATATGGAAATATTCTTTCATCTGATCCAGGATGATCTGCATCAGTCTGGTACGTGCTTCTACGCTTGCCCAAGCAATATGCGGCGTAATGAAAAGCCGGCGGCTGTCCTGGATCTTGATAAGCGGATTTTTCTCACTCATTGGTTCGGCAGATAAGACATCCAGACCTGCGGCAGCAATTTCGCCATTTACAAGTGCGTCGTAGAGATCCTGTTCAACAACGATCGGACCACGGCCGAGATTCAGGAAGATACAGGTTTCTTTCATCTTTGCAAATGCGCATTTATCCAGAAGATTTTCGGTGTGTTCATTCAATGGTGCATGGACAGAGATAATATCCGAAGTGGTAAGCAAGGTATCGAAATCAACCTGCGTATATCCATCCTGTGCAGGGCGTCCGGAGGCTGAATAATAGATGACATTTGCACCAAATGCCCGGGCAATTTGGGCAACGCGGCGTCCGATCGCGCCAAGTCCGATGATTCCCCACGTCTTGCCATTGATCTCTGAAAAATGTTCTGCAAAGTGAGTAAAAGAAGTATCGTTAATATAATTTCCATCTTTTACATAATCATCGTAATAGCGCAGCTTTTCAAGCAGATAGAAAAGCATGGCAAATGTATGCTGAGTAACTGTTTCTGTGGAATAACCGGCAACGTTTCTCCAGGCAATTTTGTGGGAATCCAGATAGTCTTTATCCAGATTGTTGGTTCCGGTTGCAGTAACACAGACCAGTTTCAGATTCTTTGCTGTTCCGACCGTATTTTCATTGATCGGAACTTTGTTAATGATAAGAACATCTGCGTCTTTCACGCGTTCCGGAGCTTCTTCCGGAGTGGTAAAGTTATATTTGGTAACTTCACCAAGTGAATCAAATCCGGACAGGTCAATATCGTCCCCGATTGTTTTGGCATCTAAAAATACAATTTTCATAAAATGTCCGTCCTTTCATAATTACAAATATTAACGCATGCAGATATATACCATATAAGCGGCATATAATACCAGCATGATAATTCCTTCTTTACGGTTGATTTCCTTCGAAGTCCATGCAAAGACGAGAGTGATTGCACTGATTATGATAAGGAAAGCAATGTCGATTATATTTTCCAGAGCGAATCCCACCGGACTGATTGCTGCCGCGACACCGAGTACAAAAAGGATATTGAAGATATTAGAGCCGATGACATTACCAAGTGCCATATCGACTTCGTCCTTTCTGGCGGCAACGATGGAGGTGACAAGCTCCGGAAGACTGGTTCCCATGGCAATGATCGTAAGTCCAATCAGTGTCTGGCTAAGTCCCAGACTGGATGCAATTGTGGATGCCCCGTCAACGACGAAATCACCGCCATATTTGATCGCAATCATACCGCCCAGTATGAAAATGAGACATTTCCATAACGGAAGGAGGTTGATATGGGAGGCAACCTGCTCGATTTCTTCTTCGGAAAGTGAGCTTCTCACTTTTTGTGCAGAAGAAGAATCCGCAGAAGTTATATTGTGACGTGCTCTTTTGGCAGAGCGGATCATCCAGAGCAGATATCCGGCAAATATAATAAGGAAGATAATTCCGTCTATCCGTCCGAGTGTCATGCCAAGATATCCAAGCAAAAGCAAAAGTCCCGCACAGAAGATAGATAACGGGAATTCTTTCTGTAAAGTACTTTTCTGTACAGCAAGCGGAACGAATAAAGAACAGACACCGCAGACTACTAACAGGTTAAAAATGTTGGATCCGACAGCATTACTGATAGCGAGGGAATTATTGCCGGTGAGGGAGGCAGTCACGCTGACGGCGCATTCTGGAAGACTGGTTCCCATGGCTACGATGGTCATCCCGATGATCATAGAAGGAATCCGGAGACGTTTTGCTACAGCAGAACTTCCCTCTACAAAAAAATCTGCACCCTTGATCAGCAGGACAAATCCGATAATTAATATAGTGAATGATTTGAATAATAACATATGAATCTCCTTTTCTTATATAGACAATAATATAGAGGAAATAAGTGCCAGTGTCAATGTATGCAATTTATTCTTCCCAAACTCGCAGAATTACTGTATATTTATAGAGAAAAATAAAAGTATGTTAAGTATGATCATTGATAACATCAGCTCATTTATGTACAGTAAACTGTTAGTTATCATATTAATCGGAGCTGGTGTGTATTTTACAATCCGGACGAGCTTCCCGCAGGTGCGTCTGTTTCACAGTGCCTGTAAAGCAGTAATGGAGAAACCGGATGATGAAGATGTAGTCTCTTCTTTTCAGGCACTTATGGTCTCCACTGCATCAAGAGTTGGTACGGGAAATATTGTAGGTGTATCTTCCGCAATCTGTATCGGTGTTTATTGACACATTATTATTGTGTACGGCAACCGCAATGATGTGTATGTCATCCGGAGTTGCCCCGTCAGAAGCACTTCAGGGAGCACCATGGGTACAGGCCGCACTTCAGGAATCGCTTGGAACATTCGGGCCGGTATTCATCACCGTGTCTATGGTATTATTTGCATTTACGACACTGCTTGGTAACTGCTTTTACTGTGACAACCTGTTGACATTCTGTCTAATACGACAATGAAGGCATTGAAAGATTATGAAAGACAGCTTAAAATGGGAATGAATCCGGTGTTCAAGAGTAAGGATATCGGAATGAAAGAGAAGCTTGACTGCTGGAAGTAGCGAAAGTAGTAAGAAATATAAGGTGGTGAGTGATATGTATTATGTACCGGACGGGACAAAGGAATGCGGATATTATGAATGCAGGAAATGCGGAAACCGTTTCCTGTCATTACAAACGATGAAGTATATTCCATGCCCGGACTGCGAACAGGAGATAGATTACGAGATCGGACCGGACGAGTCATTAGAAGATGTGCTGGATACAGCGGAGCTCCTTCAGAAGATTGAAGGCGAGGAAGAGGTTGAAAAGATGGATGCGCTTTTGAGTCTTGCAATTACTGGTGGGGATTGTAATTGGATTTGATTTGCGCTTTAATTCTTAAAAATTAATCTATGCAGATTCTTTCTGTGCTTTAAAGTAAGCTTTCAGCGAATTGATGACAATAATAAGGCCAAGTGCCATCAGAAGAATTGCAATGATAAGCTGTAAGCCTTCTACCCGGAATGTGGCAGATCCGGCTGCGTAAGCTTTGACAAGTCCGATGGTTCTTTCTACCAGTGCGGACAGTAACTGGTTGGCAGATCCGAACAGTGGCCAGATATTGGCATATCCGATACGTGCAACGGCGTCCAGACTGGTAAGTGCCAGTGCAGATACACACATGGTCATAAAGCACTGTGCGATGTAAACCGGGATACCGAACATTTCAAAGAATCCGGCAACGCCGCTTGAGAATACCTGGAATGGTGTTCCTGCGGCCGGTGTTCCGTCAGCAGCGGCTGCAGCACCTGCGACGCAAAGTGCAAGTACGGCCAGAAGACTTTCCAGAACCATGGCTCCGTAACCAACTTTTAACATATCTTTTTCATTCGATACAGTCTTAGATGAAGTACCGGAAGATTCATAGCCGGATGTGCGACAAGAAGTCCAAGTGCGGTACCGGCGATCATTCCGATGAACATATAAATTGTCATTGTATCACGAGGCTGTTTGATCAGCCAGATTGGAAGTACTGCTGCAAAGAAGATGTAAACAAATGTAACATAAGTCCATGCATTTTGAGGAATTTCTGCAGGTTTTAAATATAATAACAGAGTGCACTCTGTTTTTGCGAAATCACAAGAAGAAATGAGCTTATATTCTACGGGTAGCGGTATCCTGGAAACAGAAATAGTCCGGATGGCAGACGGTTCATGTATTAAATAATGCTTTTCTTTAAAATATCCACGGTATGTGATCCGGCGCCCACAAGCTCCGGCCGTTCACACACCGAAAGATGATACCGGATAAAAGTCTCGAATGTCTCCTCATCCATCGCATTCAGCACCGGACGCATATAATCCGAAGGTCCGTCGGCAGAGATGACCTTGATTCGTTCCAGACCGGCAGCTTTATTATAAGCATCCATATCTTCCAGGCGGACATAATCATAAAGGTCTTCAGGTTTGGGTTGTACACGGAAGTTGTCGTCAATCTTTCCGTTCTCGATACATTCTAAGATATGATTCTGTTTGAATCCATAGGTCAGCACGCTGTACTCATTCATGCAATAAGCAACAAGAATTACACCATCATCTTTCAATACACGTCTGGCTTCGGTCAGTGCTTTGACTTTATCTTCCATAGAATATAGATGATACATTGGACCAAAGACCAGAACTAAATCAAATTCCTTATCCGGAAAGCGGGAAAGTTTCATTGCATTTCCCTGATAGGCTTTTACAGAACTGTTTTTCTTTTTTAAGATCCCAAGATTATATTTAACCAGTTCAACAGCGGTAACATCGTAACCTTCTTCGGCAAGGGCTACACTGTAACGGCCGGTACCGGCACCTACATCCAGAATTTTTGCTGATTTATCTTCCGGAAGATATTCATGTATATATTTCATAGAAGTGGTAAATTCTACTTGTCCATGTCGGCTTCCAAGGCGTTTTTCTTCGTTAAATTTATTATAATATTTCTCAAGTTCAGTCATCATAGTGAAAGATTCTCCTTACATCAAAATAAATATCTGCTCATACTTTATCCACTTTAACATAAAGTCCGGGCTTATGTGCATAAAATATTTATGGAATTGAGAAAATTTATTTCATTCTGTATAATGAGATAACAATAAGATCCAGATGATAATAAAAAAGAGGAAATGATCATGAACAATACAGAAAGCATAAATGAAAAAATAATACAGAATATGATAGAAATTACGGATTTTGACGCTCCGGAACTAGATGTATATGCAAGACTTACAGAAGCACAGCTCTTGAACAAGGATCATCCGGAGGATGGACTGTTTATTGCAGAAAGTCCGAAAGTTATTAGCCGGGCATTGGATGGAGGATATGAGCTTGTGTCTGTTCTGGTGGAAAAAAAGCAGGTTTTGGAAGATGCGGAAACGATAGCTGTACTTGGAAAATGTGGCAATGTACCGGTATATACGGCAGAATTTGAAGTACTTACGAAACTTACGGGATTTAAACTGACCAGGGGAATGCTATGTGCGATGAAAAGAAGGAGGTTGCCTGGCCTGCAGGAAATCTGTAGCGGATGTGACAGAATAGCAGTATTGGAGAATGTAATGAATCCTACAAATGTAGGAGCGATTTTCCGCTCTGCGGCAGCACTTCACATGGACGCGGTGATTCTGACAGGGGGATGCAGTAATCCACTTTACAGGCGGGCAAGCCGTGTAAGTATGGGGACAGTATTCCAGATTCCGTGGACATTTGTGGATAACTCTGTAATCTGGCCGGAAGAAGGAATGAAGATATTGCGTGAATTGGGATTTAAGACGGCGGCGATGGCTTTGAAAGAAGATTCTGCAAGCATTGATGATCCGGAACTTATGAAAGAAGATAAGCTGGCAGTGATACTGGGAACAGAAGGAGACGGACTGGCGCCGGAGACAATTGCAGACTGCGATTATACGGTAATGATTCCAATGTCGCATGGTGTAGATTCGCTGAATGTCGCGGCCGCCAGTGCAGTAGCATTCTGGCAGTTGGGAAAGAGATAAATAGGACAGATAAAATATTAGATATGCTGCAGTTGAAGAATTGCTTATAAAAAGAATGTAAAATAAACAGACTTGTGTTATGATAAAAAGCAAAAAGACAGAAAGTATAGGAGGAATCATAGAATGTATATTACATGCCTGGATGTTGAAGGAGTATTAGTACCGGAAATATGGATCGCATTTGCCGAGGAAAGTGGAATCCCGGAATTAAAAAGAACGACAAGAGATGAACCGGATTACAATAAACTGATGAGATGGAGACTGGACATTTTAAAGGAACACGGACTTGGAATCAAAGAGATTCAGGAGACGATCGCCAAGATTGACCCGCTTCCGGGAGCGAAAGAATTCTTAGACGAACTGCGCTCATTTAGTCAGGTAATCCTGATCAGTGATACATTTACAGAGTTCGCACAGCCTTTAATGGAAAAGCTTGGAAGACCGACACTGTTCTGCAACAGCCTTGAGATTGCAGATAACGGTGAGATCACAGACTTTAAGATGCGTGTGGAAAATTCCAAACTCAGCACCGTAAAAGCACTGCAGTCCATTGGATTTGACACGATCGCAAGCGGTGATTCATACAATGATCTGGGCATGATCCAGGCAGGAAAAGCAGGATTCTTATTCCGAACGACTGAGAAAATTAAGGAAGATTATCCGGAGATTCCGGCTTATGAGACGTATGAGGAACTGCTGGGAGCAATCAAATCGGTAATTTCTATTTAGTTCATCATCGTGGCTTACTCCGGTCCATGAGAAAGACTTGGTATTATGTTTGTTGCTGGATGTCACGATGCAGAAGTTCTAAGGCAGTCCGCCTTCCCTAAGAACGAAAGGGTCTCCGCTCAAAACTCACCCCTACGGGGTTCAAACAGTTCGCTCCGTCCCTTTAACGGGAAGTCAAACTGCCTAAGAACTTCTACACATCGCGCCAAAATACGCATCAAACACAATACCAAGTCTTTCTCATGTCGTGATTGGCCAATGATAATGAATTCAATAGAGGGATTGTAACCGTTGTGTAGCCGGAAAGTTGTGGTGAAACCATTGATTTTCCGGCTTTTTCGTACACTTCCGGTATCACAAAGGTTACGGTTCCTCTGTTTAATTATTTCGGTCGGTGACAGCCGCCATGATGCATTAAATAGAAATTTCCTCCGCATGCGCAAGCGCCGCCGATATATTCGGACAGAAATTCTCCCGTCCAACCAGCTCCACGAATCCGGCCTTCTCCATAACCTTCATCGGCTGTTCATTCACATGCGAGAATACCAGCGTAATTCCCTTATTTTCACATACTTTTGTCAGGTTAAATAATGCGTTCATCGCGGTACTGTCGATTGCCGGAACACTTCGCATACGAAGAACCAGGCAGGTCGTAAAGTCTTTGACAACAATGTGCTCGATCGCATCTGCAGCACCAAAGAACAATGGCCCGGTGATCTCATAGACACGGATCTGCAGTGGAAGCTTCTTCAGATGTGCATCCACATCCGGTGTATCATCGTCCACGTAAGTCCAGCCATCGACATGCGTTTCCTCACTCATACGCTTGATGAAGAGAAGACATGCAAGCACCATGCCGATCTCGATCGCAACCACAAGATCGAACAGGATCGTGAGAATGAAAGTTGCAAATAACACGATGATATCACTTTTCGGTGCAGTGCGGATTAAGTGTACGAATGTACGCCACTGGCACATATTATATGCTACGATAAACAGGATTGCTGCGATGGTCGGCATTGGGATCATTCCGGCGAATGGCATCAGTACGACGAGTACGATGACCAGTGTGATGGAGTGCACCATTCCGGCAACCGGTGTGCGTCCGCCATTTTTGATGTTGGCAGCGGTTCTTGCGATCGCTCCTGTGGCAGGGATACCTCCGAATAAAGCAGAGGCGATATTACCGGCACCCTGGGCAACCAGTTCCATGTCGGAACGGTGCTTTCCGTTGATCATTCCGTCTGCGACGACGCAGGAAAGAAGTGATTCGATCGCAGCAAGCACAGCAATGGTAAATGCATTTGGAAGCGCATTTTCTATAATATGCAGATTCACAGCCGGCAGATGAAATGCCGGAAGCGAATTACTGATCGTGTAAAGATTTCCAATTGTAGATACCTTAAGCGGCAGGAACTTTACCATCAGGATTCCGACGATAACGGCAATCAGGGAACCCGGAATCTTTTTGAAGATCACCGGTGAGATGATCAGGATCGCAAGGCTTACGATACCAACGATCAAAGCAGCGGTATTCATGGTAGAAATATTTTCAATAAATGCTTTGAATTTTTCTGTGGTTTCAATCGGCTTTACACCGTCCGGATAAGTGACTCCGAAGAAATCCTTTAACTGTCCGATGACGATCGTAACGGCGATTCCGGATGTGAAGCCGGTTGTGATCGTATACGGAATGAATTTGATCAGACTTCCGAAGTGACAAAGGCCCATCAGGATCAGGAAGATACCTGCAAGGATGGTTGAAATCACGAGCCCGTCCAGTCCGTCTTTGGCGACAATACCCGCAACGATGGTTGCAAATGCAGCGGTCGGTCCGGCAATCTGTACACTGCTTCCACCAAGTGCAGAGATAACAAATCCCGCAACGATGGCCGTGAAGATTCCGGCTTCCGGTCCGACACCGGAGGCCAGTGCAAGTGCAATGGACAGCGGAAGTGCGATGATCGCAACGATGATTCCGGCGGTCACATCTTTTACAAACTGGGTACGGTCGTAAGATTTCAGTGAAGTCAGTAACATTGGTTTCAATGAATTCATGTGTAAATTTTACCCTTTCTCTTTTGTTTTATTCCTCTAATCTATAAAAATAACTTTAAAAGTATATCATAGGAAGAAAGCCGAAGGGGGAGTGTTTGCATTTATATACAATTTTGTGGGAAATATATAGAGTAGTACGTGGAAAAAGGCTTGAAATTCATAGTACGAAAGTCTATAATATGTTGCGGGCAGTTATGATACTGCACACGATAGTTAGAAAATCAATGATAAAATTCAACAAAAAAGGCAGGTGAACAGAATGGACGGTTGCGATAGTCATGGGCGAAGTTGCAGCATAGGATGGAAATTAAAAAGTTTATTAAGCAACAGTCGATTCTGTTTGAGTTAATTGCTGTACATTTAAGAGAAGCTCTAAGCGGCAAGTTCTCGGTACAGGCATCATAGATTTCTTTTATTTCTTATCCTATTTCCCAATGAGTATTACAAGTGAATAATAGCAGTCGTTTCATGGAGGATATGATCGTTACATATCCTGCAGTGTGTTTATGGTGAAGAAAACTGGAAAATGTATATCCGGTTATAGTGCATTAGGAAAAGGACAGGAGGTAAAGGTATGGAAAACAAAGATTATACAGTCGAGATACTGGAAATCATCAGAAGTAATACATCACCAGGTATTATGAGAAACAGACTGGAAGATTATCATGCAAATGACCTTGCAGAAGTATTTCCACAGCTGAAAGTATCAGAGAGAAGAAAAATCTGCAGAATCCTGGATCTGGACATGCTTTCTGATATCTTCGAGCATATCGATGAACAGGAAGCGGCAGAATATCTGGATGAGATGGATATCAAAAAAGCGGCAGCGATCCTTTCGGCAATGGAGACGGACGCAGTTGTGGATGTTCTGCAGATGATTCCGAAAGAGAAGAAAAATCTGCTGATCGAATTAATGGATGACGATGCCAGAAAAGATATGGCAATCATCGCTTCCTTTGATGAGGAAGAGATCGGAAGCAGAATGACAACGAACTGCATCATGATCCGTGAGAATCTGACGGTGAAGCAGGCAATGAGCAGTCTGGTAGAACAGGCAGCAAAGAATGATAACATTTCTACGTTATTTATGGTAACGGAAGATAATACATTTTACGGAGCAATGGATCTGAAAGATCTGATCATCGCAAGAAGAGAGTCTCCGTTAGAAGATCTGATCGCGACATCGTACCCATATGTATATGGAAATGAGCTGATCGATGACTGTATCGAGAGATTGAAAGATTATTCCGAGGATTCCATCCCGGTACTGGATAATGACAACAAGCTTCTCGGAGTCATTACATCCCAGAGTATGGTAGACCTGGTTGATGATGAGATGGGTGAAGATTATGCGAAGTTCGCCGGTTTGACCGCGGAGGAAGATTTGAAAGAACCATTAAGAGAAAGTATCAAGAAGAGACTTCCGTGGCTTCTGGTACTGCTGGGACTTGGAATGGTCGTTTCATCCGTAGTCGGTCTGTTTGAAGAAGTGGTAAGTCAGCTTACGATCATCATGTGTTTCCAGTCACTGATCCTGGATATGGCAGGTAACGTAGGTACGCAGTCACTGGCCGTAACGATCCGTGTACTGATGGATGAGTCACTGACCGGAAAGCAGAAGGCAGAACTGGTATTTAAAGAAATGAAGATTGCATTTTCGAATGGATCGATCCTTGGAATACTGTCGTTTGTAGTGATCGGACTTTATATTGCATTATTTAAAGGGAAGACATTCGTATTTGCATATGCGGTATCCGGATGTATCGGAGTGTCACTGTTGTTGGCGATGGTAATCTCAGGAGCGGTTGGAACATTGATTCCGTTGTTCTTTAAGAAGATTCATGTAGACCCGGCGGTTGCTTCGGGACCACTTATCACAACGGTCAATGACCTTGTGGCAGTTGTATCTTATTACGGACTGAGCTGGATATTCCTGATCAATATGGTGCATCTGGTTGGCTAGTTTAAGTTACAGTTAGAATGATAGTTAGAATGAAGACAGATAGTCATGGACATTAAAGATTTAAAAGTATTTCATACAATAGCAAAAGAAGAAAGTATTGCAAAGGCATCCCGTATTCTCTATATGACGCCTCAGGGGATCAGTAAGATTGTAAAGAACCTGGAGGCAGAGATGGGATGCCGTCTCTTTACACGTAATAAATCCGGCATGCAGCTCACAGAAAGCGGAAGACGTTTTTTAGAATATACGGATAAGGATATCGAAGATTATTATCAGGTGAAGAAGGATATCCTGCATATAGAACAACGACAGCGCAAAGTAGTGGATCTTTTGTCGGCATATGGAATCATCCGTATGGTGACGCCGGACTGCATTGCGGAATTTTGTAAGAAATATCCGGATATAGAATTCCATTACAGGGAGTACCCGGATCTGCAGGCAGAGCGTCTGTTTGCTGAAAATGAAGGAAATGTTGCGTTTTCCATCGGAGAATTTGATGAGGAGTTATATCATGTAGTTCCGTTGGAAACATTTCCGATTAAGCTTCTGGTAAATGAACAGGATCCGTTAAGTGAACAGGAAAGTGTGACAATTGAAGATCTGAAAAACAGGCCGCTATATATTGAAAGCAGTCAGTTTGCAATTTATCATCTGATCATGAAGAAATGTGAAGAAGCCGGGTTCCAACCGGATATCGCATTTCAGACCAGTGGATTCAGTTTGTGCCATAAGATGGTGAAGGAAAATAAAGGCATATCCGTGACGGTGGATTTTGTCTTTGATGACATGAAAGAACAAGGGCTGAGACTGATCCCATTTTCGGATGATGTGTATGAGTGGAAAGCATGTATGATTACCAGAAAAGAAGAAGCGGAGAATGAAGCAGTACAGTGCTTCCTGCAGTTTATACAGGAATGGATCGGGAAAATTAAGAGTGGAGAGATTATCCGGTAGGAACCTGAAACAGAACAGGATGGAGATAACGCATAAGAAAAAAGTTGATATAAAGTAACAAAAAGTTGCGGATAAGCCATAAATTCTACATTGTCAACAAATTGACAGTGGAAGATTTATGGCTTTTTGTATAGAAATTTTCTAAAATAGACGGATTGAATAAGTCAAAGAATCTATAGATAATCTCACTTTAACAAATAAATTTTATATAGCTATAATATAAATATATGGGCATTGGGGAATGCCCGGAGAAGATTTATTTTTAATTTATTTTAGGAGGTATTAATTTATGAACATCGGAGTAACAGAAATCAGCCCAAGAGCGGTGCAGAGAGCAGCAGAGAAGAATTTTAAAAGCGGGTATTACTGTTGTGAGGCATTGATGTGCACCATCCGTGATGAATTTAAACTGGATGTACCAAAAGAAGTCATTGCAATGTCATCCGGTATGGCTGTCGGAGCAGGCAAATCGGGATGTGTCTGTGGCGCATTCAACGGAGGTCTGCTTGCACTTGGAATGTTCTTCGGAAGAACAGAGCAGGACGGGCCAACCAATCCAAAGAGCGTAAAATGTATGGAATTGGTTCACGAACTGCATGACTGGTTCAAGAAAGCTAATGGGAAGAATGCAATCTGCTGCAGAGTTCTGACAAAAGAATTCAACATGGGACAGGGTGAGCACAAAGAACAGTGTATTTTTTTCACAGGACTGTGCGCATGGAAAGTAGCACAGATTGTCTGTCGTGAACTGGGAATCAAGAATCTGGACGAAATTGATGAACCGGCAGAACGTCGTGCAATTGCAGATATCTAGAATGCATAGATCCAGACTAGAAAGGAAGACAAGATATTATGAAAGATGTAATCAAAAAAATACCGATTCCAATCTGCGGAGTCATGCTTGGAGCGGCATCTTTAGGTAACCTGCTTCAGAGCTATTCAGAAGGAATCCGTTATGTGTGTGGAGTGTTCGCAGCATTTCTGCTGATCCTGGCACTTCTGAAGCTAATTATGTTTCCGGGAGCTGTGAAGGAAGATATGAAGAATCCGATCATGGCAAGCGTATCAGGAACATTTCCGATGGCACTTATGATCTTAAGTACCTATGTAAAACCATTTATCGGACAGGCGGCTTATTATATCTGGCTGTTTGCGATCGCATTACATATCGTGCTGATCATTTATTTTACGGTGAAATTTGTATTTAAATTGCAGATGCCAAAGGTATTCGCAAGTTATTATATCGTATATGTTGGAATTGTCGTTGCATCAGTCACGGCACCTGCTTATGAGAAACTTGCAATCGGAAGTGCAGCATTTTGGTTTGGATTTGTGACACTGATCCTGTTACTGATCCTGGTTACATACCGCTATGTGACGGTGAAAGAAGTACCGGATCCGGCAAAACCACTGATCTGTATCTATGCGGCACCGACAAGCCTCTGTATCGCAGGATATGTACAGTCTGTCATGCCGAAATCTTACGGATTCCTGATGGGAATGTTTGTAGTTGCAACGGTGATCTACATCTTTGCACTTGTAAAAGCAATCGGCTATTTGAAGATGCCATTCTTCCCAAGCTATGCGGCATTCACCTTCCCATTTGTCATCAGTGCGATCGCTTCAAAACAGATGATGGCATGTGCAATGAATATGGGACATCCAATGCCGTTCCTGAAATATGTGGTATTGATCGAGACGATTATTGCGGTTGTTCTGGTTGTGTATACTTATATCCGATTTATGGCATTTATCTTTGGTGGAAAGAAATAAATAAAATAATAAAAAATAATAAAGAGTGGCTGCTTGTTGTAGGGCAGCCGCTTTTTATGTTACACTAAACAAAGACAATTTACAGAGACAGGGGTGAAAGGAGGAAAACGGCTATGAAATATAAATTTGATGAAATCATTGACAGAAGCAGGACAAATTCGTTTAAATGGAAAGCCAGAGAATTGAAAAATAATGGGCATGAGATGTATCCAATGTGGGTGGCGGATATGGAATTTGATGCCTCTCCGGCAATTCAAAAACGTTTGGCCGACAGAGTGAAAGAAGGCGTATTTGGCTATGAACTGTTGTCAGAAGATTATTATAAGGCAGTACAATATTGGTTGAAAAAAAGGCATGGCTGTGAAATTCCAGAAGGACAAATAGTATACTGTGCGAATATGATGAGCGGACTCAGTATCATCCTTCAGGAATATACAGAAGAGCAGGATGAAGTAATGATGAATGTTCCAACATATGGAAATTTCTATCATACGATTGAGGGGTGTGGACGTGCGGTCAACGGCAGCAAGCTGAGAGAAGTGAATGGAAGATTTACATTTGATCTTGAAGATATGGAGCGGAAAGTGACGAATAGAACAAAAGCATTTTTGTTGTGTAATCCGCATAATCCGACAGGAACTGTATGGACAGAACAGGAACTGGAAGGAATCTGTCGGTTTTGCAAGGCACATGAACTACTTATTATTTCGGATGAGGCGCATTATGATTTTGTGTTTCACGGACAGCATACAATGTTGAGAAAGATTGTTGAGAAATATGATGTATCATCAGTTACGATGATATCTCCGGGAAAGAGTTTTAATGTGGCAGGCGTACAGACAGCAGCATTGCTTGTAGACGGAGATACGATGAAGAAGCAAATTATGAGCCGGATGAATGCAATGGCTTATCCATTTGAACATGCATTTGCGGAAGGAGTAACAGTCGGAGCATATATGGAAAGTGAAGAATGGTTCGAGGAAGTCTACCGTTATATTAAAGAAAATAAAGAAATGACAGTTCAGTATATCAGGGAAAATATTCCGCATCTTAGAGTGCCGGAATCGGAAGCTACTTATCTGTTATGGGTGGACTGTAGCGCTATGAAGATGACAGATGAAGAGATTATTGAATTCTGGAAAAATGAATGTGGTATAATACCAAGTGGCGGTTTGGAATTTGGTGAGGCAGGAAGTCAGTATGTCAGATTGAATCTGGCCTGCCCGAAGAAAATACTGCTTAGGGTATTGGAGAATATGAAAAAAGGATTTGACGGATTGAAAAGCTAAATCCTATAAATAAAAAATAAGTGTATGAAGTATAGAAATGTTTATGCTTCATACACTTATTTTTGTTGTGGATTCTGTTGTAGTATTATTTTGTGGATGCAAGTTCAATGGCTTTGGGAAGATCAAATCTTTATTATAAGTATAATAGAATATCAGCTGAATGGCTTATAGATTAAAATGATACATCGGTTAAATTATAGAAATATCAAATTTGATAGAAGAAATTAGGTGATGGTATAATTAGTTAGAGTAGCAAAAAAGGAGGAACGGACATGACAAAATATTCATACACATTAGTTGTTGAAGATATAGAAAAATCAGTAGCATTTTACCAGCAGTATTTCAACTGGAATGCAGACAGAAAAGGGAAAGAGTCTGCGTGGATAAACACAAAATCTCCACTTGTATTCAGTATGGTTGAAAAGACTTATCTATATGCCGGTCTTGGAATTTCAGAAGAAGAATTACCGGAGCAGTCTTTCTGTACCTGGCTTTACGGATCAGAAGAAGAACTTTTGGCTGAAAAAACGGAGCTGCTGAGAAAAGGGCTGGTACAGATTGGGGCATTAGGTCACTTTCTGAGAGATGAAAATGGCAGAATCTGGGAGTTGAGAAAAGAAGGAGATTTAATTTAATGGGAAAACATACAGCACATGGATATTTGGTAGAAGATGTATATAAAGAAGCGGAAAAATTCACAAAACTGTTTGGTTTTAAACCAGCGAGGATTGATGAGACATTTGCCGGATTTCCGATGGAAGGAAAGGTGGAGTTTTTTCTGTGGCAGTGGAAACATCTAGAGGATAATCTTGGAAAGGAAGTAATGGCAAAGGTAAAATATCGGGATCAACAGGCAATTCGATGTGACACACCGGAAGAAGTGGACGAAGCATATGAACAGCTGAAAGCGGAGGGGATGGAATTTATTTCAGAACCAAAAGACTATGAGTGGAATGCCCGCTGTGTATATTTTTTGGATGCGTCAGGACATATGTGGGAAATATATTGCTGGACAGGTGCAGTGCCGTTAGGAGATCTGGACCCGGCCAAGGAAAAGAATGGATTATAGAAATGAAGACGAAATAGTTGGATGGTGCATAGAATGATTGCAATAAAAACATAGATGACATCTATGAATAATGCAACATATAAAAACAATCAATTTGAGTTATTTGATGGAAAATGAGACAATCAAATAAGTGATTAAGAATGGAGGATTAAACAAATGAAAAGAAAAATTATAAGCACATTGTTATGTGTATCTATGTGTGCTGCATTGATGATGGGGTGCGGTCAGTCAGACAAATCGGACACAAAAGAGAACAAGAAAACAGAAGAGTCAAAAGATGAAGCAAAAGACGACAAGTTGGACCTTGGTCTGGATGTTGATTCTGTAACAGTTGCAACATCACCGGGATATGAGCCGTTTGAGTTTGAAGAGGATGGTGAACTGAAGGGTTATGATGTGGATATCTGGAATGAATTTTCTGAGAGAACAGGGATTGAAGTAAAATGGGAGTATGCTGATTTTAGCGGGCTTCTTGGATTACTTTCTTCGGGAAAGGCAGATGCAGTATCTGCGCAGATGTCCCCAACAGAAGAAAGAAAGGATTCATATTTATTCTCTGATCCGGTTGATTATTATGGTTCTACAGTGGTAGTTGCGAAAGATAATGACGAGATTAAGAGTGTAAAAGATCTGTCTGGAAAAACAGTAGGTGTTGGTTCCGGAAACTCTATGCAGCAGGCTGTAGAAGACATGTATCCAAAGGGTGATGTTAAGTTTGAAGTATATACATCTGCAACTTTGGAAGCAATGTTTGATGATATTGCTTATGGACGTATCGATGCAGTACTTGCTCAGGACATTCAGACATACATGGCTATGAAATCAAATAAGAATCTTAAAATCAAAGTTTTGGAACCATTTGCATATGATACAGCAAATATTGTATTTGCAAAGGATAATACAGAGTTGTGTGATGCTATGAACAAATTTATCAAGATTATCAAAGAAGATGGTACTCTGCAGGAAATCTCTGAGAAATGGATTGGTGCAGATATTACTACTAAGAAGGAATAACTATGACTTATTTAACAGAAACGTTTATCCCATATACAAAAGTATTGACTCCGCTGCTTTTAGAAGGATTATGGATTACGATATATGTTTCGGCTTTAGCCTTTCTGCTTAGTATTATATTGGGAGCTATATTGGCAATTATCCAGCATTTTCGCGTAAAAATATTAAGTCAGCTTGCAAAAGTCTATGTATCATATTTCAGGGGTACACCGCTGTTGATTCAGTTGTTTCTGTTTTATTATGGATTACCAATGGTATTTGATGTAATGAAACGGTGCCCGAAAACATTTGCGTTGGTGCTGTGTTTGGGACTTAACAGCGCAGCATATATATCTGAGAGTATACGTGGAGCAATTGAAAGCGTAGATAAAGGACAGTATGAAGCGAGTATTGCATTTGGACTGACACATCCGCAGATGATGCTGAAGATTATACTTCCGCAGGCAGCTGTTGCAGCAATCCCTCCAATTGTGAATTCATGTCTGGATATTATCAAAATGTCTTCTCTTGGAATGACGATTGGTATTCAGGATATTATGGGTGAAGCTCAGTTGACAGCAGCTACATATTACAAGACATTTGAGACATATATACTGGCAGCAGTATTTTACTGGATACTGGCTATTGTATTGGGAGTAGTACAGAAAAAGGTTGAAAAGATAATAAGCTCTGCTTATCAGAAATAGTTATGAGGGGGTGTGGATAACATCCCCTTATACATATAGGAGAAACATATGCTTGAAATTAAGAATTTGTCAAAAAGTTTTGGGAATCAGCAGGTACTGGATCATATTAGTCTGAAAATTGAAAAAGGAAAAGTAATTGCGGTTATTGGTCCATCGGGAACTGGTAAATCAACACTTCTTCGCTGTATTAATGTACTGGAAAGACCGGAAGAAGGAACAATCCAGCTGGATGATCAAATATTCGATTATGAAAAACTTAGCAAGGCAGATATTCAGGTGTTGCGTACACGGACATCCATGGTTTTTCAGAATTCAAATTTATACCGGAATAAAACAGCACTTGAAAATATTACCACTCCACTGACATTGGTAAAGAAGATGCCGAAAGAAGAAGCAGATAAAATTGCATTAGATTTGTTGGAAAAAGTAGGGGTACTGGAAAAGAAAGATGCATATCCAGAGACACTTTCAGGAGGAGAAAAACAGCGTGTAGGAATTGCCAGAGCACTGGCGGTTAATCCGGATATTATTTTATTTGATGAACCAACATCTGCGCTTGATCCAGAATTAGTTGCCGGAGTGTTAGATGTTATCAAAGATCTGGCAAAGCAACATACAACGATGTTGATCGTGACACATGAAATGAAATTTGCAAAAAATGTTGCAGATGAAGTTGTTTTTATGGAAGGTGGACACATTGTAGAGATGGGATTGGCGCACGAAGTGTTTGAAAATCCGAAAGAAGAAAGAACCAGACAATTCCTTTCCAAAAATAATGAATAATTAAAAAAGCGAAAAAGGAACTTAAATTTAACATTCAAGTGTTGGAAGAAATTTGAGTTCTTTTTTTGTTTTTAAAAGATGGACCTATGTCAAGATTTCTTGCATAGCCTTGAAAAAAAGGTTATACTCATAAGTATCAGTAAGAGAGGATGCCTATATGTCAAAACGATTTTGCGTGACAGGAAAAAGAATATTCGAGGTAACAGTATAATGGTAAAGATAGATCTGATCACCGGATTTTTAGGTTCCGGAAAGACAACATTTATAAAAAAATATGCAAAGCATCTGATTGACAAGGGAGATAATATTGGAATCTTGGAAAATGATTATGGTGCGGTTAATGTAGATATGATGTTATTAAAGGACCTGGAAGGTGAAAAGTGCGAACTGGAGATGATTGCCGGAGGATGCGACGCAGACTGCCACAGAAGACGATTCCGCACGAAGCTGATTGCAATGGGAATGTGCGGTTATGACCGGGTAATTGTGGAACCGTCCGGTATCTATGATGTGGATGAGTTCTTTGATGTATTAAGGGATGATCCGATCGACAGATGGTATGAGATTGGCAATGTGATCACAGTTGTTGATGCGAAGCTGGAATCAGACTTGTCGGATGAGGCAGACTATCTGTTGGCTTCCGAGGCTGCAAATGCGGGATGTATCGTACTTAGCAGAAGCCAGGAAGCAACCGAAGAAGAGATAAAAAATACGATAGAACATCTGAATCATGCAATGGAAAAAGTACAGTGCAACAGAAGATTCCGTGATGAGATTTTTGTAAAAGACTGGGAGACATTTGAAAGTGCAGATTATGAAAAGCTGTTAGCCTGCGATTATGTGCCGGAGAATTACCGTAAGATGCATATCGAAGAAGGAGAGACGTTCAAATCTTTGTATTTTATGAATCTTGATAAGACAAAAAACGAGATAATAGAGACGGCAGAGAAGATATTTGCTGATAAAGAATGTGGAAAAGTATTCCGCATTAAGGGATTCTTAATGGATGACGATGATAAATGGATGGAACTGAATGCTACCCATCAGGAGATGCGGCTGGAGCCGATCACGGAAGGACAGAAAGTCGTAATTGTGATAGGGGAAAACTTAAATGAACAAAGAATAGGAACTTTCTTTGCATAAAGTGCAGAACCGGTGGTGTATTCCACCGATTCTGTAAAAATACGGACTGTATGAAATCGTTTCACGCCATTCTTATTGTGCTTCTTCGAGCTCTTTCATTCTTTTTCTGATCAGTTCTTCAATCCGTTCCAGTTCGGAAATATCTTCTTCCTGCTCAATGAATGTAGCGATCATAGCCGAAGTAGAACTATTTCCAATAATATTTTTATATTCCGCATTGAAATATACATCTCTGGAAATGAGCGGACGGTAACTGCGGCTTAATACCGTTCCACTGTATACAATATCGGCTATTTCTACCAGATTCTCTTTTAACAGGACACGAAGAGAAGCCTGTACTGTATTAATGTTCATGGAACTTTTGGCTTTTACAATGTCGGAAGCAACCAGAGGAGTGCCTGCATCCCAGAGTATTTTCATGACGTCTAATTGTTTTTGGGACAAATTTCGTATCATTATACATTCCTTCTTTCCAATGATATCCGGGGATAATTTTTTGTTGCTCTGATATTATTATAGAAGTAAATGTTTGTGAATTCAACAAGAATATATAATAAGGTATTGTTTGATTTAAAATAAATTGACAGATTGTATATGCGATGATAGATTAATTATATAATGAAAGAAAGATGATGAAATAATCATAATGAGAATGTTAATAAAATAACTAAATAATTTTGTTAAAACAACACAAAATTAATGCATATTAACGAAAGAAAATGAAAAAAGAATTGTATATAATAGATGAAAAGCTAAAAAATGACCAAATGTCATTGAAAAAAATTGTGCACTGTGATATAGTAAGCACAGTTGAACAAAAGAGCTGAGATAGGAGAGCGAATACAAGTAATCACACGATTACTTTTAGTCGCGCTCCTTTTTTTGAAAATTATTTCAGAATATAATAGAATAAATATATAGCATAGACGTTCAGCAAATAGGAATGAGGATGGAATAAGATGAATCAGATATTTTACGATGCGGTCGGCAATAATCCGATTATTGCAGCTGTGAAGAACATGAAGGATATAGAAGTAAGTTGCACGATAGAGGAGATACAGGTGATTTTCATATTGTTTGGAGATGTCTGTTCGATAGACCGGATCGTAAAGAGAGTAAAAGATGCAGGAAAGGTTGCGATGGTACATGTAGATCTGATCAGTGGCCTGAGTCCGAAAGAAGTTTCGGTAGAATATCTGAAAGAACATACGGAAGCAGATGGCATTATATCAACAAAGCCATCACTGATCAAGAAAGCAAAAGAACTTGGGATGTATACGATCCTCAGATATTTTCTGTTGGATTCCATGGCATTTGAGAATATCAGACAGCAACAGCATATAGTAAGACCGGATTTCATAGAAGTACTTCCGGGAGTGATGCCAAGAGTGATCAAAAGAATCTGCAGTTCGATAAAGACACCGATCATAGCAGGAGGACTGATCACAGACAAAGAAGATGTGATGGCTGCATTATCAGCCGGAGCAATTGCAGTATCATCGACCAATCATCAGGTATGGAAGATGTAATGGCTGCATATGATGAAACAGAATATTTAATTGCTTATGGGGAGCAATTCAAATAGAACGCATGCGAAAAAAAAGTAACCAGTAAAAGTAAGAGAGAAATCAGGAGGAAATGAATATGGCAAAATATGTAATGGCGTTAGATGCAGGAACTACCAGTAACAGATGTATTCTGTTTAACGAAAAAGGTGAGATGTGCAGTGTGGCACAGAGAGAATTCACACAGTATTTCCCAAAACCGGGCTGGGTAGAACATGATGCAGATGAGATCTGGGCAAGTATGCTTGGTGTTGCGGTAGAAGCAATGAATATGATCAATGCAGAAGCAGAAGATATCGCAGCAATCGGTATCACAAACCAGCGTGAGACAACAATCGTCTGGGACAAAGAGACAGGAGAACCGGTACATCATGCGATCGTATGGCAGTGCCGCAGAACATCAGAATATTGTGATTCCTTAAAAGAAAAAGGATTAACAGACAAATTCCGTGAAAAAACAGGACTGGTCATTGATGCATACTTCTCAGGAACAAAGGTAAAATGGATTCTGGATAATGTGCCAGGAGCAAGAGAAAGGGCAGAAAGAGGAGAATTGTTATTCGGTACAGTTGAAACATGGCTGATCTGGAAACTGACCAAGGGTGCAGCACATGTGACAGATTATTCGAATGCTTCTCGTACAATGTTATTTAACATCAATACACTGGAGTGGGATGATGAGATCCTTAAAGAACTGGATATTCCGAAATGTATGTTACCGGAACCAAAACCATCCAGCTGCATCTACGGAGAGGCTGATCCGTCTTATCTTGGAGGACCGATCCCAATTGCAGGAGCAGCAGGAGACCAGCAGTCAGCATTATTCGGCCAGACATGTTTTAACGCAGGAGAAGCAAAGAATACATACGGAACAGGATGTTTCCTTCTGATGAATACAGGAGAAAAACCGGTATTTTCTAAAAATGGCCTGGTTACAACCATTGCATGGGGATTAGATGGCAAAGTTAATTATGCACTGGAAGGTTCCATCTTCGTAGCAGGAGCTGCAATCCAGTGGTTAAGAGATGAACTTCGCATTATTGATTCTGCACCGGATTCTGAATATATGGCAAAGAAAGTAAAAGATACCAATGGATGTTATGTAGTACCTGCATTTACAGGACTTGGAGCACCACACTGGGATCAGTACGCAAGAGGAACTATCGTAGGAATCACACGTGGAGTAAACAAATACCACATTATCCGAGCAACGCTGGAATCACTGGCATATCAGGTAAATGATGTTCTGGTAGCAATGAAAGCGGATTCCGGAATTGATCTTGCAGCACTTAAGGTTGACGGCGGCGCAAGTGCTAATGATTTCCTGATGCAGACACAGGCAAATATCATCAACGCTCCGGTAAACCGTCCGCAGTGCGTAGAGACAACTGCAATGGGAGCTGCTTACCTTGCAGGTCTTGCAGTCGGATACTGGGAAAGCAAAGAAGATGTCATTAAGAACTGGGCAATCGACAAGACATTCGAGCCTAAGATCGATGAAGAGCAGAGAAGTAAGATGATCAAAGGCTGGAATAAAGCTGTAAAATACGCTTACGGATGGGCAAAAGAAGATTAAAAACTGAATAAAGATAGATAGAAAAAAGGGGGAAATTTCTATGTTACCTTATATAGCTGAATTCTTGGGAACGATGATACTGATTATTCTTGGAGACGGAGTGGTTGCGAATGTGAACCTGAATAAATCCGGAATGAAGGGCGGAGGAACGGTTCAAATCACCATTGCCTGGGGTCTTGCGGTTATGCTGCCGGCATGTATATTTGGAGCTGCATCCGGAGCATCCTTTAACCCGGCACTGACCTTGGCACTGGCGGTCGATGGAAGCTTTGCATGGTCTATGGTTCCTGGATATATTGTGGCACAATTCGCAGGTGCGTTCGTGGGTGCAGCAGTTGTATATCTTCTGTTCAAAGGACAGTTTGACGCAACAGAAGATCAGGCAACAAAACTTGGGGTATTCTGTACCGCACCATCCATTCCGAATCTTGGCCTGAATATTTTCAGTGAGGCAGTCGGAACATTTATACTTGTATTTGCAATCAAAGGAATGGCAAATGTGCCGGAACTTACAGACGGACTTGGCAAATTTATCGTATTCGGAATCATCGTTTCTATCGGTATGTCACTCGGTGGTCTGACAGGATATGCGATCAACCCGGCAAGAGATCTTGGACCACGACTGGCTCATGCAGTACTTCCAATCAAAGGAAAAGGAAGTTCAAACTGGGGATACGGTGTCGTAACTCTAGTAGGACCGGTAATTGGAGCTGTCGCTGCGGTATTGCTTTATGGTGCCATTCCGTGGTAGAATAATAAAAAAATAGAATAAGAGGCGTGAGAGAAGAGAGCCTGGCAGGATAACCGCATATTCGTGATGCGTTTACTTGTCAGGCTCTTTTTTCAAAAGCCTACGGGTATCAGAAGTGATGCCTGGAATATGGAAGACATATAGAAGGAGAGATGGAACATGTATGATGTGATGATAATCGGAAGTGGAGTATCCGGTTCAGCGGCTGCAAGAGAATTGTCCCGCTATAAAGCAAAAATCTGTGTATTGGAAAAAGAAGAAGATGTCTGCTGTGGAACGTCAAAAGCCAATAGTGGAATTGTGCACGCAGGATATGATGCAAAAGAGGGTTCACTGATGGCTAAATTAAACGTCCGCGGTAATGCAATGATGGAACAGTTATCTAAAGATCTTGACTTTCCATTCAAAAGAATCGGTTCACTTGTGATCTGTCTGCGTGAAGAGGATATGGACAAATTACAGGCATTATATGACAGAGGTGTGGCAAATGGTGTATCGGGACTTCAGATTCTTAATAGAGAAGAAGTACTTGAGATGGAGCCGAACATTGCAGACAATGTATATGCGGCACTCTATGCGCCGACAGCCGGAATTGTATGTCCATTCGGATTAAATATTGCGATGGCAGAAAATGCCTGTGAAAATGGTGTAGAATTTAAGTTTGATACAGAAGTAAAAGAACTGAAAAAGACGGAAGATATCTGGGAAGTCCATACGAATCAGGGCGTTTTCAAGACAAAATATGTGGTGAATGCAGCTGGTGTGTATGCAGATAAATTCCACAATATGGTCAGTGAAAAGAAAATCCACATAACACCGAGAAGAGGAGACTACTGTCTGCTGGATAAAACTGCAGGCGGACATGTAAAGAGAACAATCTTTGCACTTCCGAACGAATTCGGAAAGGGAATTCTTGTATCGCCGACAGCACATGGCAATCTGCTCCTTGGACCGACAGCAATCGATATTGAAGAAAAAGAAGGAACCAATACAACAAGAGAGGGACTTGATCAGGTACTTACAAAAGCAGGGCAGAATGTAAAAAATATTCCGATGCGTCAGGTCATTACATCATTTGCCGGACTTCGCGCACATGAAGACGGACATGAATTTATCATAGAAGAATTAGAAGATGCGAAGGGATTCATTGACTGTGCAGGTATTGAATCTCCAGGACTTACCAGCAGTCCGGCAATCGGAGAGATGGTTGCGGGAATTTTGAAAGAAAAGCTTCATCTGGAAGAAAAAGAAAATTTCATTGCTACAAGAAAAGGAATCCTGGATCCAAACACTCTAAGTAAAGAAGAAAGAGTGAAATTAATCAAAGAGAAACCGGCATACGGTAATATTATCTGTCGTTGTGAGATGATCACGGAAGGTGAAATTATCGATGCGATCCATAGACCACTCGGAGCAAAGTCGTTAGACGGTGTAAAACGCAGAACAAGAGCAGGTATGGGACGGTGCCAGGCCGGTTTCTGTTCCCCTAGAACGATGGAAATCCTTGCAAGAGAACTGGAAATCCCAATGTCAGAGATCACAAAGTCTGGCGGGAAATCAAGGATCATTGTAGGAGTGAATAAGGAGGACATCTGATTATGAAAACATACGATATAGTAATCATTGGCGGCGGTCCGGCCGGACTTGCGGCAGCCGTATCAGCAAGAGAAAATGGAATCCAGGATATCCTGATCCTGGAAAGGGATAAAGAACTTGGGGGAATCCTGAATCAGTGTATTCATAATGGTTTCGGCCTTCATACATTTAAAGAAGAACTTACCGGACCGGAATATGCCGGAAGATTCATCAAACAGGTGAAGGATCTTGGCATCGAATATAAATTGCATACGATGGTAATGGACATCAGTTCGGATAAAATCGTAACCGCAATGAATCGTGAAGAAGGATTATTTGAAATACAGGCAGGGGCAGTGATCCTGGCCATGGGATGCCGTGAGCGTTCCAGAGGAGCACTGAATATTCCGGGTTACCGTCCGGCGGGAATCTATTCTGCAGGAACAGCACAGCGTCTGGTCAATATGGAAGGATATATGCCGGGAAGAGAAGTCGTGATCTTAGGCTCCGGTGACATTGGACTGATCATGGCAAGACGTATGACACTGGAAGGTGCGAAGGTTAAAGTTGTAGCAGAACTGATGCCGTATTCCGGTGGATTAAAACGTAATATCGTGCAGTGTCTGGACGATTATGATATTCCATTGAAATTGAGCCACACGGTTGTGGATATCAAAGGAAAAGAAAGAGTTGAAGGGATCACGCTGGCAGAAGTAGACAGCAAAGGAAAACCGATCCCGGGAACAGAGGAAGAATACACCTGTGATACATTATTACTTTCCTGTGGGCTGATCCCGGAAAATGAGATTTCCAGAGGTATGGGCGTAGATATGAATCCGGTAACTTCAGGACCGAAGGTCAATGAAAGTCTCGAGACGAATATCGAAGGCGTATTCGCCTGTGGAAATGTACTGCATGTACATGATCTGGTGGATTTTGTATCAGAGGAAGCAAAGACTGCGGGACGAAATGCAGCAGAATATGTGAAGAACTTACAGTCAGATACAGACGATGGGGAAAAGAGCAGTAAGGAAGATGCAGCAGATATTACACTGAATCCGGTAGAAGGCGTACGCTATACAGTTCCAAGTACGATTAATCCGGCTCATATGGATGAAAACCTTACTGTGCGCTTCCGTGTAGGCGGTGTATATAAGAACTGCTATGTAAGCGCATATTTTGACGATGAACGGGTGATACATAAAAAACGTCCGGTTGTTGCGCCGGGAGAGATGGAACAGATTAAGCTTACAAAAGAACAGCTTATGAAGTATCCGGATCTGAAGACGATTACAGTAAAGATAGAGGAGGCGTAGAGGATGGAAACAGTAACAACAAGAGAACTGACATGTATCGGCTGTCCGATGGGCTGCCCTCTGACCGTGACAATGGAAGCCGGTGAAGTGATCAGTGTAACAGGAAATACCTGTAAACGTGGAGACATCTATGCAAGAAAAGAAGTAACCAATCCGACCAGAATTGTGACTTCGACGGTAAGAGTAACCGGAGGAGATGCAGATATGGTATCGGTGAAGACAAAAGAAGATATTCCGAAAGGGAAAATCTTTGAGTGCGTAAAAGCATTGAAGACAGTAGAAGTACCGGCACCGGTGCATATCGGAGATGTATTACTGGAAGATGTCGCAGGTACGGGTGTGGATATTGTTGCAACGAAGAATGTTGGAACAAAGAGTTAGTTATTAAAAGAGTTAGTTATTAGAAAGCTGGCGCAGAGACATTGCCAGTAGAAAGTTTTATGGTTATAATTCTATCTGTGAGAAAAATGAAATGGATCAGATATATAAAGGAACCGAGGAAGATAGAATGGAACCATACTACTATAGTAAAATGAACAAAGTACAGCAGGCAGCCTATCATGCCATCAGGCAGGGCTTGCTTGAAATCTCAGATTCAATACAGATACCGGGAATGGAGGCGGAGGAACTCTATAACGTGTTCTTCCGCCTGCGCCTGGATCATCCGGAAATCTTCTGGGCAACTGGATATAAGTACAAATATTATTCAGATTCGCCTAATTTCATATTCATCCCGGAATATTTATTTGATAAAAACAAAATAAAAGAACACCAGAAAGCACTGAAATCCAGAGTAGAAAAGCTCATAAGACCGGTGAAAGACAAATCCGAATGGGAAAAGGAAAAGTATGTACATGATTTTATCTGTGAAAATGTGCATTACGATAAATTAAAAAAGCCATATTCCCATGAGATCATCGGACCGCTTGGACAGGGTGTCGGCGTCTGTGAGGGAATTGCAAAATCTGTGAAAGTACTGTGCGATGCGCTCGGAATCTGGTGTATGATCGCAGTGTGCGGGAATAATCCGGAGAAAGGAATCAAATACCGTCATACCTGGAATATCGTAAAAATCGGTGGAAAATATTATCATCTGGATGCGACGTTTGACAATACTCTTGGGAACGGGGAGAAGATGAGTGACAGGCAGGCTTCAAAAGAGATCCGGTACGACTATTTCAACCTGAATGATAAAAGCATATTCAGAGACCATGAGCCGCTTATTGCTCCGGCACCAAAGTGTGAAGATGGCGAGCATTTTTATTATAAAGAAAAGAAACTGTCATTTACAAAGACAGAGGATGTATATAAAAGAGCACTGCAGACAGCGAAAAAGGGAAGAGTGTTTACATTCCACTGGCGCGGCGGTTATCTGACGAAAGCTGTTCTGGATGAACTTTTGGATCTGATCCAGAAAGCAGGAAAAGAGAAACAGAAGAATGCAAGAATCAGTCTGAACTGGCCGCAGGCGGTGATTCGTTTTGATTATGTAGAGGATCATGGTGAGGCAGAACCGGAAGTTGTGGTTGAAGAGGCGAATGAAGGAGAGAAAGAATAGTATTTGATATTAAAAATGGGCATCCACACCGGATGCCCGAAAGGAAAAAAGTTATGAAAAAGAAAAATGATATATATAAACTCGGTTGTTGTTTTTAGTGAATAACCGAAGGATTTTTTAGGCGAAGTCAGATCAGATAAAAGATGATTCATATTTCTGATACCTGAGTGACTTCTTTGTTGTTGATGATTATATCATACATGGTAAATGTTTCTAATTTGTGTTATAGGCCTAAAGAAAATATGAAAAATCTTAAGATAATCTGTAGGAAATCTAAAAATGGAGAAAGACGATGAAGAAAACCAGAAAATACATTTCTGTCTGCCTGTGTGTGGTAATGTTTGCCAGCATGTGTCTGTGTGTAGGCTGTCAGAAAAAGGCGGAAACAATAGAAAAAAAGAAAAAACAGATAGAACTGTGGCACTACTGGGATATTCCGGGTAACCAGCAGCATCTGGAAGAACTGGTAGATCAATTTAATCAGTCACAGGATGAAATAGAGGTTAAAGTGTCTTATATACCGGATGAAGACTTTAAGAAACAGCTGGCACTGTCCATGGCGGAAGAAAAGATGCCGGATATTGCACTGGTAGATTCCTCTGATTTTCAATTCCTTCATCAGATGAAACCATTTGCAGATCTGACGGATGAGATCCCGGAATTACGGGAGTATTCAGAAAAAGCGCTGGCACCATGTTCCGTGAATGGCAGAATCTATGGTCAGCCGTTTGGAGTGAACTGTACGGCAATGTTCTATAATAAGAAGATTCTGGAGAAAGCAGGATGCAAGGTTCCGGAGAATTGGGAAGAATTCAAAGAGGTTGCGGAGAAGGTCAGTGATAAAACGATAAAAGGCTTCGCGATCACGGCACTGCAGACAGAGGAAAGTATGTATGAGTTTCTTCCGATTCTGTGGTCCATGGGTGGAGATATCCATAGCATCAATACAGCAACCGGGCAGCAGGCATTTTTATTCTTAAAAGAGATGGAGCAGGAAGGAAGCTTAAGTCTGCAGAGTATTTCCCTTACGATGGGAGATCTGACGAATCAGTTTATAAAGGGAAAGATCGCAATGATGTTCAATTCCTCTATGGCAATCGACAGTATCCGTGAAGGCAATCCGGATCTTGAATTTGGTGTTGCGGCGATTCCATGCGGGAATCCACAGGTTACGGTGGCCGGAGGAGAGATTCTGGCGGTGGCAGATAATGAAAATAAGGAATATGCGATTCAGTTTTTGAAATTTCTTGCAGACAAAAAGCGGATGAAAGAGTACATAGATGAGTTCGGATTTCTTGCACCAAGGCAGGAGATTATGCAGCAACAGTTTGAAAATGATAAGGAAAAAGGGACATTTATAGATCTGTATCAGAATGCCAGGACAAGAGAGATCAGCAGAAACTGGCCGCAGATCTCACTGACACTTTCGGATACCTTAAGAGAAATCCTGGTAAATGAAAACGATTCACAGACTATACTGGACAAAAGTGCAGAAAAGATAGAGAGTATTGGAGCAGAAAACAGATGAAAAAGAGAAAGAAAAATCTCCGGCAGATATTAATACCGGCATTTATCATTACGGCATGTATTCCGCTTGCTATTTTTGCACTGATATCGCAGGAGAGATTAAAGACAAGTACATTAGAGAATATGAACAATCAGGCAGAGGCTGACCTGCAGAAAGCAAATCAGAGCCTGAATATGACGCTGGATAAATACGAAACGTTACTTTATGCTATTACAACAGATGAAGAATTTCTGAGCTTTGTAGTAAATGCAAATGATTCGGAAGAAATTCCGGAAGCGGATGCATATAATATGAGAAGAGATTTTTCCCATATCTGTAATAGAAATGAAGGAGTTGACGGAATCCAGCTTGTGCTTTCAGACAAGAGGCGGATATTTTACGACCGACTGTCGTCATCTTCGGTGAATAGTACATGGATGGAAAAGGTAAAAATTCCGGATGAGACAAAGCTGCTGTCCTATGATGTTGATAAAGATACGGACAATCCTGAGCGTATGTTTCATATCGGGAGAAAGGTGGTTAATTACTGGGATATCAGTGAGGATCTAGGATATGTAATCCTGTCTGTCAATCTGGATGAACTGGAATCGGTATTAAGCGCAGGAAAAGGGTCCAGAGTATATCTTGTGAAAGACGGAGTGATCGTAGGGGCAGAAGATACAAAGATGCTTGGCCGGCAAGAGAAGGCTTTGGATAGTGCAAAGGTTAATCAGAAGGCAATCAAAAATGCCAGAAGCGGCTGGTCGATCCTCTTATGTCAGTCGATCCGTGAATATCAGAAAGCAATTGAAGAACAGGTGATATTCTGGATCATGGTAGCGCTTGCTGTTCTGCTGATCTTTGTCCTTCTGATCTATCGTGTTACCAAACCGGTCATGATATCGGTAAATGACATTGTGGATGCAATGAAAAATCTCGAAAAAGATAATTTCCGGGAAAAGCTTGAAGTCAAAGAAAAAGACAGTACAGAGATTCAGGAAATATCTGAAGGATTTAATGAAATGTCGGAACGTATCCACAATTTGATCGGACAGGTAAAAGAATCGGCAATGGAGCAGAAGAATGCAGAAATCTCTGCATTAGAGGCTCAGATCGATCCACATTTCCTTTATAATATTCTGGATACGATCAACTGGAAAGCAATTGAGAATGAACAATATGAGATCAGCGAGATGTTGGTGGCACTTGCGGACATCCTGCGCTATGCGATCAATGATGCCGGTGAATTTACCACAATTGATGCGGAAAAAGGATGGCTGGAAAAATACATCCTTCTCCAGCAGGAAAAACTGGGGGAAGAGATTGAACTGGAATTTAAAATTCAAGATTCGTACGGGAAATGCAAGATTCACAAGATGCTGCTGCAGCCATTTGTGGAGAATGCGATCAAATATAGTTTCCGTGGTTATGAAGGAGCACATCGTCTGACGATCGAGGTATCCAAAGCGGAAGAACAGATGCATATTATTATCGCAAACAACGGCCGGCATATAGAAGAAGATCAGTTGAAAGACCTGAATATGGGAAAAGAGATCAAGAATCATTTTGGAATCTCGAATGTAAGAAAACGTCTGAAACTTTATTACGGAGAAGATGCAGTGATTTATTTTGAAAATGTATCTCCAAGTGGAGTGAAAGTACATTTGTTTGTGCCATTGCAGGAGGAACAAAAAGATGAAGATAGCAGTTATTGAAGATGAAAAACCGATCAGAGAAGGACTTGTACATATTTTAAATAAGATAAGTCCGGAATATCAGGTCGTAGGCAGTGCGAAGAATGGAGCAGAAGGACTGATACTTCTGGAAGAGGAAATGCCGGATCTGATCATGTTGGATATCCAGATGCCGGATATGGATGGATTGCAGATGCTGAAAGAAGCACGGGCAAGAGGAATCTATACAAAAGTGATTATTCTTACAGCTTACTCGGATTTCAGCTATGCGAAAAAAGCAATCGAACTGGGAATTGAAAATTATCTGCTAAAACCGGTGAATCTGACAGAACTAAAGAAAACGCTGGAAAAAATTAAAGAAGAGTTATTTGTAGAACAGAGGGGAAAGAATTCTCTTTCATTGGAAAAGATTCTGAAGGATATCCTGGATGGTGAATATGAGAAGAATGAAAGGCTGGACGCTGTGCTGGCAGATAATTATGGAATCATTCAGGGACACAGCCTGTATTGTATGTACATTTTCCTTGGAAAATATTATGAAAGTGAGAAGAAAGAAGTCGGATTATTTCTGGAGGAATTGAAAGAACACAATCCGGAACGGAAACTGTGCTGGCTGCCTCGTGAAAAACAACAGGCTGCATTGGTCTGCTTTTATGGTGAGGAAGATGTCAGTAAATTATTGAAATACGTAAAACATTCGGTAGTACCGGCATGTTCCGTAAGACTACATGACCGTGGCGTATTTACATGGAAGGAATGTAAGGGACTTAACAGACTGACTGAGACAGAGCTGGAATTAGAAAAGGCATGTGGCTGGCATCTGATACTCGGAGACAGGGTATTGATTGAATGCGAGAAAATTCTACAGATGAGAACGTATCAGTTCATTTATCCGGCAGAGCTGGAAAACAGGGCCAGAAGTGCAGTAATACATATGAATGCAGAAGAATTTACCGGTTGTTTTCAGAAATTCATGAAATATGGACGCATAGAAGTACACAGTCCACAGGAACTCAGAGAAGTGTGTATCCGTTTCGCATATGCGATAATCAATACAGCCAAGGAGTGTGGCACATTGCGGGATGAGGAATTGATGGTTCAGAGAGTGTTAAAGACAATCTTAGGTGCAGTTTCCTGGGAGGAGATAGAAGCAGTCATGATGGAATTATTCTCCAGGATCGAGATAAGTCAGATCAACCAGACATCTTCTGAATATCTGGTACAAAAAGCACTGACAATTATGAAAGAATGTTATAGTGACGGGATTACTTTGGAAGAAACAGCCAGAAGACTTCATGTTACAGAGCAATATCTGGGAACACAATTAAAGAAAGAAACGGGGACTTCCTTTACGGAGACGGTACGAAAATTTAAAATCATGCATGTGAAAGAATTACTTCTGGATACAGATCTGAAATTAAATCAGATAGCTGCAATGACTGGATTTTCCAATCCAAAGTATATGAGTAAAGTATTTAAACAGGAAGAAGGGATGCTTCCAAATGAATACAGGCGGATTAATGCATAACAGTTTATAAAATTACTCCTTTCCGAAAAAATTGCTCCTTTTTAAAATTTGGATTCTGATATAGTGGGTTCAGAACAAAAAAGAGGAGGAATTAAGATGGAAGCGGTTGATAAAATATCCGTCGGAGTGAGTAAAGAAAAAGCCGGACAGAATACACAGGAAGCCATCACAGAGAATGCGGATGGAATGAAAGTATCTCTGGGAGAGAAAATCTGTTATGGAGTAGGTGATATCGGAGCAAATCTGGTATGGACAACGGTAGCCTCTTTCCTGACGATATATTGTACTGATGTGGCAGGTATTGCTGCAGGAGTAGTAGGAACACTGATGCTGATCGCCAGATTATTCGATGGCGTATCGGATCTTTTTATGGGAATCATTATAGATAAGACGAACACCAGATGGGGAAAAGCCCGTCCGTGGGTACTCTGGAGTGCGCCACCGCTGGTCATCAGCCTGATCATGATCTTTACAGTACCGGACCTTGGTGCAAATGGAAAAGCAATTTACCTGTTACTTGTATACATATTCCTTGCAGCGGTATGCTTTACAGCATCTAACCTTTCTTATAATACAATGCTTTCACTGGTAACCACAGAGCAGCACGACAGAAATGTCATGAACACGATCCGTTTTGAATTTACCATGATCGCACAGCTTGTGATTAACGTGATCACGATTCCACTGGTACATTTCCTTGGAAACGGACAGCGTGGCTGGACATGCATGAGTATCGTGTATGCAATCGTAGCACTTGGAATGTTCATCACAACATTTGCCGGAACAAAAGAAAGATACAAACCAATCAAAAAAGAAACAACAGCGAAGAAGAAGACACATCCGCTGAAAACAATTAAGATCCTTTGCAGAAATAAATACTTTATCCTGATCACACTTGCATTTGCAGTGATCTATACATCGCTTGGATTAACCGGAGGATCCAGAATCTACTATGCAAAATACGTATTAGGGGATGAGATGCTGAACAGTACAATGACCATGTTCAACTATATCCCGACCATCCTTACGATTATGTTGATCCCGGTATTTACAAAAAGATTCGGAAAGATCAAAGCACTGTTTGTAGGATTCTTATTCTACGCAGCAGGACTGGTGCTTGAAATCGCAGGACCTGTTAATCTTCCAATGATTTACACTGGTCTGGTGTTACAGGGAATCGGACATGCGGCATTGTATTCATGCCTGTTCGCAATTGTCGGAGATGTCGTAGATTACAGTGAATGGAAAGACGGAATCCGTGAAGAAGGAATTACTTATAGTGTGACAAGCTTCGGACAGAAGATCGGAACCGGACTTGGAACAGCAGCACTTGGATGGATCCTGGCAGCCGGACATTATGACGGAACAGCAGCCGTTCAGTCAGCAAGTGCAATCTTCGCAATCAAAGGACTGTTCCTGTATCTGCCACTGGTGATTACAGTGATCGTTCTTATCATCTGGTACTTATTCATGGGAATTGATAAGATCTATCCGACAGTCAGAAAAGAACTGGATGAGCGTAGAGAAAAGGCTGAGTAAGAAAAAGCTGAGCAAGAGAAAGCCGAGTCAGAAAATATAGAATAGAAAATGTGAACTTGAATGGTAATTAGGAATAAGCCGGAAGATGTAATGTCTTCCGGCTTATTTTAATCGCCATGCGTTCGGAAGAAGCTGCCTGTGGCAGGTTCTGTAGATACAGAAAACTTTGGCACATAAAAAGGCAGGAAACGAAGTCCTGCCTTTAAAAAATAATATGTAAGATTTAAAATTAACCAACAATGCGGTATTTCTTATCTACAGCATTCAGAAGTTCATGTCCGTCTTCTGTTACGAGAACAAGGTCCTCAACACGAACACCGTATTTGCCTTCGATGTAGATACCAGGCTCGATAGAGAAGATCATACCAGGTTCAGCCACATTCTTGTTGATCGGGCTTACATCACCATATTCGTGGTCTTCCTGTCCGATGAAGTGTCCAAGACGGATTCTCCAGTACTCACTGTATCCAGCTTCGTCAATCAGATCTCTTGCCTGAGCGTCGATATCGCAGAAACGCATACCAGGTTTGATAACAGCTTCTGCTTTCTCAACTGCTGTACGAACCAGATCGTGGATAGCAGCCTGCTCATCATCTACGCTCTTGCAGTAGAATGTTCTTGTCATGTCTGAGCAGTAACCTTTCCATACACAACCCATATCGATCAGGACACATTCTCCGGCTTTCAGAGTTCTTGTCTCACTTGGTGTATGGTGCTGGTCAGCAGCGTTAGGTCCGAAGCATACGATTGTATCAAAGCTTACTCCGCTAGCTCCCTCTTTCAGGTACTCAGCGTCGATGAAGTCAGCAACTTCTTTCTCTGTCATACCTTCTTTGATGAAATTAGCAACTCTTTCCATAACCGTATCATTGATCACAGATGCATGTTTCATGATCTCGATCTCCTCAGCGTTTTTAACAGCACGAACACCGTCTACGCAGTCAGATCCCCATACAGTCTTCATCTCAGGGCAGCGCTCCTGAAGTGGAATGAGGAAACGTGCAGGCCATGTCTTGTCAATACCAAGAGTGCTCTTTGTATCGATGTGCTCCATCAGAACACCGATCTGGTCATCCATGTCACTGAACCATACTTCTTCGAATCCTGTATTTGATACATAATACAGATAGTTCAGGAATAATGTATGCTTTCCACTTGTTCTAAGTAACAGGGCATATAATCTTTCCCCAGGATTTACCATGATTCCTGTTAAAAAGCGGATGCTCAGTGGATCAGATACCAGTAACTGATCAATTCCTTTCTCTTTCATTTTTTCCAATACGCGGCTAATTCTTTCGTCCATTGTTAAAATGCTCCTTCCTGTGCGTTTTGTTAAAAATCCTATTTAAGATAATAACATGAATTGGCTAAAATGACTAGAATTTTAGTGAATTTAAAGGATTAATTTTTGAAATGTTCTGACAACAATTTCTAATGTTTATCATATTGACTTTAATAGAACAATGTGATAATATATTAAAGATAATGAATGGGCATTACACAGTATGGTAATGCCCATTTTTTTATTGCTATGCATTCGTAAGGAGCATGTTGATAGCAAGGTTTATAAATACGAAGGTATACGTATAAGAGTAATTTTTTGAGAATGCTCTTGTAAAAAGAGAGGAAGAGGGTAGGAAATATGAAAGAAAAGAAAAAATTATCACTGGCTGCACAGATATTCATTGCACTGGTTTTGGCGGTCATTGCAGGATTACTGATGCAGAAATACGCAAATTTTGCGGAAACTTATATCAAGCCATTTGGTACGATCTTTCTGAATTTACTGAAATTCATTGTCGTTCCGATTGTACTGTTTTCCATTATGTGTGGAATTATTTCCATGAAGGACATTAAAAAGGTCGGATCGATTGGAGCAAAGACAGTCGTTTACTATATGTGTACGACAGCATTTGCCATTACATTCGGACTTATTGGGGCAAATATGTTCAAAGGAGCATTTCCGAAGATTGCGACAACAGATCTTTCTTATAAAGCAGATCAGACGATCTCACTGATGGATACGATTGTAAATATCTTCCCATCAAATTTTGTATCACCGATGGTGGAGGCAAATATGCTCCAGGTGATCGTGACGGCACTGATTCTTGGATTTGGAATTATCCTTCTGGGGGAAGGTGAAAGAAATACAAGACTGGTAACAGCCTGTAATGATCTGAATGATGTATTTATGAAATGTATGGAGATGATCCTGAAGTTATCACCGATTGGTGTGTTCTGTCTGCTGAGTCCGGTCATTGCTTCAAACGGGCCGGCGATCATCGGTTCACTCGCGATGGTACTTCTGGCTGCTTATGTATGCTACATCATCCATGCAGTAGTTGTATATTCGTTTGCAGTAAAGACAATGGGTGGAATGAGCCCGTTAAAATTCTTTAAGGGAATGCTTCCGGCAATCATGTTCGCATTCTCAAGTTCTTCATCTGTCGGAACACTTCCGATTAATATGGAATGCGTAGAAAACATGGGAGCATCCAAAGAAGTATCTTCTTTCGTACTTCCGCTTGGAGCTACGATTAACATGGACGGAACTGCAATCTATCAGGGCGTGTGTGCGATCTTTATTGCATCATGCTATGGCATCCATCTGACGCTTCCGCAGATGCTGACGATGATCCTGACTGCAACGCTGGCTTCCATCGGTACTGCAGGAGTTCCGGGAGCAGGTATGGTTATGCTCGCAATGGTACTTGCCTCAGTCGGACTTCCGGTTGACGGAATCGCACTGGTTGCCGGCGTGGACCGTATCTTTGATATGGGACGTACGGTGGTTAATATTACAGGGGATGCGTCTTGTAGTATTATTGTTTCGAATATGGAACGGAAGAAAGATGCAAAGAGAGAAATCGCGAACGGTCTGTAGATCTGCAGAACCAGTCTGGATGGAGTTTTGTGGCTTTTTTAGTGTCCCTGGTGGCTCGTAATAAGAATGAAATAATAGGTGTTTCCAGTATGTGTGCTGGAAGCACCTATTATTTTTTGCTTTTTAAAGCTGTTTGGGTGTTACCCGGTAATTGGGCAAAAAAATAGGACTGCATTGTTTGGGAGGAGTGCAGTCCTGAGGAAAAAGTTATGAAAAAGATTTAAATGTTTTGTTCTCTTGAACAATTATTAGTATAGAGGCGAATTGTGATGAAAGTGTGATGGAAGTGGGGAGAAAATGTTAATAATTTGAGATTGGAAAATAACGGAAGAAGAAGTTTAAAAAATAATTATAATATATAAGGTGAGGAGACTATACCACACCTTATATATTATAATTAATGAAAGAACGGTAGTGATAAATTTATTGAAAAAGTAATAAAAAATAGCTTGGATAGTTAGTAAAGAAGATATATACTATAAATAAAAAAAGCCTGTATTACTACAGGCTCATCCACACACTGTGGGTCACATCAAGTGACGATTTGAATTAAATTCTTATTTGAACTTATGATGTAAATTTAGTATGGTACTAAACTTGTTTTTAGTATAAATCAGCAATATGAAAATGTCAACAAAATAGGAGGAAAATTTTATGGAACAGGAGTACTATTTAGGACTGGATATGGGAACCGGATCTGTAGGATGGGCTGTTACAGATTCGGAATATCATGTCTTGCGTAAACATGGAAAAGCACTATGGGGAGTCCGATTATTTGAAAGTGCATCGACAGCAGAAGAACGAAGAATGTTCCGAACATCAAGAAGAAGACTAGATCGAAGAAACTGGAGAATTGAAATTTTACAGGAAATTTTTGCAGAGGAAATAAGTAAGAAAGATCCAGGATTTTTCTTGCGAATGAAAGAAAGCAAATATTATCCAGAAGATAAGCGAGATATCAATGGAAATTGTCCGGAACTGCCATATGCATTATTTGTTGATGACGATTTTACAGATAAAGATTATCATAAAAAATTTCCGACAATTTATCATCTCAGGAAAATGTTGATGAATACAGAGGAGACACCGGATATCCGGTTGGTGTATCTGGCAATTCATCATATGATGAAGCATAGGGGCCATTTCTTGTTATCTGGTGACATTAATGAGATTAAGGAGTTCGGAACGACATTTTCAAAATTGTTGGAGAATATCAAAAATGAGGAATTGGATTGGAATCTTGAACTGGGAAAAGAAGAATATGCTGTTGTAGAAAGTATTTTAAAAGATAACATGTTAAACCGATCCACAAAGAAAACCAGATTAATAAAAGCATTAAAAGCAAAATCAATATGTGAAAAGGCTGTACTGAATTTATTGGCTGGTGGAACGGTGAAATTGAGTGATATATTTGGTCTTGAAGAATTAAATGAGACAGAAAGACCGAAGATTTCCTTTGCTGATAATGGATACGATGATTATATCGGAGAAGTTGAAAATGAGCTGGGAGAACAATTCTATATTATAGAGACGGCAAAAGCAGTGTATGACTGGGCGGTATTAGTTGAAATATTGGGAAAATATACGTCAATTTCAGAAGCGAAAGTAGCAACGTATGAAAAACATAAATCGGATTTACAATTTTTGAAAAAGATAGTTCGGAAATATCTGACAAAGGAGGAATATAAAGATATTTTTGTAAGTACGAGTGACAAATTGAAAAATTACTCTGCTTATATAGGAATGACGAAAATAAATGGAAAAAAGGTTGATTTGCAGAGCAAACGGTGCAGTAAAGAAGAATTCTATGATTTTATTAAGAAAAACGTACTTAAAAAGCTAGAAGGACAACCTGAATATGAATATTTGAAAGAAGAGCTAGAAAGAGAAACATTTCTACCAAAACAGGTGAACAGGGATAATGGTGTAATACCGTATCAGATTCATTTGTACGAGTTGAAAAAGATATTAGGAAATTTACGGGATAAAATAGACCTCATTAAAGAGAACGAAGATAAACTGGTTCAATTATTTGAATTCAGAATTCCGTATTATGTTGGTCCGCTGAATAAGATAGATGACGGAAAAGAGGGAAAATTTACATGGGCTGTACGGAAAAGTAATGAAAAGATATATCCATGGAATTTTGAAAATGTAGTTGATATAGAAGCAAGTGCAGAAAAATTTATCCGGAGAATGACAAATAAGTGTACATATCTGATGGGCGAAGATGTATTGCCGAAGGATTCATTGCTTTACAGTAAATATATGGTTTTAAATGAATTAAATAATGTAAAGTTGGATGGCGAAAAATTATCTGTAGAATTGAAACAACGGTTGTATACAGATGTATTTTGTAAGTATCGGAAAGTAACTGTAAAGAAGATAAAAAATTACTTGAAATGTGAAGGTATCATATCCGGCAATGTCGAAATAACTGGAATTGATGGTGATTTTAAGGCATCGTTAACGGCATATCATGATTTTAAAGAAATCTTGACAGGAACAGAATTGGCTAAAAAGGACAAAGAAAATATTATTACCAATATAGTATTGTTTGGAGATGATAAAAAGCTGCTGAAAAAGAGACTGAATCGATTATATCCTCAGATTACGCCGAATCAGTTGAAGAAAATATGTGCGCTATCCTATACAGGCTGGGGAAGATTTTCTAAAAAGTTCTTAGAAGAAATAACAGCTCCAGATCCGGAAACGGGAGAGGTATGGAATATCATTACGGCATTGTGGGAATCGAATAATAATCTGATGCAATTATTAAGTAATGAATATCGGTTTATGGAAGAAGTCGAAACATACAATATGGGAAAACAGACTAAAACATTGTCGTACGAAACAGTAGAGAATATGTATGTTTCTCCATCTGTGAAAAGACAGATATGGCAGACGCTGAAAATCGTGAAAGAATTAGAAAAAGTAATGAAAGAATCTCCGAAACGTGTATTTATTGAGATGGCGAGAGAAAAGCAAGAAAGTAAGAGAACCGAATCGCGTAAAAAACAACTAATAGATTTGTATAAGGCTTGTAAAAATGAAGAAAAAGATTGGGTAAAAGAACTGGGAGATCAGGAAGAACAGAAATTACGAAGCGATAAGTTGTACCTATATTATACGCAAAAGGGTCGTTGTATGTATTCTGGCGAGGTAATAGAACTGAAAGACTTATGGGATAATACAAAATATGATATTGATCATATATATCCACAATCTAAAACGATGGATGACAGTCTTAATAATCGCGTATTGGTAAAAAAGAAATATAATGCAACAAAATCAGATAAGTATCCATTAAATGAAAATATACGACATGAGAGAAAAGGCTTTTGGAAGTCACTGTTAGATGGAGGGTTTATAAGTAAAGAAAAATATGAACGCTTAATAAGAAATACAGAATTGAGTCCGGAAGAATTAGCAGGATTTATTGAAAGGCAGATTGTTGAAACGAGGCAGAGTACAAAAGCTGTAGCGGAAATATTAAAGCAAGTGTTTCCGGAAAGTGAAATTGTATATGTCAAAGCAGGTACGGTTTCAAGATTCAGAAAAGATTTTGAATTACTGAAAGTTCGAGAAGTGAATGATTTGCATCACGCAAAGGATGCGTATTTAAATATTGTAGTTGGTAATAGTTATTATGTGAAATTTACTAAGAATGCATCATGGTTTATAAAAGAAAATCCGGGACGTACTTACAACTTAAAAAAGATGTTTACATCAGGTTGGAATATTGAACGAAATGGAGAAGTTGCATGGGAAGTCGGGAAAAAAGGAACAATTGTAACGGTAAAACAAATAATGAATAAAAATAATATATTGGTGACAAGACAGGTTCATGAAGCGAAAGGTGGGCTGTTTGATCAGCAGATTATGAAAAAAGGAAAAGGTCAGATTGCTATAAAGGAAACTGATGAACGTCTTGCATCAATAGAAAAGTATGGAGGCTATAATAAAGCTGCCGGGGCATATTTTATGCTGGTAGAATCTAAAGATAAAAAAGGAAAAACAATTCGAACGATAGAATTTATACCATTATATTTAAAGAATAAAATCGAGTCGGATGAATCAATAGCATTGAACTTTTTAGAAAAAGGCAGAGGTTTGAAAGAACCAAAGATACTATTGAAAAAAATTAAGATTGATACATTATTTGATGTGGACGGATTCAAAATGTGGTTGTCTGGAAGAACAGGGGACAGACTACTATTTAAATGTGCAAATCAATTGATTTTGGATGAGAAAATAATTGTAACAATGAAAAAAATTGTAAAGTTTATTCAAAGGAGACAAGAAAATAGAGAATTAAAATTATCTGATAAAGATGGAATTGATAATGAAGTACTTATGGAAATATATAACACTTTTGTGGATAAGTTAGAAAACACAGTGTATAGAATACGATTATCCGAACAGGCAAAAACGCTTATAGATAAACAAAAAGAATTTGAAAGGTTATCACTAGAGGATAAAAGTAGTACTTTGTTTGAAATTTTACATATTTTTCAGTGTCAAAGTAGTGCGGCCAATTTAAAAATGATAGGCGGACCTGGAAAAGCAGGAATATTAGTTATGAATAATAATATAAGTAAGTGTAACAAAATTTCTATTATAAATCAGTCTCCAACAGGAATTTTCGAAAATGAGATTGATTTGTTAAAGATATGAGTTGGCGTATAGTTGTTATTTCTAAACGAGCAAAACTGGATTTACAATTAGGATATATGGTTGTGCGAAGTGAAGAAGTAACAAAGATAGTTTTAAGCGAGATTTCTACAATATTAATCGAATCTACAGCGGTTTCAATAACGACGAGTTTAATTGCAGAATTAGCAAAAAGAAAAATTAAAGTGATATTTTGTGATGAAAAAAAGAATCCGTCATGCGAACTGGTAAATTATTATGGAAGTCATGATACGAGCAACAAAGTCAGAAAACAGATTGCGTGGAAGCAGAATACAAAAGAAACAGTGTGGACTGAAATTGTTACAGAAAAAATAAGGAAACAAAAAGAATTATTGGAATTATTAGGAAAGGAAGAATCGGCACTACTTGATAGCTATTTAAAAGAGATTGAATGGAATGACAATACAAACAGGGAAGGACATGCTGCAAAGGTATATTTTAATGCGATGTTTGGATTAGATTTTACTCGTACAGAAGACAACTATATTAATGCTGCTTTGAATTATGGCTATTCCATTATTTTGTCTACATTTACACGTGAAGTCGTATCAAATGGGTATATTACACAACTGGGGATTTTTCATGATAATATGTTCAATCAGTTTAATCTTGCGTCTGATTTAATGGAACCATTTAGAGTTCTGGTTGATCAGGAAGTATATAATATGAGACTTGAACAGTTCGAGCATGAAGAAAAGATGTTGTTAGTAAATATACTAAACAAAGAAATTCAGATTGATGGAAGAATTCAATATGTAAATAATGCAATAAAGATTTATTGTAAAAGTATATTTGATGCGTTGAATGAAGATGATAGTGCGTTGATTCGATTTTATAAAATTGAGCTATAGATTTATGAGAGTATTGGTATTTTTTGATCTTCCGGTTCTTACGAGTGAGAACCGGAGGGCATATGCAAAATTTAGAAGATTTCTATTGAAGAACGGATTCCTTATGCTTCAGGAATCCGTATACTGTAAACTGGCATTAAATAGTTCTGCAGTCAATGCAATTGTTGACAATGTGCATAAAAATAAGCCGGAAGAAGGGTTAATACAGTTATTAACAGTAACAGAAAAGCAGTATGCAAAAATGGATATTATTTTAGGACAGGTGAAAAGTGAAGTCCTGGATACGGATGAAAGGTTGGTGATTCTATGAAACTTGTACATGGAGATTTGTCAGGTGAAATAGTTAATGAGCAAAAAGAATGTGTGGAGTGGATCATAGAATCACCGGAACTGTTTTCAAAATATGTAGGAGAATTATATAAGCAAGCCAATAAAGATGAAGGTGAATTTGTATTATCGGAAAATAATAAGGAAATTGACATTGCAAAATATTCAGAGATTGTAATAAATCCACTTTCTGTAGAAATAAATAATAGGAAAATTTTAAATAAATTATATGAAGAATTGCACAAGTTGTCTTCCAATGAAGTGTTATATATGAAAACACTTGAACTGACAAAATTAATACAGGAATATTTGTTAGATTTGGAACAAGAAACGAATTATATACTTGAATTTAATAATGAAGTTGAAATGAATGCTTTGTTTAAAGCAGTTGATTTAAAATGTGAAGACAGCGGAGAAGATTTTTTTGAAAGACTTGTAAAATATATAAAAGTACTTGTAGATTTATTATCTGTAAAATTAGTTGTATTTATTAATGCAAGATGTTTTTTGAATGATGAACGGATAAGGAGGTTATGTGAAGAAATAAAATATATGGAAATAAAAGGATTGTTTATAGAAAACAGCGAGAAAACTTGCGTGGAGGGGATGGAACGGTATATTATAGATAAAGATAAATGTGAAATTTATTAAAATATATGGTTTGAGTATCTGATTTTATGCAGGTGATGGCATTTCATTTTTGAATTTGAGGTTTGAGAATGATGTAAAAATGTATGGTACACAAGCGATAGAAATATTTGGTGCAGAAAGTGCAGGGTTTGAGAATGATGTAAAAATGTATGGTACACAAGCGAAAAAAAGAAAAGCACACCTGTCACAACAGTTTGAGAATGATGTAAAAATGTATGGTACACAAGCTGATAGCATCGGATGATAAATTCTGTTATAGTTTGAGAATGATGTAAAAATGTATGGTACACAAGCTGTACAGCATTTCCTTTGTTGTCTTTACCGGTTTGAGAATGATGTAAAAATGTATGGTACACAAGCCATGACAACGGCAGTGGACTTTTTGAAATCGTTTGAGAATGATGTAAAAATGTATGGTACACAAGCTCTGCAAGAAGCATTTTTCCAGTTGGGTCAGTTTGAGAATGATGTAAAAATGTATGGTACACAAGCAATCCTGAATTTAATATCTTTATCAAGTTTGTTTGAGAATGATGTAAAAATGTATGGTACACAAGCTTTTCATCCTCTGTAGTTTGGATTCCTGTGTTTGAGAATGATGTAAAAATGTATGGTACACAAGCATTGCTGGTGGTAATGCGTGGATGAATGCAGTTTGAGAATGATGTAAAAATGTATGGTACACAAGCCAGTTGCGCTTTCTGGTATGCATATTCCTCGTTTGAGAATGATGTAAAAATGTATGGTACACAAGCTCTGCTAATTCCGTATATGGAACAGGTTTAGTTTGAGAATGATGTAAAAATGTATGGTACACAAGCCATAGCCATATTCCAGTCCCTCTGGCTGTAGTTTGAGAATGATGTAAAAATGTATGGTACACAAGCTTATACTTTCCTTTTTCTTTCAGTCCTTAGTTTGAGAATGATGTAAAAATGTATGGTACACAAGCATAATTGCATTAGCGCAATTAATTGGCTAAGTTTGAGAATGATGTAAAAATGTATGGTACACAAGCAAGCCGTAGACAGGAAGTTATAGACCATGTGTTTGAGAATGATGTAAAAATGTATGGTACACAAGCACCAGAAGTAACAAGTGCAGACACAGTTGTGTTTGAGAATGATGTAAAAATGTATGGTACACAAGCAATGTAATCGGATGTATGTTAGCCTGCCTGGTTTGAGAATGATGTAAAAATGTATGGTACACAAGCTACAAGTGCTATGATTAAAATTAATACACCGTTTGAGAATGATGTAAAAATGTATGGTACACAAGCCGGAGATTTCAAAGAGCAACGGAATGCAGTGTTTGAGAATGATGTAATGGTATGATATATAATTTTTTTGTTGTACTCATAAAAAATAATACAAAAACGTGAAATTTAATCTGGATACGATAAACAGTAACAAGAGATGTATGTTTGAGAGTGATGTAAAAATATGGTATTAAAACAAAAAGTTGTGATGATGTCACAACTTTTTGTTAGATATTTCAAAATATACTAATAAAGATGATTTTAATTTAATTAACAATTTAGAACATTAAAAAAGGACTGCATTATTTGGGAGGAGTGCAGCCCTGAGGAAAAAGTTATGAAAAAGATTTAAAGTGTTTGTTCTCTTGAACAATTCCTAGTATAGAATTGAATTGTGATAAAACTGTGATGGAATTAGGAAGAAATTGTTAACAAATTTAGAACATAAAATAAAATACGATCAGATGCACCATAAACCGGGACAGTGTTGAAATCAAAAAGTCCGGGTGTTAGAATTACAACAGATGCTATAGCAGAAGATATATAACGGAAAGATATCAAAGAACACAAGAAAGAACACGGAATATACGAACATACACCAAGGAGGAATACACCATGCGGATCCTAATCTACGGCGCCGGAGTCATCGGAAGCTTCTACGCATCCAGATTCGCCAAAGCGGGACTGGATGTAACAGTCTTAGCAAGAGGGCAGCGGTTAAAAGAATTACAGGGACACGGTCTATGGTACAGAGGCAAGACAAGAACGCATAAAGTTGAGGTTAAGACGATCAGTGAGTTAAAGCCGAATGACCGTTACCAGTTTATTTTCCTGACCGTACGTGAGAATCAAGTAGAAGAAGCACTGGAAGATATTAGTAAGAATAAAAGTCCGAATGTTGTCACTATGATCAATACGATCAAACCATATGGCAGGTGGGAGAAAATCTGCGGAAAAGGAAGGATCCTTCCGGCATTTCCGGGAGCGGGCGGCTGTATCGAAGGTGGGATTCTTGATGCACAGCTTCTGCCAAGAGCAATCCAGCCGACAACATTCGGTGAGATCGGAGGAAGAAAGAGCAGCAGGGAAGAAGCACTGGCATATATATTTAGAAAAAGCCACATTCCATATCAGATCGTTCCGGAAATGCATCACTGGCAGATCTCACATCTTGGCGTGATCATTCCGCTGGCAGATGCTTATTACCAGAGCAGGCATCCGGAAAAAATCTGTGCAAATGAAAAATTGATGACGCTGACAGCTTATCGGATGAAAAAGAACCTGAAGTGGATCGCCCAAAAGGGAATGTTGTGCCCGGCAAAGCTTTATATGATCAAAGATATGCCGACAGGAATGCTGGCAGGGGTTCTAAGCAGAGTATATCAGAGTGAATTTGGCAACAGATTTCTTTACCGGCATGCGATGCATGCACCGGAAGAATTCCAGCGGCTGCATCAGGAATTCTATAATTATATGAAGACACATACGAAAGAGAGTAACAAAGCATGATAAGACCGATTATGAAAGATATATTTTTCCTAAACCAGAGATCCGAGCCGGCGACAGAGGCGGATAAGCAGGTTGCAGTGGATTTGTTAGATACATTGAAAGCGCACGAGGAAGGCTGTGTCGGCATGGCAGCGAATATGATTGGCGTGAAGAAATGTATCATAGCCGTCAATATGGGATTCATGAATGTGGCAATGTTCAATCCGAAGATTGTAAAACGTTCCGGAAAATATGAGACGGAGGAAGGCTGTCTTTCCCTTACTGGTGTGAGAAAATGCACCCGGTATCAGGAGATTGAAGTGGAATATCAGGATATGAATTTCAAAAAACAGAGACAGAAATATACCGGATGGACGGCGCAGATTATTCAACATGAAGTAGATCATTGTCACGGTATTGTGATATAGTCATGCGTTGGTGTTGTATCATTGACACAAAGATATATATTAGGATTAGTCATAATATTTTGCCATAATATTTCCCACTACCTTATTGACACAACTGTATCAAAAGCATACAATAAAACTAGATTGTTAATAAAATAACACATGAAACGTGAAGATTACAGGAGGGTAATATCATGGCAAAGATTTTATGTAGTCCAAGTAAATATGTACAGGGTGCAGGAGAGATGAAGAAGCTGGGTGAATATGCTCAGAAGTATGGCAAGAAGGCACTTGTACTGATCACGGAATCCGGATACAAACGTATCGGGGACGTTGTAAATACTGGATTTGAAGGATACGAGATCACACCTGTATATGAGTATTTCAACAGAGAATGCAGTAAGAATGAGATTAACCGTCTGGTAGACATTATGAATGAAACCTGCTAAGAAAAGTCAATAATTATTTTTATCTTTTTTATTTTCTGTCACAAAATATATTTGCGTACCACAAATAGACTGTCTGATTGGCAGTCTAAAAAATTATTTATTTTATATAAGATTATATATTTTTATATAGTTCGGTTACTCGAGCATAATAAATGCGTAAAAACTTATTTAATCCGGCTATCTTTGCTGATTTTTTACTTTTACCTTCTGATTCCTTTTTTACAACATATCGGTAAACCGGATCTTCTGGCCTGGAACGCATTTTTAAACTTCTCATTGTTTCGTATCCTACTTTGCGCAATGATGCTGAACCACGTTTCGAGATTTTCCTATTACAACCTACAAATTGGCCAGATTCATACGGTGGTGGATCAATTCCTGCGAATGCAACCAATGCCTTCCCGTTGCGAAATCTGCGAACATCTCCTATTTCTGCAATTAACTTTGGGGCTAATGTATTTCCCACTCCACCCATTTCTCTTACAACCGAATATTCTGGCAAAGTCTTGGCTATTTCCTGCATCCGTGATAAAATTAGACCAAGGGTTGCATCAACTTCCTTGAGCACCCGAACTGCTTCAGTCACCAGCATTTTGACCGATGAGGTTTCTGAAGGTAATGTGGGAATACTTTCCTGAGCCAGGGTGTATATAACTTTGGCTTTTTCCTGGCTTGGGACGTATTTCTTTTCTTTTGCCCAAAGTATATACTTTTCAGTAAATTCCTGTTCAGACATAGATGTTATTACATCATAATGCCAAAAACGTTCCACAAAATCACTTCTTTTATCTTTCCGATTTGTTTCATTCCAACTTGCAAGAAGATTCTTTATTCCAGGCATGGTCAAATCTAAAAGATGGGTCAATTCAGCGAGAGATAAAAGATGAAGCTTCATATAATGCCGATATTGCTGTCCAAGCAACTTCAACTCTTCATAAATCACTCCAGAAATTTGAAATTCTTTCATTTTAAACCAATGATCAATTCCATAATTAGCAATGATACGGGAATCAATCTTGTCGGTTTTGGCTTTTCGCAGACTTTCGTTACGATAACTTTTCATAAGATACGGATTAATTACAGAAACAAAAAATCCTTTTTCCTGTAAATATGTAAGAACTGGAAGATGATAAATTCCGGTTGCTTCCATAACGATTTTGACTTCATCATTTAGTCTGAAAAGCATGGAAGATAATTCGCTTAAATCCTTTTGGGTATGGGTAATATTGAAAGGCTTACTAACAATCTCTCCATATGGTTTCAAAATACATACTGTACTTTTCCCTTTTGATACATCAATTCCTACGCTGATCATAATATACTCCTTTTCTTTTTATAGAATTGCAGTTGTTTATCCCATCTACACTTATTATGATTCAGTTTAGTTCGTTACGCGAAAGCTCCTGCGAGTTTCAACCTGCTTAAATGAATGTTTATAATAAGGGGATGGCTGACGGTTTCATTCACGGATGTGAAAATCCTAATGGCAATATGTCATACCAACTACTTCCCTTATTATAATAAAATAAGTGTAGATGTTAGAGTTAATTCCTCTCTAACAACTACACTTTTATGGTACTAAAAAGGCTGTGATGTCGTGATCGGTATCGGTGGTGGTAAGATCCTGGATACAGCCAAAGCAGTTGCTTATTACAAAGAAGCTCCGGTTCTGATCTGCCCGACAATCGCATCGACAGACGCACCTTGCAGTGCACTGTCAGTTATTTATACAGATGATGGCGTATTCGAAGAGTACTTATTCCTTCCGGCTAACCCAAATATGGTTCTGATGGATACCGAGATTATTGCAAAATCACCGGTAAGACTTACGGTATCCGGAATGGGTGATGCACTGGCAACATATTTTGAAGCAAGAGCCTGTCAGGCAAGCGGGGCAACAACATGTGCCGGCGGACAGGTTACACAGGCAGCAATCGCACTTGCAAAACTTTGTTTTGACACTCTGATGGCAGAAGGTGTAAAGGCAAAACTTGCCCTGGAAGCAGGAGCAAGTACACCGGCTGTGGAAAAAGTCATCGAAGCCAACACATTACTGAGCGGTATTGGATTTGAGAGTGGCGGACTTGCAGGAGCACATGCAATTCATAATGGATTTACCGTACTGGATGAGTGCCACCACATGTATCACGGTGAGAAGGTTGCATTCGGAACGATTACGCAGCTGGTACTGGAGAATATTCCGGCAGAAGAACTGGAAGATATCATTGACTGGTGTATCGAACTGGGACTGCCTGTGACATTAAAAGAACTGGGAATCACAGAAGTGACGGACGAGAAACTGATGGCAGTTGCAACAGCAGCCTGTGCAGAGAACGATACGCTTCATAATATGCCATTCGAGGTAACACCGGAGACTGTATGTGCAGCAATCAAGGCAGCAGATGCATACGGAAAATATTTCCTCGGAGAATAGTCAAGAATCTGTGAAAATAAAAAATACATAATAAATACAGAGAATCTGCCATTGACAGGTTCTCTGTATTATTTTGCAGAATCATTCTGTATATGAATCTGAAAATTTCAGTAGATTTCAAGAATAACTTAACATCTTTTTTACAAAAATATCGAGTAAATTCAATATTTTCATACTATACCTGAAAATGTACAAAAAACAAAATCAGAAAGTGTGAGAAATATCTATGATCAAATCCTATGTTATTGATACCAATATTTTAATCCAGGCACCTTATGCATGTCAGTGTTTTGAAGAAAACAGGGTGATATTGCCATTGGTTGTATTAGAAGAACTGGACGGCCTGAAGAAAGCAGAAGGAGAAAAGGGAGCAAATGCAAGGCGGGCGATCCGTTTTCTGGAAAAGCTCAGACTGAAAGGAGACCTTTTAAAAGGTGTCCAGATGGAAAATGGAGGAATCCTCCGTGTAGAGGCCAATTGTGTAAATGTAGAACTGCCGGAAAGCCTTCCGGAAGATAAGCCGGATAATCGGATCTTAAAAGTATGTAAGGGAATCCGGGAAGAAGAAAAGCCGGTCGTTCTGGTGACAAAAGATCTGGTCCTTAGGTTAAAAGCACAGATTCTCGGAATTGAAGCCCAGGATTTCAGCACAGAGCAGGTCATCGAAGAAGAGGGACAGTACAGCGGCAGACAGATTTGCTATGTGGCGGAAGACAAGTTCAAAGAATTCAAGAAAAAAGGCGTTCATCTGAAGGAACTTTATTTGTCCGATGAAGATGGTAATAAGATCCAGCCGGAACTTACGGAGAATGAATTTATCATATTGAAGGCAGATCAGTCTGTGAAAAAGACACATCTTGGAAGAGTTGAAGGGAAGAAAGTAGTATCGTTAGAATTCCGAAAGAGCCAGCCTTATGGCATCAAACCAAGGAATGCCGGACAGTATTTTTTACAGGAAGCATTGATGAAATCCGCAGAGAAAGCACCGCTTGTAATTGTAAAAGGAATGGCAGGAACGGCGAAGACATTTTACTCACTGGCAGTCGGACTGGAGAAGGTGCTGAACAATCCGACCGGAGAATATAGAAGAATTCTGATCTGCAGACCGAATGCGCAGTTTGACCAGGATATCGGTTTCCTTCCGGGAGACGAGCAGGAAAAGATATCACCTTTGATGCGTCCGATCGTAGATAATCTAGAGCAGCTGATTGATTCGGATGAAGAAGAGCGTTATCAGGATGAACAGGAATTACAGGGTAAGATCGAAGAGATATTTGCAAGAGGACTGATCCAGACAGAAGCAATGAATTTCATCAGAGGCCGTTCATTTGTGAAGACCTATCTGATCATAGACGAGGCGCAGAACATGACTCCGAATCAGGTGAAAGGAATCATAACAAGAGCCGGAAAAGGAACGAAGATCATTCTGCTTGGTGATCCGAATCAGATAGACCGGCCATTTCTGGATGAGAGAACGAATGGACTTAGTTATGCGTCGGAATACATGAAGGGTAGTCCTTTATGTTATCAGATTACAATGTCTGCAGAAGAATGTGAGCGTTCCGAACTTGCGATGGATGCGATTCACAGATTATAGACATAGATTATAGAATTAGAAGGGAACGAAATAAAATTGAGCAAAGTAACATATAAAGCAATCAAAAATATGCCGGAGGTGAATGCCTATATTGAGCAGGGAAATAGGGTACTTGGAGCACTTGGGTTTACCGAACATTCCAGAGGACATGCAGTAAAAGTGGCGGAAACTGCCGGAAATATTCTGGAAAAATTAGGGTATAACCAGCATACGATCGAGCTTTCCAGGATAGCGGGCTATATGCATGACATGGGAAATTGTGTAAACCGTGTGGATCATGCACATAGTTCCGCGATCATGGCATTTCAGATACTGCGGGATCTGAAAGCACCGGATGAAGACATCGCAGTGATCGTCAGTGCAATCGGTCAGCATGATGAGGCAACCGGCATGGCCGTGGATGCGGTATCGGCAGCACTGATACTGGCGGATAAGACGGATGTAAGAAGAAACCGTGTGCGGAACACGATCAAGGAAAGCTTTGACAAACATGACCGGGTGAATTATGCTGCAGTGGCATCCAGTCTGCATGTAAATGTCGAAAAGCAGGTGATTCTGCTGGAGATTGAACTGGATGAAGGAATCTGTTCTATATTAGATTATTTTGAGATTTTCTTACAGCGTATGCTGATGTGCAAGCGTGCGGCAGAGATGCTGGGAATGAAATTCAAGATGAAAGCGAACGGGAATAAGATCTGTTAATCGGATGTGACAAATGAGGGAAAATTGGAAGATGATTTTATAGAACTAGTGATTGACATTCACTGAAAGACAGTGCTATAATACAACCCTAAAATGAATGTGGATTTTTCTGGAGCAATCTATTTTTCGCCACATGGTTACTGAGTAGAAGTAACCATGTGGTTTTTTGTTGTTACATATTCAGTTGAAACAATCTGTGACAAGATGGGAAAATAGAAAAAAGCATTGCAAAGATCCGCAATAGAATTAGAAGATTAATAGATAGTACATATGAGAGAAAGGGGATATATATGGATCAGACATATATGAAAGAACAACCGGTATTAAAATTGATCGTATCGATGGCACTGCCGATGGTCATTTCTATGATGGTGAGTTCACTTTATAATATTGTAGACAGCTTTTTCATCGCCAGGATCAGCGAAGATGCCATGACGGCGTTATCACTGGTGTATCCAGTGCAGAATCTGATCAATGCGGTGATGATCGGATTTGGAATCGGAATCAATGCGGTCATCTCATTTTATCTTGGAGCGCAGGATAAAAAGATGGCAGACAGGGCGGCAACACAGGGAATGCTGCTAGGGACGATTCACGGAGTCGGATTTATGATTCTGGGAATTGCCGTAATGAGACCGTTTTTACAGATGTTTACGGGAAATGCACAGATTGTGGACTATGGTGTGCGTTATTCGAGAATTGCATTTTTATTTGCTACGGCATTATCTTGGCAGCTGGTATTTGAGAAGACGTTTCAGGCGGTCGGACGTATGGTGGAGTCAATGACTTGTATGATGTCAGGTGCGATTATCAACATTATCCTGGATCCAGTCCTGATCTTCGGACTTGGACCATTTCCGAAGATGGGAATCGAAGGAGCCGCACTTGCAACAGGAATCGGACAGGCAGCAGGAGCAGTATTGTATCTGATCTTTTATATCGTGAATCCGCTTCCGGTGAAATACAGAAAGAAATATCTGAAGGCTGATTTGAAGCTGTGGAAAAAATTATATGTAATCGGAATTCCGGCAAGCCTGAACCTGGCACTTCCGTCGCTTTTAATCTCTGTATTGAACGTAATACTTACAGGCTATGGGGAAGTCTACGTATTCGTTCTCGGAGTCTACTATAAGCTGCAGACCTTCCTCTACCTTCCGGCAAATGGAATCGTGCAGGGAATGCGTCCGCTTCTCGGATATAATTACGGAGCGGGAGAGCATAAGCGTGTACATAAGATCTTCCAGGATGGCCTGATCCTGGTACTCGTGATGATGGCAGCCGGAATGGCAATCTGTCTGGCAGTTCCGGGACAGCTGATGGGATTATTTACAGCGAATCCGATAACGATGAAGGCCGGAAGTGTGGCACTCAGAGTCATCAGTCTTGGATTCCTTGCTTCATCGGTATCGGTTATCTGCAGCGGGGCACTGGAAGGTCTTGGAAAAGGTGTGCATTCACTGATCATTTCGTTATGCAGATATGTGGTTGTGATTATTCCGGTGGCATTCATTGTCAGCCGTTTTATGGGAGCGGTCGGAGTATGGCATGCGTTCTGGATCACGGAAGTGGTGACTGCGGTGATTGCGTATGTGGTGTATCGGAAAGGCGTGAAGGGATAGTAGAAGAGATAGCGAAAGAGATCATATAAGAGTAGAGAATATAAAGTAAGAAGTGGGAAGTTAAAAGTCAGAAAGAAAGTTTTTTCAGATTTGAATAATCTGAATGTGATTACTTCTACATCTCAGGAATATGAGACCAGCTTTGGATTTACGGAAGAAGAAGTATTTTATGTCCGATCGCATAGACCATTGCCGAGTCACTGGGAGCGGGTCCGAGAGCCGTCGTCATTGCAGTGTTCATTGTATTGCCGATCTTTTATCCATTTTATTAATTCCTCAATTTTTATAAATATGACAGGGCTGTCGTACGAAATGATGTGTGCGGCAGCCCTGTTCTTTTGCGCAAAAAGGGCAGGTAAAGACAGAGAAAATTGTAAAAGAAGAGACTACAGGTTTGCGTTGACTGACTAATTGAATAAAGAGTATAATAAACCTATTGATACAGACGGAGTGATCGATATCTATCCGAATGTAAAGAGAAGAAAATACAGGGAAGAAAATAAAAAAAGAATGACTCTGACTGCAAGGTAAGTCCCGAGCAGGAATAGTTATGAATTCGTTTCATTAAAAAGTAGTTAACAGCAGGTTATGTTACAGCACGGTATACAAAATCAGGCGATTTCTAACATGAAAGAGAGCCATTTGGGTATATCGTGCTTTATTATATCTAAGTATACAAGAAAAATTTTCAAAGGTAAGTTTTCAGCAATAAGAACATGCAGGAGGAACACACATGTTAAAAGTAGCAATCTACGGCAAAGGCGGCATCGGAAAATCTACCGTCACATCCAATCTGGCGGCAGCATTTGCCACGATGGGGAAGAAAGTAATCCAGATCGGCTGTGATCCGAAGGCAGATTCGACGATGAACCTGCTCGGTGGGGAACCGTTAAGACCGGTCATGAATTATATGAGAGAGGAAGATGAAGAACCGGAGAAACTGGAAGACATTGCAAGAGAAGGATTTGGAAATGTCTTATGTATCGAGACGGGCGGACCGACACCGGGACTGGGCTGTGCGGGAAGAGGAATCATTGCCACATTCCAGTTATTAGAAGATTTGAAATTATTCGAGACCTATAAGCCCGATGTGGTTCTGTACGATGTACTTGGCGACGTAGTCTGTGGCGGATTCGCAGCGCCGATCCGGGAAGACTATGCAGAGAAGGTCCTGATCGTGACATCCGGGGAGAAGATGGCACTTTATGCGGCGGACAACATTTCCAAAGCAGTGAAGAACTTCGAAGACAGAAGCTATGCAAGAGTATTCGGAATTGTACTGAATCACAGAAATGTGGAAAATGAGACTGAAAAAGTAGAGACATTTGCAAAAGAGCATGGATTTGACATCGTGGGAGAGATTCCAAGAAGTGATGAAATTAACCGTTGTGAAGACCAGGGGAAGACGGTGATCGAGGGAAATCCGGAGTCGGACATCAGTAAATGCTTCTATGATCTGGCGGAAATATTATGGAAAGATGAGGAACAGGTATGAGAGAGACTGCCTATTATTGTACGGTAGAAGAATTACAGAAGCGGGGAAGGGATGACATTCCGGAGCAGTTCCGTTCGAACACGCATCTGATCTACAGTTCTCCGGCGACGCTTGCGTTCAACTCGCCGGGAGCGGAAGGATTCGGTGTGAAAAGGGCCGGGCTTGCAATTCCGGATTCGATCATGCTGATCGTGGCACCGGGATGCTGTGGGCGGAATACATCCATGATCAGTTCCATGCCACAGTATGAGGACCGTTTCTTCTATTTGACGATGGACGAGACAGACATCGTAACGGGAAGACATTTGAAAAAAGTACCGAAGGCCGTGCAGGAGATCTGTGACAGTCTTGCGAAGAAGCCGTCGGTTGTGATGATCTGCATTACCTGTGTGGATGCACTTCTCGGAACAGATATGGAACGAATCTGCAGAAAGTCCGAAGAAAAGACAGGACTTCCAGTGAGACCATGCTATATGTATGCCCTGACAAGGGAAGGAAGAAAACCGCCGATGGTACATGTGCGTCAGTCGTTATATTCTTTACTGGAACCCAAGAAGAAAAAAGGAAATGTCGTGAATCTGCTGGGATTTTTCTCACCACTTATGGACGACTGTGAGTTATACGGTATGTTGGAAAAAGCAGGTGTAAAGACGGTGCATGAGATATCCAGATGCAAGAACTATGAAGAATATCAGACGATGGCGGAGGCGAATTTCAATCTGGTATTACATCCAGAAACGAGATTCGCAGCAGAAGATTTTCATGAGAAATTGCAGATTCCGTTTATCGAACTTCGGAGATTGTACCAGATTGATAAGATAACGAAGCAGTATCAGGCACTGGGGAAGGTTCTGGGGATTCCATTCGAAGATAAAGAGGCAGAAAGAACTGCACTTGATGCGGTAGAACGTTTGAAAGCCGCTAAGCCGGATGCCATATTTGCCATTGGAGAATGTATGAACGGTGATCCGTTTGAACTGGCACTGGCACTTGTGAAATACGGATTTCAAGTGGCAGAGATCTATGGGACACTGAATGCAGAGAACTTTGTGTATCTGAAGCATTTATCCGAATTAAGTCCGCAGACAAAAGTATTTTCCAACATGGAACCGACCATGATCTATTATGATCACAAAGAGAGCGGAGTAACCACTACCATTGGAAAAGATGCCTGCTACTATCATCCGGATGCGGAAAATGTGATGTGGAATGAAGAAGTACAGCCGTATGGATATGCAGGTGTGAAGCATTTGTGCGAAAAACTGTTGGAGGTGTAGGCGATGAAAGGATTAAGAAAATATCTGACACCATTTGCACCGGACCAGTCTGGAGCGGTGTCGGTGTTATACGAACTTGGCGGAATGCTGGTCATCTGTGATGCGGGCGGCTGTACGGGAAATGTATGTGGATTCGATGAGCCAAGATGGTTTGAAACAAGAAGTGCGGTATTCAGTGCGGGGCTTCGTGATATGGATGCGATACTCGGAAGAGACGACAGACTGGTTGCAAAACTTGCAGATGCGGCAGAAAAGCTGGATGTGACATTTGCAGCAGTGATCGGGACTCCGGTACCGGCAGTGATCGGGACTGATTACCGGGCGCTGGAGCGGATGCTGGCGAAGAAGACGGAACTGCCGGTCCTGACGGTGAATACGGATGGCATGGAATTGTATGACAGGGGAGAAGAGAAGGCATATCTTGCATTGTTCGAGAAATTCAGTGACAAGAACGAAGAGTCTGAGGATATGAATGATAAAGACAGACCACATATCGGGATTATCGGCATGACTCCGCAGGATGTCAGTGACCTGAAGGCAGCAGATAAGATCCGGAAAGTATATGCAGACCAGGGAATGCGTGCCATCTGCTATGGCATGGGAGACGGACTGGATGAAGTGAGAAATGCTTCTCTGGCAGCGAAGAATGTGGTCGTATCTCCGGCAGCATTAAAAGCAGCGCAGTATCTGCAAAAGAAGTTCGGAACACCATATGAGATTGCCTATCCACTGGTATCAGAACTTGTGCCGGAAGTGAATTATCAAGGAAAGAAGATCCTGATCGTACAGCAGCAGGTGATTGCAAATGCAGTGCGTAAGGAGATCGAAAAACGAACCGGGGAAAAAGAAGCAATCATAACAGCGACATGGTTCATGCGGAAAGAGGAGATTTTAACGGATCTGAATGTTGATGCCGTAGATGATATTAGTCTGAAAGAAGAGGATGATTTCATTTCGCTGGTGGAAAAAGAAGGATATGATGTGATCTTTGCAGATCCGTGTATGGAGCGGATGATTCCGGGATTTGAAGGGGTATTTATTCCGCTGACGCATTTTGCAGTGTCAGGAAAGCTTAACGTGTAAGCAGGATATATGGGAAACCTATATGTTTTAGACAGGGGGAAGAAACGGATGATAACAAAGAAAATCCGTGTCTACGGAATTGTGCAGGGTGTCGGCTTCAGACCGACTGTGAGCCGTCATGCAGCGGCTGCCGGAATCACCGGAAGTGTGTGTAACAAAGGTCCCTATGTGGAAATCTTTGCACAGGGAGAGGAAAAATGTGTAAAAGATTTTCTGGAGAGACTGGAAAAGCAGCCGCCGGAGAGAGCTGCCATATTGAAGATCAATACAGAAGATGTAAAAGAGGAAGAATACGGGAAATTCAATGATTTTCAGATCATAGAAAGTGAGAAGACAAAAGGGGAGATCTTCGTCTCGCCGGATATTGCAATCTGCGAAGAATGCAAGAAAGAAATGTACGATCCGAAAGACCGGCGTTATCTGCACCCATTTATCAACTGCACCTGCTGCGGTCCCAGACTTACGATCCTGGACGCGCTTCCATATGACCGGGAACGGACCAGCATGAAGGAATTCCCGATGTGCCCGGACTGTGCGGCGGAGTATGTGGATCCGGCGACCAGACGTTATGATGCACAGCCGGTATGTTGCAACGCATGCGGTCCTGAAGTATATCTGACCGGAAGGGAAGAACGGGGAAGAACTGCGATCATTGCCACAAGAAAAATGATCCATGACGGCGGAATCGTGGCAATCAAGGGAATCGGCGGATTCCATCTTTGCTGCGATGCGACGAATGAAGAAGCAGTACAGAGGTTACGGACATTAAAGAACCGGCCGGCGAAACCATTTGCTGTGATGGCAAGAGATGTAGAAGCAGTAAAGCGGGAATGTCTGGTAAATGAAGTACAGGAGGAGATTCTGGATGGACATCAGAAGCCGATTCTGTTACTTGAAAAACGGAAAAAATCTGCAGACAGTACAGGTCTTTGCAAGTCTGTCGCTCCTGGGAATCCGAAAGTCGGTGTCATGCTTCCATACGCTCCGGTACAGATGCTGTTATTCCAATATGACGACGGAATCCAGATGCCAGATTTTCTGGTGATGACAAGCGGCAATATATCCGGCGCACCGATCTGCCGGGATGATAAAGAAGCAGTGGAGGAACTGTCGCATCTGTGTGACCTGATCCTTTCGCATGACAGAAAGATCCGGATTCGGGCGGACGATTCGGTGATGGATTTTTATAAGGGAGAGCCTTATATGATCCGGCGCTCCAGAGGCTATGCGCCGCTTCCGACGATGGTGACGATGCCGTGGAAAGGACAGGTGCTGGCCGCAGGCGGAGAACTTAAGAATACATTCTGTATCGGAGTGGATGGACGTTTCTATCTGTCCCCATATGTAGGGGATCTGGAAGATCTCCGTACTGTAAAAGCGTTGCAAGAGACGATCCACAGATTTGAGACGCTTCTGGAGGTAGAACCGGAAGTTGCAGCGTGTGATCTGCATCCAAAATACAACTCGACAGTTGTTGCAGAAGAACTGGGACTTCCCGTCGTAAAGATCCAGCATCATTATGCACATATTTTATCCTGTATGGCAGAAAATGACCGGAAAGAGCAGGTGATTGGCGTGGCATTCGACGGAACCGGATATGGTACAGACGGAACCATCTGGGGAGGCGAACTTCTGCTTGCAGATTATCACGGATTTGAGCGGATGGGAAGTATCGAACCATTTCTTCAGATCGGAGGAGACATTTCTGCTAAAGAAGGATGGCGAATTGCAGTTTCACTGATCTATCAGCAGACACAGGATAAAGAGCAGACAATGGAGATTGTAAAGAAGCTTAACCTGTGCAGTGAACCGGAATGCAAAGTGCTTCTTGCCATGGCGGACCGGAAAATGAATGCTGTGACATCGACCAGTGCGGGACGTCTGTTCGATGCAGTCAGTGCAATCCTCGGAATCCGGACGAAGTCTACATTCGAAGGGGAGGCTTCGATGGCACTTGAATTTGCCGCAGAAGCTTATGAGAAAGAAATCTGGGAAATTGATGAGCCGGCAGATGGTGAAAGCGGTCCGGATGAAGAAAAGAAAGAGCCGGAAGACAGGCTGATTATGCAGACAGGAAGCCTTATAAAATATCTGACAGAGAAGAAAACAGAAGGCATTCAGGCAGAAAAATTAGCTTATATCTTTCATCAAAAGCTGGCAGACCTTATAATCTGTGGCTGTAGGAAGATCAGAAAGAAAACAAAATGTAATTGTGTGGCATTAAGCGGCGGTGTATTCCAAAATCGGCTGTTGTTGAGAATGGTGGAAGAAGGTCTGGAAAAAGAACATTTTACCGTACTCAGACATCACCTGATCCCGGCAAATGATGGCGGGATCGCACTGGGGCAGGCAGCATATGCCATGCAGTATATTCAGGAGGGAAAATAACATGTGTGTAGGATTATCAGCAAAAGTAGTCCGTATCAGTGACGGTACGGCGGTTGTAGATGCGGGGGGCGCAAAAAGAGAGGTCTCTTCAGAATTACTGGAAGATCTGGAACCGGGAGATTATGTAATGGTGCATGCAGGAATCGCCATTGCAAAAATTACCGGTGAAGATGACAGTGAGACAGATCAGTTGATGGAGGAACTTCTGTAATGAGTGAAGGAAAGAAAACGGCAAGAGAGATCATAGAAGGATATGACGGCCCTGCAGTCCGGATCATGGAAGTATGCGGGACACATACACATGAAATCTTCCGGCTAGGTATTCGCAAACTTCTTCCAAAGCAGGTAGAATTGATCTCTGGTCCCGGGTGTCCGGTCTGTGTCACACCGGTAAGTTATATCGATGAGGCAGTTTATCTGGCTCTGGAAAAGAGTGTGACAATCTGTACATTCGGAGATCTGGTGCGTGTGCCGGGAAGTAAGAAGAGTCTGGCAGATGCAAGAAGCGAAGGCGGGAAGATCCATATCGTCTATTCACCTGCCGATGCGGAAAAATATGCAAAAGAACATCCGGAAGAAGAGGTTGTATTCTTATCTGTAGGATTTGAGACGACGACTCCGGCGGGATGTCTGTCTGTCAAAAAAGCAAAAGAAGAAGGAATCACGAACTATTCCATGCTGATCGCAAATAAAACGATGCCGCAGGCATACGAAGCATTAAAAGGAAGCGCAGACATTTTCTTATATCCGGGACATGTCAATGCGATCACAGGAACAAAGCTCTGTGAAGAATTGGTGCAGGAAGGTGTAAGCGGTGTGGTGGCAGGCTTTACGGCAAAAGAACTTCTGACTGCACTGGCAGTTGCACTGACACATTTTCAGAAAGGGAAACCTTTCTTTGTAAATTGTTATCCGCGTGTAGTGACAGAAGAAGGCAGTAAGGAAGCGCAGAGACTGGTGGATACGCTGATGGAAGCATGTGACAGTGAATGGAGAGGACTCGGAATCATACCGGGATCCGGACTTAGGTTACGTGATGAATGGGACATGTATGATGCCAGAAAGAAATATCAGGTTCCGAAGATGGAAGGAAGGGCGAATCCGGCCTGTAGATGCGGGGATGTATTACAGGGAAAATGTAAACCATCCGACTGCAAAGTATTTGGAAAGGTCTGTACACCGCAGCATCCGGTAGGTGCATGTATGGTATCCGGAGAGGGAGCCTGTTCAGCATATTATATGTATGGAAGAGAATAAGAAAATAGACGGAAAATAACAAGGAAGTGGACAAGATGAATGAGTATGTGGATAATGAAGCAAGAAAAGCAAGATTAGTGGGGAAAACTGTGACGATGGCACATGGTGCAGGAGGACGCCAGACGTCAGAGCTGATCGATATGATCTTTAAAGCACATTTTGATAATCCGGATCTGACTGCGGATGATGCAGCCGTCCTGGCACCTCCGGCCGGTAAGATGGCAGTGTCTACCGATGGATTTATCGTATCACCGGCATTCTATCCGGGAGGAAATATCGGAAAGCTTTCCATCTGCGGTACGGTCAATGATCTTTCCTGTATGGGAGCAAAACCATTATACCTGACCAGCGCATTTGTGATCGAAGAAGGATTTCCTATGGAAAAACTGGAAGAGATCGCAGAGGCAATGGAAAAGACGGCGAAAGAAGCCGGAGTCCGGATTGTATCGGGGGATACCAAGGTTGCCGGAAAGGGCCAGGTGGACGGAGTCTTTATCACGACAACAGGTATCGGTGAGATCACGGATGGAGTTGAAGTTGCGGGAAATCTTGCAAAACCGGGCGATGCGATCATTGTGACAGGAGATATCGGAAGACACGGATGCACGATCCTTCTTGCGAGAGAAGATTTTGGAATTGAAGCAGATGTGACCAGTGACTGTGCACCTCTCTGGGGCAATGTAAAAGCAGTGATGGATGCAACACATGAACTGCATGTGATCCGTGATGCAACCAGAGGTGGAGTCGGAACTGTGCTGTATGAGATTGCAGGACAGAGTCAGGTAGGAATCCGTCTGGATGCTTCGAAGATTCCGGTTGCACCGGAGGTACGCGGCGTATGTGGAATGCTTGGCCTGGAGCCGCTCTATCTTGCGTGCGAAGGACGACTTGTGATCATGGCACCGAAAGAACAGGCACAGACAATCGTGGATGCATTGAAAGCATGTCCGTATTCTAAAAATGCGGCAATTATCGGTGAAGTGACCGAAGAACAGCCTGGAAAAGTTGTGATGTTGACGGAGATTGGAACGCAGGCATTACTTCCGCAGCCGGGAGGGGAATTACTGCCGCGTATCTGTTAAGCATGGAAGACAAAGCAGACATAAAGCATGAAAAAGTGAGGAAATCTATGGATACAAGAGTGGCAGTTATTTCGATTATTGTGGAGAATCCGGAAGCAATCGAGACGTTGAATCATCTGCTTCACGAGGCAGGGCAATTTATTATCGGAAGAATGGGAATTCCGTACCGGGAGAAAGGGATTAACATCATCAGCATTGCGATCGATGCACCGCAGGATATGATCAGTACATTATCCGGTAAGATCGGGCGCCTGAACGGGGTATCCACGAAGACGGCATATTCGAATATTATTACGAAAGCAGGAGAATAGAACATTCGGATATTATTTATGAGAGCAGGAGAGCAAGAATAATATGATTAAGATTGCAGTATATGGAAAAGGCGGGATCGGTAAATCAACGACGGTATCGAACGTTGCCGTGGCACTGGCAGAAAAAGGCCTGAAAGTGATGCAGATTGGCTGCGATCCGAAAGCCGATTCAACGATCGCATTAAGACACGGGGAAGCAGTACCGACGGTACTGGATCTTTTCCGGGAGAAAAAGCAGGATCTGAAATTGGAAGATATGGTGCGGACCGGATATCAGGGTGTGATCTGTGTAGAGGCAGGTGGTCCGACACCGGGACTCGGATGTGCAGGAAGAGGAATTATCACGGCATTGGAAAAATTAAAAGAGACGGGAGCATATGAAGTATATCAGCCGGATGTTGTACTTTATGATGTACTCGGAGATGTTGTATGCGGTGGATTTTCTATGCCGATGCGGAAAGGATATGCGGATAAAGTTTTTATTATTACTTCAGGAGAAAATATGGCGATCCATGCAGGAGCCAATATTGCGATGGCGGTAGAGAACTTTAAGAATCGTGGATATGCTTCCCTTGGCGGGATTATTCTGAACCGCAGGAATGTAGCGAGAGAAGAAGAAAAGGTAAATGAGCTGGCAGATGATTTTCAGACACAGGTAGTCGGAACATTGTCCCACAGCGGACTTGTGACAGAAGCAGAAGAAAAGAAAGAGACGGTTATGGAATGCTTTCCGGACAGTGAGATGGCTGAGGAATACAGAAAACTTGCGGAAGCAATCTATGAGTTGTCAAAACGACCAGAAGGATCAGCCTGTGAAAAAGCCGATGAAAAGTATACTGCCGATAAAAGACCTGGGGAGGGATTGAAATGTTAAAGAAAGCCGGAGAATCAACCGGACTGGAATTCAATTCCCCGGCACATGGAAACTGGAATATTGTCCATACAGGAATGCTTCTTCCGGAATCCATACAGATCTATGTCTGTGCAGATAACTGTATGCGGGGAGTCGTTCTGACAGCAGCCGAGATGAATGCGGCAGACAGATTTTCCTTTGTGATCGTGGAAGAAGAGGATCTTCTGAACGGCAATCTGGAAGATGTGACGATCGAAGGCGTTACAGATGTATTAAGAAAACGAAAAGATCATCCGAAAGCAGTACTGTTATTTACCGTGTGTCTGCATCATTTTCTGGGATGTGATCTGGAACGGGTGTATGAAGAACTGGAAGACAGATTCCCGGATATTTTCTTCGTCCGCTGTTATATGGATCCAATCATGCAAAAGCACGGGCTGACGCCGGATCAGAAACTTCGAAAGGCAATATATGACGGACTTAAGGTGAGAGAAGAAAATCCGAAAGCAGTGACGATTCTTGGCAGTGATTTTGCGCTGGATGAGACCAGTGATATCAGGCGTTTGTTAAAATGGAAGCATATAGAAGTAAAAGAATTGCCAGAGTGTAATTCATGGAAGTCCTATCAAGAGCTTGCAGACAGTAAAATATTCATAGCGTGCTATCCGCCTGGAAAATATGGTCTGGAATGTCAGGCAGAACGACTTAGGAAGAAAGCGTTATATCTTCCGGGAAGCTTTGATTATGATGAGATTATCAGGCAGTGGAAGACGTTGGAGCAGGCGGTTGGAGAAAATGTGGAAGAGGTTGAGGGTATAGAAGATACAGATATGTACATGGAGAAATCACTGGAAAGAATTACAAAAAGAGAGATTGCACTGTGTGAATCTGCTTTAGAACAAGCCAGAAAAGTGGTCGGAGATGTTCCCATTATGATCGATCACACCTTTCATCCAAGGCTGCTGGAACTGGCAAAGCTGTTACTGACACATGGTTTTTCTGTGACCAGAATCTATCTGGACGCGGTTAATCCGGAAGAAAAAGACACATTTGAGTGGCTAAAGGAACAATATCCTGAACTGGAATATGAACCAACGATTCGTCCGGAGATGCGTATGAAGCCAAGAAACGAATCAGATGTACTGGCAATCGGGCAGAAAGCAGCGTGGTTTACAGGAACCAGGCATTTTGTCAATCTAGTGGAAGGTGCAGGACTGTATGGATTTGACGGAATCCGCAGAACGGCAGAATTGATGACAGAAGCCTGGCAGGAAGAAAAAGATCCAGAAGATCTGATCATTCGGAAAGGATGGGGGTGCGAAAGCTGCATATGAGACAGAGTTACAGAATTATACCGATTTACACAGCTGACGTATCCGGTGTCTGCTCTGCCCTGTATGAATTGGGCGGGATGACAGTGATGCATGATCCGTCCGGTTGTAATTCCACTTATAATACACATGATGAGATAAGATGGTATGAGCAGGACAGTATGATCTATATCTCAGGGCTGACGGAGATCGATGCTGTCATGGGGAATGATGAGAAGATAATCTGTGATATTGAACTGGCTGCAGAAGAATTAAAGCCGAAATTCATCGCACTTGCAGGATCACCGATCCCATATATGAATGGAACGGATTTTCCGGCAATCGCCAGGATGCTGGAACAAGATCTCGGAATCCCGGCATTTTCGATTCCGACAAATGGAATGCATGATTATGTATATGGTGCCGGTCTGGCTCTTGCAGAGATTGCAAAACGTATCAAAGGAAAGAAAGAAGTGACGTCAAAAAGTGTGAATCTTCTGGGAGTAACACCTTTAGATTTCGGGCCGCAGGAGCATGTAGATGCTTTAAAAAGAAATGTAGAAGAGACGGGATGGAAGGTATTGTCGACCTGGGCTATGGGAGATACACTGGAAGATCTCGGACGTGCACCGGAAGCGGAGGTTAATCTGGTGGTATCTTCTGTGGGACTTTGGGCGGCCAAAGTATTACAGGAGAGGTTCGGGACACCTTATGTGATCGGGACACCGATCCGGGGATTTATGAAGAGTCTTTTGAATGCAATAGAAGAAAAAAAGCAGGTAGCATATCTCGAAAAGGGAAGGCGCATCAGCCTGACAGGAAACAAATCGGAAAAAAGTTCAGAAAACCAGATTATATTAATCGGAGAACCGGTGATCATGGAATCTCTGGCAGTAGCGATCGAGACGGAATATCAGATATCTGTAAGAGTAATCTGTCCGATAAGGGAGAAGAAAGGATTACTTGCGGATGGAGATATTGCAGTCCGTGGAGAAGAAGAACTGGAACAGGTACTTCAGAGATCAAAGAATGTAAAAGGCATTGTAGCGGATCCATTGTATCGCCCGGTCTGTCCGGAGAATGTGGCATTTTATGAGCTGCCGCATATTGCATTTTCGGGAAGAATTTATAAAAAGAAACTGCCGGTCCTGGCAGAACTTATATAGGTGACAGATAGGTAAAACATATGTTCGGATAAATGCTTGAAGGATTTATCTGTTCATGATAGAATGTGAAATATAAATTGCCGGATATTTCTGAGTAAATGTACAGTGCAGAGAAAGCGAGTAGAAAGGGAACAGAATGGGACATTTTTATTTTGCAAGACACGGACAGACAGTCTGGAATGTAGAGAATAAGATTTGCGGAGCAACGGATATTGAATTGACAGAACTTGGCCATCAGCAGGCAGAAGAGCTGGGGCAGGCAATTCTGGAGCAGGGAATTCAGATTGATGAGATATTGTATTCACCATTGATCAGGGCAAAGGAGACCGCCAGACATGTATCCGAGGTAACCGGGATCCCGATGCGTGAAGAAATGCGCCTAAAAGAACAAAACTTTGGAAAATACGAAGGTACGCCGAGAAATGGAGAGGAATTCCAGAAGGCTAAGGCTAATTTTATTAATTCTTATGAAGGCGGCGAATCGATGCTGAAGCTTTGCCACCGAATTTATGATCTGCTCGATGATATTAAGAAAGAATCAGATCAGAAGACATATCTTCTGGTTGCACATAACGGGATCTCAAGAGCGATACAGTCTTATTTTTGTGATATGACGAATGATGAATTTGCAAGGTTCGGTATCAAGAATTGTGAGATTCGTAAGTTTGAATACAAGGAGTAAGAATGAAGAAGGATGAAAAGATGTCAATCGAAGATATGACGGCATATATGCGCATTGTGCCGGAGAGGAAAGCTTCTTATGCAGAATTTCCGGATACTATGAATGATGAAATAAAGGAATATCTCGGAAAACAGGGGATTAATGCTCTTTATATGCATCAGACGGAAATGTTTGAAAAGGCCGGACGGGGAGAGAATACAGTGATCACGACATCGACTGCCAGCGGAAAAACGCTGGCATTTCTTATTCCTGTCCTGCAGAAGATATTGGAAGATCCACTCACAAGGGCGATTTTCGTCTATCCGACGAAAGCGCTGGCGAGTGATCAGTACCGTTCATTGCAGCCGGTACTGGAATATTTCGGAGAAGGGAAGATTCAGGCAGGAGTCTATGACGGAGATACGATGCCCGCAGAGCGCAGCCGCATCAGAAAGAGTGCGAATATTATATTAACGAATCCGGAAATGTTGAACTCTGCATTTCTTCCGAATCACAGTAAGTATGGGTTTGACTTTATCTTTGCAAATCTGAGATATATTGTGATCGATGAATTGCACAGTTACAGGGGCGCATTTGGTGCCCATCTTGCGAATATTTTCAGGCGGATGCACAGAATCTGCCAGTATTATCATTCAAGCCCCCAGTTTTTATGCAGTTCTGCGACAATCGCCAATCCGGTAGAACTTGCAAAAAAAGTATGTGGCACTGCATTTTCTCTGATTGAGAAGGATGGATCTCCATCACCGGTCAGGGAATATAGAATTATCCAGCCGCCGGAGATCAAAGGACATAATGACAAGGTTTATGGAAGGTATGCGGCGTCTACGGTCGCGGCAGATATGCTTCCGGATCTGGTAAAAGAGCAGAGGCATTTTATTGCATTTGGAAAATCCAGACGAACGGTAGAAGTTATTTTGAAAGAGGCAAGAGACAAGTTGGATGCGGCAGGTTTCTTAAGTCAGGCAGATAGCAGAAAAATTGCCGGATACAGAGGCGGGTACACACCTCTGGAACGAAAAGAAATTGAGCGGAAGATGATGTCCGGGGAACTGAACGGACTGGTGTCGACTAATGCACTGGAACTTGGAATTGATATCGGAAGCCTGGATACGACGGTGATCGTCGGATATCCTGGGACGCGGGCATCATTCTGGCAGCAGAGTGGCCGTGCAGGGAGAAACGGACAGACCTGTGTGAATTACCTGATTCTTGAAAATCAGCCATTTGACCAGTACATTGCAGTGGAACCGGGGTGGCTTTTTGAAGGAAAAAGTGAAAATGCGATCGTAGACCCGGATAATCTGCTGATTGAATTGGCACATATCCGTGCGGCAGCGGCGGAACTTCCACTGAGTCTGGATGATGCAGCATTGTTTCCGAGTCTTGGTGAGATCATTCCTGTTCTGATGAAAGCAGAAGAAGTAAAAAGTATGGCCGGGAGATTTGCCTGGTCGGGTCCTGCATTTCCCGCAGGGGATTACAGTCTGAGAAATATGGATAAGACGAGATTCAAATTAATTCTGGATAATGAGAATCGTGAGATTACAGAGATGGATGAGTCGCAGGCCTATCATGAATTACATCCGGGAGCAGTCTATATGCATGACGGTGCATTGTATGAGGTTCTGAAACTGGATCTGGTAAGCAGGACAGCAACAGCGAAGTCGTTTGAAGGAAATTATTATACAGTCCCGGCAGGAACCGAAGACATCCGGATCCTTCAGACTTTTCAGGAAAAAACAGTGGAAAGAACGAAGATACATTTCGGAGATATTAATGTAGACGAAGTGATCTCGATGTTCAAGAAATTACAATTTCATAATCATCAGAATCTTGGGTATGTATCACTGACACAGCCGCTTCAGAAAGATTATGATACAGAAAGTACATGGATTGATATTCCGGAGGATGTGGTGCGCGTATACAGAAGTCTGCTGTTACCGAATGGGGCAGGAGAACTTGTATTGAATAATCACTTCGAAGGCCTGCAAAATGCGATAAAGAACGCGGCGATGATGGTGACGATGACGGAACGTGATGATATCAATACAGGAATGTCTAATAATGCGACCGTGCAGGGATATATGGATTCTGGCAGCGGAGAATCAGAAGGACACGAAGTGGTGTCATTATTCATTTATGATAAGTATGAAGGTGGTCTTGGATATTCAGAGAAAATCTATGAATTGATCCCAGAGGTGATCGACCATGCGATTCAGATGGTGAAGGGATGTTCCTGTGAGGATGGCTGTCCGGCCTGTGTGGGAGACTATACATTAAGTAAGAAGATGGTGTTATGGGGACTTAGAAGCCTGAAGGAAAGGCTGGAAGCACCGGAATATGTAAAAAAGCAGGTAGAAGAAGAGCGTCCGGGTGTTCACAAACAGTATTCATTCTTTAAACTTCCGGAGAAATGGAACGAATTCTGTGAGACAGTGATTAAGAATGGAGAGAGTGGCGGCGCATTTCTGAAGACCGCAAAACGAGTAGAAATAGAGAAGCATAATCTGATATTGATCGTGGACAGTTACTTTTATGAGGACTGGCTGAAGATACCGGAGAATGCGAAAAGTATCAAAAACATATTAAAATTTCACGCAGTATGTCCACAGGATATGGAGATTGTTGTCCGTACAGAAGAGGACATGGGGCGAAAGAAAAAGACAGAAGGCAAGTTAAAACGACGATACGAAGATAAATTTTAGGTGACAGGAATGGATTTTAAGGAAGAATGGAATTGGTTGAATTCCTATCAGATGGAAGCAGTGACAGATGAAAATGATGCATGTATTGTAAATGCCAATGTAGGAAGTGGGAAGACGACCGTACTGATCGCGAAAATTTTATATTTGCATTATGAAAAGAAGATTCCGCTTGAGAAGATGGTGGTGCTGACATTTACGAATAAGGCAGCAGGAGAGATTATTGAACGTCTGAAGAAAAAAGAACCGGGACTTACGGAAGAACAGGTGCAGTTTTTTGGAACATTCCACAGTGTTGCCATGCGGATGCTGAAAAATACACTGTTACAGACAAAAGCAGAGAATGGAGAAATAGCTCATACAGTGGAAAATAGCAGCATGGCACCGGAAGAATGGACTTCGGAGTTTGAAATTATAGATCCGGACGAGGAACAGGAACTGGCGCTTTATCTGATTGCAGAATATAGTCTGAAAGTAAAGTATAAAAACCGTTTGAAAAAAAGACTGGAGCAGGAATATCCAAATTATAAGGCTGGAAAAGTAACCAGCCGCTATAAGGATGAACTGTTTCGGTTATATCCTCTTTTAAAGAAGGAAAAGAAGAAAGAGAATAAAATGAGCTTTTCCGATCTGCTGGAAGAGGGGACAAGACTTCTGAAAATGGGGAAAAATTCTCGGCCAGAATGGATTATTGTGGATGAAGTACAGGACAGTGACCGGTCACAGCTGGAATTTCTGGAAGCATTAAAAGGACCGGAGACGAAAATCTTTGCAGTAGGAGATCCAAATCAGGTGATCTATAGTTTCCGCGGGACAACTCAGAATATGTTTTTCCTGTTAAAGAACAGGTTTCAGGCAAAAGAACTTTCACTTCCGGTTAATTACCGATCGAATGCATCCATTCTGGAGGCGGCAAACCGTTTCCTTCAATTTGGCGGAAAGATTCAAGGCAGTAATGAATGCGGGGAGAAGATTCAGATAAGGAATCATTATGATCCGTTTCAGGAAGCAATGTATCTGGCAGACAAGATCTGGACACTTCATCAGGAAGGGAAGGAATACAGGGATATTGCAGTATTTTACAGGCTGCAAAAACAGGCAGAAATCCTGGAAAAGATGTTTGCAGAACAGAATATTCCATATGAAGTATCGGTGAAAAAGTCGTGGAAAGATATTCCTGTATTGAACTGGCTTATGTATGTCTTAAGATTTGCGACGCATCCGGACGATATACAGGCGGGAATGCAGGTATTGATGGATAAAAGGTTCGGAGACAAATGCACAAAAAAGAAAGCAGAAGACATTATAAAGAATCACAAGACAGAGAAATCTGATATATATAAGAATATGATGCTGTTTTATACAGAGAAAGAAGTATTGTCAGGAGAAGATATATTTGATTCGCTTGGATTGAAAGAAGCACTGCACCCTACCTCTGCAGATTATCAGCAAGATGCAAAGCAGGTATTGGATTTTCTGAATCAGATCTGTACATATAGCAGGGAAAAGAAGCTGAATATGTCAGACGGAATCCGGGAATTCCTAAATGGGATGGCACTCGGAACAATAGAAAGTCCAGAGGATACGCAAGAGTCTGCGGAGAAGGAAGAAGCAGGCGGCAGAGTAAAACTCATGACATTACATGCATCGAAGGGGCTGGAATTTGATACGGTATTCATTATCGGAGTAAATCCGGGACTGCTGCCGATCAGATGCAGTAGCTTTGATCAGGAAGAGGAAGAACGGAGATTATTCTTTGTAGGGATCACGCGTGCAAGAAATCACCTGGAACTTTCTTATTACACGAATCCGGGAGAACCGGGGGTATTGGGCAGTTACAGTAATTATCTGAAAATGATCCCGGAGGAATTACTTGAGTGGAAAGAAATACGCAGTGATGAAGAAAAGCGGACAAATCTTAAAGAACTAACGAGAAGGGCAAAAGAAGAAATCCGAAAAGCAGAAGCACAGAAAGCAGAAAATGTTCAGGAACAAAAAACGGAATCCGAGAAAACAGAAAATGTTCAGGAACAAAAAGCGATACATCCCAAATATGGAACCGGTATTGTGACATCGGAAGACGATATGATGGTAGAAGTAGAATTTCCAAATTACGGAAAGAAACAATTTATCAAGGCATTTCAGGAGGTCGAGATGATCAGGTAACCGAGTACATTAGTTAGAAATAAAAATAAACAGAAGCATAAAAAATCCACCGTACTTAATAATTTTTTAAATACGATGGATTTTTATGATATTTCATCCAATGGACTATACCTCTTTCTTTCTTCGATTTGTTTTTTTATCATTTTTTTAATGATGTTAAATTTACGTTCCTGGTGGTTTGTCCTCCTTTTTCTTTATTAGACTCTTTTCAGTTTAGATTGTCCTCTGCATTGGACTGTACCTCTTTCTTTAGATTTTAAATAAAGATTTAACTGATTGGTGGTCCGTCCTCCTTTTCTTTTGTTGATATTATAATATCGCACGAAAGTGAAAATGTCAATAGGTAATCTGAAAAAAATGTGAAAAATAATAAAAAGACAAAATATTCTGAAAATAATATCTGCATGATTGCCGGGAATGATGTAACTGGTGTCATCATCAAAGGTAGAACGCTCAGCCACGTAATGACGGATTTTAGAGAGATCTTCATCTGTAAAGTAAGGAGCAACATGTCCGCCTAATATAACGGTATGCTCCAGAACCATATGCAGGTTGTTGATCAGAATGGACAGATGTCTTAAATAATCCTCCCATCTTTCTATACAGCCGGTATCGCCGGCTGATTTTTTTTCAAAAAATTCTTCCAGGTTATCGGAATCTCCGAGAAGCGAGTTTAGGGAACAATAGCATTCCGCACATCCCTGACGTCCACAGTAGCAATCATGACCTCCGGGAACCAGTGTCATGTGTTCAAAAGTTTCGCTTTTTCCTGTAGTAGCGGTAAGAAGCTGACCGTCTACGATGATGGCACCGCCCAGATGGTAATTTAATGAAATGTAGGTTACGTCTTTGATATCCGGGCTTTTCTATCGGATATTCATGAGCGTGATATTCTTGTATCCACAAGAATGATCTGTGCGATGGCGGGAACAGCAATCGTTATGTCAATTACAGCACCATTGGTCAAATTCTTCGGACATGGCAACGAAGGAAGAGGATATCTGATCACAATGACAATTTATGGTATTGCAGCAATGTGCATTTTCTTCCTCATATTTGCAATGCAGCCAGATGTGATCGATTATTCTGAATATAAGAAAAATGCAAGTGTAGCGGGACTGATCGCTGCATTCCAGGGATTTTTCGTAGTGTGCTGATCGCAGTTCTGACATATTTTTATAAATTGGACAGTATCCGTGGTGAGATGACGGAGGAACTGGAAAAACGTAGATAAATTATGCATAAAAACCTGGACAAAAAAATCAACTTTTTGGTGAATCTTTATCTGCTGTAGGTGTTATAATACGACTGTAACAAAGGAAACCTACTTAACAAAACCTCTTTGTAGCGTTGAAACCGCAAAGCGAAGGCTGCTAAGCATCAGATTTTTGGAGGAAAAGATAAATGAATACTTTAAAAGCTGAAAAAAGAAGCATGGACATCAAAGCAAAGAAATTAAGAAGAGAAGGTTACGTTACTGGTAATGTCTTCGGAAGAGAGATGAAAGAGTCTGTTCCGGTTAAGATGGAAAAAGCAGCTGTTGACCGTTTACTTAAGGCTTGCCACAAAGGTAGTCAGGTAATGCTGGACATCGAAGGTGAGAAGATGAATGTTCTGATTAAAGATGTCGAGTTTAACCCATTAAAAGGTCAGGTAGATGAGATAGACTTCCAGGCACTTGTAAGTAATGAAAAAGTACATTCTGTAGCAGAGATCGTTCTGGTCGGACATGAGAAAGATGCAGGTGGTGTACTGGAGCAGTTACTGGAAGAAGTACAGTTCAAGGCATATCCGTCAGCATTGGTTGACAAGGTAGAAGTTGATGTAAGTAACATGAAAGTCGGAGATTCTATCAAGGTAAAAGATCTTACACTTTCAAGTGACAAAGATGTAGATGTCATGACTGATCCTGAGACTACAGTTGTTACATTGCAGTATGTACACAACAGTGAGGCGGATGATGATGCCGATGAGGAAGCCGCAGAAGCAACAGAATAAACAAAAGATAAAATTTATAAAAATACGGAAAAACCCGGATATCGAAGTATAGATGTCCGGGTTTTTTTGCTATACTACATCATATATAGAACCGCGGACAGAGTAGAATTGCGGATTGTGTATAGAAATAAGAGTAAGAAAACATGATGAAAATGAGGTGATCTTATGGCAAAAGAGCAGCTTGCAGTAATAGAGATGGTAACCAATATGATTCTGGGAAAGACAGAAGGAATCAGCAAGGTGGATTTTGTACCTCAGAAAACAAGGTGTCCGGAACCGGAAAATGGAATGCATATGCATGATAAAGTACCGGTAATACAGGATCAGGATATAGAAAAAACGAAAAATCAGCAACAGATATTTCCAAGAAAGACTCCGGAAAGCCAGGGGATAGGCTCAGATCATCTGAGATACCTGATACAGGAACTGGCAGATTCACCGAATACAGATATGCATCATTTTATGGTGCTGCGTCATGGAAATGTGATCTGTGAGGCAGACTTTGCGCCATACAGAAAAGGAATCTGGCATATCACACATTCCATGTGTAAGAGCATCACCGGAATGGCAACAGGACTTCTGATAGATGAGGGAAAACTGGATCTTTCAGAAAACATTTATAAAATTTTTCACGATAAAGGAAGTACCTGGGCGAAAATATTCCGGCCGGAGGTCACGGTAGAGAACCTGATGACGATGACAAGCGGCGTAACATTTAATGAATCAGGAATCGTATCCGGAAATGACTGGCTGGAAAGTTATCTGAATGCACCGATATCAGAAAAACCAGGCACAAAATTCCAGTACAACAGTCTGAATTCCTATGTGCTTTCTGCGATCATAACAGAACGGACCGGAATGCCGATGGATGAATATCTGAAGCCGAGACTGTTCGAGCCATTGGGAATTACAGATTATCTGTGGGAGAAATGTCCGAGAGGAATTACGAAAGGCGGCTGGGGACTTTTTATGCATACAGAGGATATGGCGAAGCTTGGACAGCTGTATCTGAATAAGGGGAAATGGAATGGAAAACAGATCATTCCGGAAAGCTGGGCAGAGGCGTCTGTTATGAAAAAAGTAGATAGTATAGAAGGTACTTACGGATACGGATATCAGCTCTGGATGGAAGAACGTCCGGGAAGCTTTGAATATAATGGAATGCTTGGGCAGAATGTGCTGATCTATCCGGACGTTGATATGGTGATCGTAACGAATGCGGGAAATGAAGAACTATTCCAGGACAATGTGATGCTGAATATTATAAGAAAATATTTCCCGGTAGATTGGATGCCAAAAGAGACACTTCCGGAGAATCCAATTGCGTATGCAAAGCTGCAGGAACTGACCGAAAGGCTGGCTGGAAAAAGACTAAAGAATGATCAATATTATAACAGTCCCCTTATAATCGGAAAAGGCGGTTGGAAGAAGAATTCCTCAAAATATAGAGTCCGCGAAAGACAGACCGAAATAGAAAAAGTACAAAATCAACAGATTCATTTACTGACAGATTTGTTGGATGGTACATGTTATGAGATGGAACAGGAAAGTGTCGGACTTTTTCCGCTGGTTATGCAGGTCATGCACAACAATATGACGGATGGTATATCGAAGATCAATTTCTATAAAAAGAGAACGAAAGAATTGCAGCAGACCCTGATCCTCTGCTTTCAGGAGGGCGAAGAGTCTATAGAACTGGAAATGGGTTGGAATCAATATATAGAAAATAAACTGAGCATTCATGGAGAAACATATCTGGTTGCGGTGAAGGGAGAACGCTCTTCTGATGTGGATGACAATCCGGTTCTGAAAGTGGAAATAGTGTATCTGGAAGAAGCGATGAGGCGGAAGTTATATGTGACATTTGTTAAGGATACATCGGCATCAAAATTAATAACACCGGAATATATAGAAATAAAATGGTATGAATCACCCGGTAAGGCTCTGATCATGGAAGGAATGGAATCCATCACGACAGAAGTTACTAAGCATCCGATCTATTCCCGTATCAGGGAGAATGGAGGTATTGATCTGCTCCATCGCCTGATGGAACAGACGATAGAGCCGGTGATTAAAGGTAGAATCATAGATTCGTCCGAAGAAGCACAGCAAGATACAGAAGTACAGCATCCTGAAATTTCCGGGGATTAAGGCCGGTTATTTTATGAATACGGTTTAACTTATATTGAAGTGTATTTTTATGAAGATACAGTTTGCCACAAGTTCTGATAAGTGACATATCTTCAGAAAAATACACTTTTATTATGTCCAGATCCTGCGTAGAAAGACCACTGATCGTCTTCTGAAGAAAATGATTCCGGGTGTCGTCGGTTACAGAAGACAGAATTAACTGCAATGTCAGATCATCAAAAAGTGCAAAATTTTCAGATGTATTTGTCAGAGTATTTATAGCGGTAAGTGCAGATTCATAAGAATGATGAACTTGAAAAACAGGAGTGGATTTTCCCACGGCAACCTGCAGAATGGAAGCATAATTTAAAAAAATATGTTATAAAGGACATATAAATGACTGGAAAAGTTTGTTATAGTATGAATAAATCCAAAAGACCTAGATGTAGGAAAAAGTCAGTGAATAACACAAAACAAATAACGAAAATTTGTGAAAATGAGGAGGAAGCAAACTATGAAAATTGTAACAGCAATCGATTCGTTTAAAGGAAGTATGACTTCGATGGAAGCAGGACTTGCAGTAACAGAAGGAGTACACAGAGTAGATTCAGATGTGGATGTGCAGATCAGACCGCTGGCAGACGGAGGCGAAGGAACGGTAGAAGCGCTTGTTGCCGGAATGAATGGCATGAAACAGGAGATTCAGGTGACGGGACCACTTGGAACACCGGTAGTCTGTGAATATGGAGTCATTGAAAGTAGCAAGACGGCAGTAATTGAGATGGCAGGAGCAGCGGGAATTACACTGGTGCCGGATGAAAAGAAGAATCCACTTTACACAACGACTTACGGTGTCGGGGAAGTAATCAAAGATGCGATTGGAAAAGGCTGTAGAAGATTTATCATCGGAATCGGAGGCAGTGCAACGAATGACGGAGGTATCGGGATGCTGCAGGCACTTGGATTCGGATTCATGAACAAGAATGGACAGCCGGTACCATTTGGTGCAAGAGGTCTGGAAGAACTGGAGACGATCACGGATACCTATGTGATACCAGAACTGAAAGAATGTGAGTTCCGGATTGCGTGTGATGTAACAAATACGCTGTGTGGAGAGCAGGGAGCAAGTGCTGTTTACGGACCGCAGAAAGGAGCAACGCCATCTATGATCATGCAGATGGACAAATGGCTGGCATATTATGCGGCACTGGCAAAAGAAAAATTCCCGAAAGCAAATGCAAAACAGGCCGGAACCGGAGCTGCCGGAGGACTGGGATTCGCATTTTTAACATTTACCAATGCAGTGCTGGAATCCGGGATCAAGATCGTACTGGAGGAGACACAGCTGGAAGAATATATCAAAGATGCGGATCTGGTAGTTACGGGAGAAGGAAGACTGGACAGACAGACGGCGATGGGAAAAGCACCGATCGGAGTAGCAAAGCTGGCTAAAAAATACGGAAAGACAGTGATCGCATTTGCAGGATCGGTAGAACGGGATGCAAGAGAATGTAACGAGCATGGAATTGACGCATTCTTCCCGGTTTTACGAGGCATTACCACGCTGGAAGAAGCTATGAAGAATGAAAATGCGAAGAGAAACCTGGCGGATACTGCGGAACAAGTATACCGTTTATGGAGATAAGGCAGAACAGGTAAAAATGAAAAGAAATAAAGTCTGAAATAGATTTTTATATTTTATAAAAGATAACATACAGGAGAAAAAAGAGCACTTGCGATTGGAAAGAAGTCCGGATATCACAAAGAGGCGCTGCTTCTTGCGATGATCGGAGGAGGAAAGGCCGGAAATATCATATCACCGAATCCAAATACGATTGCGGTATCCGAGGCATTTAAAGTAGACCTTACATCACTTATGATGAAGAACTTTATTCCGGCAATCTGTGCAGTAGTTGTGACAATCTTATTATCTACGATGCTTTCTAAGAAACAGGGAGTTCAGGTTACGGAAAATGATCTGGAACAGAAAGAAGATAAGAATTTACCATCATTTATCCAGGCAGTTGCAGGGCCGGTGGTTGCGGTTATGATGTATGTGATTTAGAAAGTAGATGGAAAATGATAATGCTGCAATTAGCTACATGCAGTAGATCAAGGTTAAAAAATAGTCGCTTAGTTTACCAGACTGTGGGCGGCTATTTTTGTGTCTTATGATTATCCTTACCAATTGTGTATCCGATGCTGAAGGACTAATCGCCTACCGTTTTGGTAGCACCCATGATATGATTATAGTAATTAATAATAGAAAACACAATATATATTTACTTACTAATGGATAATTTGAAAATGTGATTTTATTAGGGAAAATGACAAATTATAGATCCCTGTATCTTGCACGCCTTTATGATATAGACTTATAATAAAAGAAAAAGACCGAAAGGACTGATTCTATGAAACGTATTTTCTGGATTGTATTGGACAGTGCCGGCATCGGGGAAGCTCCGGATGCAGATAAGTTTGGTGATGTCGGAAGTAATACATGGAAGAGCTGCTATGACAGCGGGAAACTTCATATTCCGAATATGGAAAAGATAGGAATCTACCAGATTGATGGTATGGAATATGCAAAAAGTACAGAGAATCCGACCGGAAGTTTTGCAAAAATGCAGGAATTATCATGTGGAAAGGATACGACGACCGGACACTGGGAAATGGCGGGTATCGTAACGCCGGATCCGCTTCCGAAATTCCCGGACGGATTTCCGAAAGTATTCATAGAGGAATTTTCAAAAAGGACGGGAAGAAAGATTCTGTGTAATCTGCCGTATTCGGGTACACAGGTCATTTATGATTATGGCCGGGAGCAGGAAGAGACAGGAGCACTGATCGTGTATACATCTGCGGACAGTGTATGCCAGATTGCAGCGCACGAGGAGATAATTCCGGTAGAGCAGTTATATGAATATTGTAAGATTGCCAGAGAGATGCTGACTGGAGATCTCGGAGTCGGAAGAGTGATCGCAAGACCATTCATCGGAACATGGCCAAATTACGAACGGACAATCAGACGGCATGACTTTTCACTTGCACCGCCGAGACAGACGGTGTTGGATGCATTAAAAGCAGAAGGAAAAGATGTGATCGGTGTCGGAAAGATCTATGATATCTTTGAAGGGCAGGGAGTGACGGAGACCTACCCGAATCAGGGAAATGAAAAGAATATGGAAAAGACGATCGAGATACAGAAGAAAGAGTTCGACGGACTTTGCTATGTGAACTTAGTAGATGGGGATATGATCTATGGACACCGGCGTGATATTGCAGGATATGCAGGAGCACTGACGAGATTCGATGAACAGTTAGGGGAATTCCTCGCAAATATGCGGGACGACGATATGTTGATGATTACGGCAGACCATGGCTGTGATCCGGGATATACCGGAACGGATCATACAAGAGAATATGTGCCTTGTCTTATATACGGAAAAGAGATCAAAGCAGGGGTGAATCTGCATACCAGAAAAGGTTTTGCAGATATGGCGGCGACGATTGCGGAAGCTCTTGGAAGTAAATACCAGGGAGATGGGGAGTCATTCTGGGATGAAATAAGAAATTGACACATTCATTAGATGATGTTAGTATAGTTATAGAAAAAGGGTGTTGCCGATAGACGGTCAGTCCTGATAATTAATTTATGTATTAAAAATAGTCGCCTAGTTTACCAGACATGGGGCGGCTATTTTTGCGCGTTTTTTATATAAATTCGAAATAATATACAATAAGAGGTGACATTATGAGTCTTCCACCATATAGAAAAATCGACCAGTCAACCTGGTCGCGTCAGGATCACTATAAGTATTATACCGAAAAATTAAAAGTAAACTACAGTATGACAGCGCGCCTGGATGTAACAAGATTAAGAGCAGAATGCGACCGGTTCGGAGTGCATTTCTATGCGGCATTCATCTGGTGTACGTCAAATGTTGTGAACCGCCTGCCATTTATGAAGATGATGACGGACGAAGAAGGCAATCCGGGAGTGTGGGATGTTGTGCATCCAAATTATACAATCTTTCACAAAGAAGATCACACATTTTCTGACTGTTGGAGCGAATATGATGCAGACTTTGCGACTTTTTATAAGAGAATCGAAACGGATATAGAAGCTGCAAAGAAAGTCCGGGGAGTCAAAGCAAAAGCCGGACAGCCGGTGAATTTCTACTGCATCTCTTGTGTGCCGTGGCTGGATTATACCGGATATGCGACATCGATAGTGTCGGATCATGTAGCGCTGTTTCCGATTATTACATTTGGTAAATATACAGAAGATAACGGGAAACTGACACTTCCACTGACGCTTACGATTGCTCATGCGGCAATGGATGGGTGGCATACGTCGGAATTCTTCCGGGAGATGCAGGAGGAGTTAGAGGCATTTTCTATTTAATGCATCATGGCGGCTGTCACCGACCGGAATAAAACTACAAGGTCCCAGCCTGTGCTGACTCCAACATGGGGAAATCCTAAAGCAAAAAAGTTGACCTAAAAACGAGCTCACAAAAAATCCAAACTCGACATTCGTCTCAGACAGTGGATTTTTTGTGAGCAAACGGTCAACTTTTTTACTTAAGAATTTCCAACCATGAGTCCGTATGCACAGGCTGGGACCTTGTAGTTTTATTCCTGAGGTTTCGCATGCCATAATAATTAAACAGAGGAACCGTAACCTTTGTGATACCGGAAGTGTACGAAAAAGCCGGAAAATCAATGGTTTCACCACAACTTTCCGGCTACACAACGGTTACAATCCCTCTATTGAATTCATTATCATTGGCCAATCACGACATGAGAAAGACTTGGTATTGTGTTTGATGCGTATTTTGGCGCGATGTGTAGAAGTTCTTAGGCAGTTTGACTTCCCGTTAAAGGGACGGAGCGAATTGTTTGAACCCCGTAGGGGTGAGTTTTGAGCGGAGACCCTTTCGTTCTTAGGGAAGGCGGACTGCCTTAGAACTTCTGCATCGTGACATCCAGCAACAAACATAATACCAAGTCTTTCTCATGGACCGGGGTAAGCCACGATGATGAACTAAATAGAAAATTATTTTAAAAACATCCGCAGCATCTTCCTCTTAAACTTATTATACCTCTGATACCGCACCGGCAGATCCATCCACGTCTTCTTATCCACAATACTTCTGTAATGTGTAAACTCATCAAATCCGGCCTGTCCGTGATATCCGCCCATGCCGCTTTCGCCGACACCACCGAACGGCATGGCGCTGGTGGCAAGATGGATGATGGTATCGTTGATACAGCCACCGCCGAAGTGACAGCGGTCAAGGACTTTCTTCTGAGCAGCTTTGTCTTCACTGAAGAAATACAGTGCCAGCGGATGTGGATGGGATTCCACGGTCTGGATGGCTTCATCCAGTGATTCGTAAGTCAGAATTGGAAGAATCGGTCCGAAGATTTCTTCGCCCATAATGGCATCATCCCAGGTGACATTTTTCATAACGGTAGGTGCGATGCGTAAAATCTTGGCATCGGACTGCCCGCCGATTATTACTTTCGATGAATCGATCAGTCCCTGCAGACGCTGGAAATGCTTCCGGTTGATAATTTTACCGTAACTTGGATTTTCCAACGGGTGTTTGCCGAACTGACGGCGGATCTCGGATTTGATTGCATCGATCAACTGGTCACGAATGGCTTTGTCGCAGAGGATATAATCCGGAGCAACACAGGTCTGTCCGCAGTTTAAGTATTTTCCAAAAACGATACGTCTTGCGGCAAGTGGAATCTTGGCTGTGGAATCCACGATACATGGGCTTTTGCCACCAAGCTCCAGTGTGACCGGTGTTAGGTATTTGGCTGCATGTCTTAAGACTTCGCGTCCGACCGTCTTTCCGCCGGTGAAGAAGATTTTATCAAAACGCTGGTTCAAAAGAGCCTGATTTTCCGCACGTCCGCCGGTTACGACAGCAACATATTCTTCTGAGAAGCATTCTTCGATGATCTCCTGCATGACACGGCTGGTGGCTGGTGCATAAGCGCTTGGTTTAACAACAGCGGTATTGCCGGCTGCCAGTGCGTCAATCAGTGGTTCCAGTGTCAGAAGAACCGGGTAGTTCCACGGACTCATGATGAGAACTGTTCCGTAAGGCGAAGGCGAGCGGAAGCTTTTGGCGGCAAACTGTGCCAATGGCGTCGGAACCCATTTCTCCTTCGTCAGTTTCTTGATGTGCTTCAACATCCAGCTAAGTTCTGAAAGAGTGAGTCCTACCTCACACATATAGCTTTCAGTCTCGCTTTTTCCGAGGTCGGCTTTTAAGGCAAGGTTCAGATCCGGTTCATGCCGGATGATGGAATCTTTTAATTTTTTGAGTTGTTCTATACGATAATTTACAGGCAGTGTCTGGCCTGTCTGGAAAAATTTATGCTGCTTTTCCAGGATGTTCTGAATTTCTGTTTCTGTCATGTTCACTTACCTCCTGTACAAGATGATACATCTGTTCCAGTTTCTCAGGTCCCCATAACGCAGGTACCGGGTAGAGCGGGTTGGCTTCTTTGTCCGCATAACAGGCAAGCTTTGGAATATCTTCATTACGGATACCGTCCAGGGTCTCCGGGATATTCATGGAAATGTTCATGTTGCGGATGTGGTTGATGAACTCTTCGGCTGCAACTGCATCAAGTTTCGAATCAGAAATGCCGGTGATCCGTGCAAGTCTGGCCAGTTTCTTATGTGCAGCAGTTCCATACGCTTCCAGTACGATCGGAAGGAGTACGGAATTGGCAAGTCCGTGCGGGATACCGTAGCATCCGCCGAGACTGTGAGCTACAGCGTGTACATATCCGACATAACTCTTGGTAAATGCCGTTCCGGCGAGATAAGAGGCGCGGAGCATGTTACGTCTTGCAGTTTTATTATTTCCATTTTTATATGCAGTCTGCAGGTTATCGAAGATCAGCTGGATCGCTTCGATCGATGCGGCGCGGGTCTGCTTCGTAGTTGAACGACCAATATAAGCCTCGATCGCATGTGTCAGCGCATCCATTCCCGTAGTTGCCGTAAGCTGCGGCGGAAGTCCATACGTAACGGACGGCTCCAGAACCGCATAATCCGGAATCAGATTAAAATCGTTAATTGCATATTTGTGATGTGTATCTGCATCAGTGATGACAGCTGCAAGCGTGGTTTCACTTCCGGTTCCGGCAGTTGTCGGAACTGCAATCAGAAGTGGAAGCTTATGCCAGATCTTTAAGATACCTTCCATCTTAGCCAGCGGTTTGTTCGGGCGGGCAAGTCTTGCACCGACTGCTTTGGCACAGTCCATGGAAGAGCCGCCACCGAAAGCCAGAAGTGCCTGACATCCGTGTGCCAGATAAAGATTTTTGGCTTCTTCTATATTGGCAGAAGTCGGATTTGCAACTGTATCTTTATATATTGTACATGAAATTTCAGATTTTAAAAGCTGTTTTTCCAAAGGTTTTGTAAGCCCGAGTTTGTAGACCCCCGGATCGGTGACGAGCAGGATATGGGAAATGTGATGTTTTTTCAGGACTTCCGGGACGTGTTTGAATCCGTCGATCAGTTCCGGTTCTCTGTAAGGAAGAACAGGGAGTGCGATACGAAAACAAGTTTGAAAAATGCGGCAGTATATTTTCTTTAAAATATTCATGAGAGACCTCCATTGTGTATGCTGTATTTCCGAAATTTTAACGGTATTTGCGTTTCGTCTAAAATTCAAAAAATACTAAATAGTGATTAAGTTCAGTGAGTTGCGGAAAATGCAGTGTCATACCGCAAATCCTGTGATAGAATAAAACTGGGTGTAACCCCCATGTCAAGAGAACAAGAAAGAAATTGATTTATAAAAGAAAGTATTGCTGATTGCAGAAAGTTAAGAGAAGAAAGAAGTGAAAGCTATGCAGGCAAAAGGCGAATATTGTATCACCGCAGGCGAATTTGCAAAGATGTGCCAGACCACCAGAGATACCTTACGGTATTATGAACGACAGGGAATTCTTGTGCCGAAGAAGAACCCGGTCAATGGCTATCATTACTATAGTTATGCACAGATCAGTTCATATTATTTTATACGGACATTCCGGGGGTTGGATTGTTCGGTTGGAGATATCAAAGAATATCTGCTTGGCGGAGAAGAGATAAGATTCGATGAATTTGTAGAACAGCAGTATGACAAACTGCTTCTTATGCGGCAGGAACTGGACCGTAAGATTCGCACCATTGCAGGAACCAGACAGATTCTGGATCAGATCCGTATTGCAGATCAGGGACATCCAGTAATTCGTGAGATTGGGGTTTCGTGGTATTTTATATTTACCGAAGTAATATCAAAGCCGGCAACTTCATCCGGCGAGATTGAAAAAGATATCCGCAGACACCTGAAACGTTGTGATAATCCAGGTATTCAGGCATTTCCGATGGGTGCTTCTATCGATAAAGAACAATTTCTGAGAGAAAATTATACCTATAAAAATGTATTTAGTTTTACAGAAGAAGGATGCAGGAATAAAGAAGATATCGTGGAAATGGAACCAGGTGAATATCTGGCAGCAGTCTGCCGGGAGAGTGACGGCGATATCAGAGATACATACCGGGAAATCAAAGACCTTATGAAAAAAGAATCAAAACAATTCGATTCCGACATCTACAGCCTGAGTATTGTAAACGTCATTGATCCGAATGAAGAACACAAATACCTGAAATACATATTCGCAAAGGTAAAACAAATATAAAAAGAAATCTCACGCGAGCGTAGCGAGCTTAAGTATTTATGGCGGGATTCATAAGATCCCAGCTACGAATCCCCGCGCCCTTGCAATATCATCTTCATCTTATCCTTCTCCATCTGCATCCAGTAATCCTTCCGATTTTCGAATTCCTGGCTGATCCATTCCAGTGAATCATCCAGTCCCTCCTGGGTAAATGGAAAATCTTTTGCTGTCTTCATATCATCGGAAGTCTTCTCGAAACACCACGGTTCCGGATATACCCATACATGCAGTGTATCATCTTCTGCACGCATGAAGAAGCGCATCCCCTGATGAGAGCCGGAGAAAGGCTCCTTTTTTAATACTTTGATATTAAGACCAATGACCTTGATCATGTCAAATCCTCCTTATGTCAAATCCGTATCTTTATGATAAATGGTAATACAGAAAACCTACCACTGGCAGCTTTTCTTGCATATTGGGTATAAAAATTCTGTGCCAAAGTTCTTGTCACAAAAATTTTAGCACAGAAAGTCTGATTCATAAAGAAATTTATAAAGTTAGATTTGCAGATTCGTGTCTATTCATGTGATTCTTCCGCAAGTTTCTTATAATAAAGAATCAGATCCGCAGCCTGATCAAAAGTCAGATGTGTGGTATCAATAGACAGATTATAATATTTTGACTGTCCCCACTCTTGCCCTGTGAATTCTTTACGGAAAGCACTGCGCTTCTCGTCAATCTCTTCAATCTTGCGTTTGGCCTTTAATCGAGTATTGATATGATCGCGTGCCATAACGGTTGCGATACGTTTCTCCATATCCGCATGAACGAATACGCTGAATGCATTGTCCTGTCCGTGTGTCAGATAACCGGCACAACGTCCGATAATGATGCAGGGCTTTTCGGCAGCCAGTTCTTCTACCAATTCAAAAGGGAAAGGTTTTTTCTTCGGTCTGGAGTAGTTAAGAGCGATAGAATACAGTAAGCTGTTCATCGGCTGCTCTTCCAGATATTCTTCGACTTCACCTTCGAAGCCGCGTTCCTTTGCGATTGCGATGAAACGGTCTTTGTCATAGAATTCATATCCGGTGCGTTTTGCCAGAATCTTTCCGATGGCATGTCCACCGCTTCCATATTCACGTCCGATGCAGATAATTGTTTTTTCCATAATCATTTACCTCCATATGTCTGATTTATATTTTTAATATAATTGATAGAAAATAGTTGATCCGACAACCGTTATAAGTCCGGCAACCGCAATAGAAAGACTGCTCATGGCACCTTCGATCTCACCGATTTCCATAGCTTTTGCAGTTCCCATGGCATGCGTTGCGGTACCGATCGCAAGTCCCGTTGCGATAGGATGTCTGATTCCGCACAGTCTGCAGATTACATCACCAAACATATTTCCGATGATACCGGTGATAATGATGGCGGCTACTGTAATGGTAACGATTCCGCCAAGCTCTTCCGAAATACCCATTCCGATTGCTGTTGTAATCGACTTCGGAAGTAACGTTGCATAGATCTGCTTATCCAGATGAAATAATGTTGAGAAGACCCACACGCCGGCAAGACTTGTGAAGACTCCGGAGAGAATTCCGGCAAGAATTGCTTTCATGTTCTTCTTTAGCAGTCCCATCTGCTGATACAGAGGAATTGCAAGGCAGACCGTAGAAGGTGTCAGCAGATAGTTGAGTAACTGCGAGCCGTCCTCATACACTTCATATTTAATATTGGTAACTTTCAAAATAATAATAATAAATACAATGGAGATCAGCAGTGGATTACAAAGCGCAAGTTTCGTTTTTTGTCTGAGAATGATACCAATCTCATATCCGATCAGGCTGATCGCCAGACAGAAAAATGTGGAATCCTGTAATAATTTACTCATGTTTTTTGTCCTCTTTCTTTAAGATAAACTGTGCAATACGTCCGCTTACGGCCATAACAAGGATGGTTGTAACGACGATAATAATACTGATCGGAATGATGACTGGCTTTAAAGCACCCCAGGAAACCATAAGTCCGACTCCGGCAGGGATAAAAAGCATTGGCATGATTTCAATCAGAAATCCTCCGGCTTCATTTACTGCATTGAGTGGAAGTATACCGGTCTGTAAACCGATCAGCATAAGAACGAGGCCGTAGATGCTGGCCGGAACCGGGAGCGGCAGTAATGCGTGCAACAGTTCTCCGACGAATGAGATCGCCAGGATGATCATAAATTGTCTTACAAACTTCATGTGTTCCTCCCTATATCTTGTGAATCATAAGATATCCACTTTACTTTGGTGAAATTGTCCTACCAATTATACCACTTCTGAAATAATATGCACGGAAAATCTTAGCGAAAATTGTATAAAATATAATACGTGTGATATGGCGTAGGAATTTAAACGGCATAAATGAGAAATATTATCTGAACGGTCGGAGGTATTAAGAAAATCTTCATAATTTATAAGAGGAAGTCTTTATATTTTTATAGTAAAATGAATCCATATTCTGAAAAGTCTGAAAAACGACAGAGAGGAGGAGTATGAGGAAGGTAATTGAAGTCAGGAATCTATACAAGCTGTACCGTGTTGGTGATGAGTTTGTACGCGCACTGGATGGTGTGGATTTTGAGATATATGAAGGAGAGTTTTGTGCAATTGTCGGAACATCCGGTTCCGGTAAATCTACACTTCTGAATATGCTGGCGGGGCTGGAAAAACCGACAAAGGGAGAGGTCATCATTGCGGGAAAGCATATTGAAAAGTTAAATGAAGAACAATTGGTGACATTCCGGCGGGATCATGTGGGATTCATCTTTCAGTCATTTCATCTGATGGGAACGTTGAATGCGGTGGAAAATGTAGCATTGCCGCTTAGTTTCCGCGGCGTTCCAAGAGATGTAAGAGTACGAAAAGCCAATGAGATGTTAGATCTGGTAAAACTTGGAAAGCATAAGAAGCATCTGCCGAACCAGATGTCGGGCGGACAGCAGCAGAGAGTGGGAGTTGCCAGGGCACTGGTAGTAGATCCGGATATTATATTTGCCGATGAGCCGACAGGAAATTTGGATTCCCATACATCGGAAGAAGTCATGGAACTGATGCAGCGGGTGGTCAGAGAGCAGAAGAAGACACTGGTCATGGTCACACATGATGATCATCTGGCAACTTATGCGGACAGGGTATTTCATATCCGGGACGGCAGGATCATTAAGATAGAAGATAACCGATGGAAAAAAGGGAAAGAAGAGGGAGGAAGACATGCAGAAACGAATACAGAAAGAGACAGGAAATAATTGCTTGAAAAGAATCATTGTTGCCTTTCTGGCAGTGATCATGATGACAACTATGCTGCATCCGCAGATGGTACAGGCTGCAACAGGCACAGAGAAAGGAATTTTTATTGCATCGAAGAACAATGAAGCACCCGTATTTGAAGCAGGGAAAAAGAAAAACTGGAACTTTGTAATAACTAATAATTCTGGAAATGAGTTGAATAATGTTACAATAACGCCAGATTTGGGAGACAAGAATGAAGATTGGCCATTTAAAACCGAAAAACAAAGCTATCAGAAAAGTTTAGGAACGCTTAAAATGGGACAACAACAAGAAGTTTCTTTTGAATTTATTCAAAGAGATGATGTTCCAACAAAAAGATATAAATTGAAATTTACAATATCTGCGGATGGGCAGGAAGAGACAGCAAAATGGTTTTATATGAATACCACAGCAAAGCCGGTACAGAAAGACACACAGGATAATAAAGACAACAAAGATACAGATGAAGGCAAGGATACAGGAAAAGGCAATGGAGCAGGCAGTGGTTCTGACACATCTTACCAGACACCGGATGCCGGCGGTTACAGTAACGGAGAAGCAGCTTACAGCGGAGGAGCCGGTGGAAGTACGGATGGAGGTGAAACTTCGGGAAATGGTTCTGTTCCGCGTGTGATCGTAACCGGATTTACAACCGATCCGGCAGAAGTCCGTGCGGGCAGTAATTTCAAGTTAACGATCCATCTGAAAAATACATCCAAGATGAAAGTCAGCAATATGCTGTTCGATCTTTCAGCACCGACAGAAGGCAGCGATGAACAGACGACATCACCGGCATTCCTTCCATCATCCGGTGCAAGCTCCATCTATCTGGACAGCATTGCCCCGAATGGAACAGCCGATATCAGTATCGAACTGAATGCAAAATCAGATCTTCTTCAGAAGCCATACAACATGGAACTTTCCATGAAATATGAAGATCCGAATGCTACGCAGGTAGAAGGATCGTCAAGTATCTCTATTCCGGTGAAGCAGGATGCAAGATTTGAAATCAGCGATTTTGAGATCAGTCCGCAGAGCGTTGCTGTCGGTGAAGAAGCAAATGTGATGTGTAGTCTTTATAATCTGGGACGGATCAAGCTCTATAATGTAAAAGCTACATTTGAAGGAAAGAATATCAAAAAGTCGGAAGTATTTATCGGAAATATAGAATCCGGTGCAACCGGTTCGATTGATGTCATGCTGGAAGGAAAGAAAATATCGGATGGTCCGGCGAAGGTAACGATGACACTTAGTTATGAAGATGAATCGGGGAACATTTCAACAACCACGAAAGATCTGAATCTGGAAGTGACAGAAAAAGTGGATGATGATGAGGCGGCAGCTTCCGATATGCCGGAGGAGACACAGAAAAGTTTTCCTGTAATTCCGGTTGTAATCGCAGCAGTGGTCATTGCAGTGGTGGCAGCAGTCGTAATACTTAAGAAGCGCAAAAAGAAACAGCTGGCAGAGATTGAAGAGGAGGAGTTATTGGATGAACTGGAACGATCTTCTGAGGATGAGCATCAATAGTCTGCGGAGAAGGAAACTCCGTACATTTCTGACGGTCCTTGGTGTGTTGATCGGTACAGCTTCGATTGTAGTGATGATCTCACTCGGACTTGGTATGCAGCAGTCTCTTTATAAGGAAGTGGAACAGTCAGGAGGTCTGACCAGTATCACTGTGACCGGATCGGACAACAGTGACGGTATGACGACAGAAAGTATGGGATCAGGACAGGAGACAGAAAAAAGGATAGATGACCAGTTGGTTGAAAAGATCAGTAAAATGGATCATGTGAAATTAGCTGCACCAATCTATGAGACTTCGGTGATCCTGCTGAAAGGCTCCTATATGGCGTATGTCCAGCTGCAAGGAATGACACCGGAAGGCCTGAAATCCCTAAATATGGATCTTGGAGATGGAACGCTTCCAAAGACCGGAACAGGACATCTGGAGCTGATATTCGGAAATGGCGTGATCACTGATTTTTATGAAACAGGAAGCGGAAATGGATATTATGATACCGGGAAAGTCCCGAATATCAATCTGATGAAAGATTCTCTTTTCATGATCACGGATACAGAGAATTACAATAGTGACAGCAGCACAGCCTTTGGAGACAGTACAGACGGAACAGCAGGTGCAGGGAGCCAGTCAGATTCCGGAACCGGACAGACAAAACCTGTCCAAAAATATGTAGTAAGGGCAAGCGGTGTGATAAATGGTGGCCTGGATGACTATTCCAATAATTATGACAGTGTATTTTGTGACCTGGAGACTTTAAAGCAGTTATTGCGGAAAGAATATGCAGGCAAAGTCATTCCGGGACAGCCGAAGACCAAAGCTGGAAAGGCATTAAAAGGCTTCTATTATACGTCATTAAAAGTGAAAGCAGACGATATAGATCACGTGAATGAGGTCGCTGATGTAATCCGTAATATGGGATATAATGTTGAGACCAATGCGGAATATCTGGACAGTATGAAGAGTCAGTTCGCGATTGTACAGGCGGTGCTCGGAGGTATTGGTGCGGTGTCATTACTGGTAGCTGCAATCGGAATTGCAAATACGATGATGATGTCCATTTATGAACGGACAAAGGAAATCGGTGTGATGAAGGTACTTGGATGCAGTCTTAGGAATATCCGGGAAATGTTCCTGCTGGAAGCAGCGTTTATAGGTCTTCTCGGAGGAATTGCCGGAAATATTCTAAGCTTCGTAATGTCAGCAGCCATTAATATAATTGTTGGAAGCAGCGGCGCTATGTCGATGGGAACAGACAGCACGATATCTTATATTCCGTGGTGGCTTGTGCTGATGTCCATGGTATTTGCAGTGCTGGTCGGAGTGCTGGCGGGATATTTCCCGGCGAAACGGGCAATGAAGCTGAGTCCGCTTGCGGCGATCAGGAATGAATAAAACATAAGAAAGAAGTCAGGTAAGCCTGGTATGCTACCCTCATATAGGACAATGAAATATAAAAGTCCTATATGGGGGTATTTTCATGTTCAGAAAGAGTAAGATAGAACCAGTAGAAAAAGTAAAAATAGTCGAACGCTACCTTGCAGGAGAAATTGGCATACAGCAAGCAGGAAAAGAATTGGGAGTTGATCATCATAGTATTCGAAATTGGATTTCTATTTATCAGTATGATGGACCAACTGGATTACTCAATCAACCGAAAAACAAATCTTATTCAAAAGATTTAAAAATATCTGCTATAAATGATTATCTTAACGGAGAAGGATCTCTTCAGGATATTTGCACAAAATACGGAATTCGTTCACACAGACAGCTTTCCGATTGGATTAAGGTGTATAATTCTGGTGGAATATTAAAAACATCCACTGGAGGTGCTTACATGAAAAAGGCAAAGAACACTACACTTGATGAGAGATTAAAAATAGTAACAGATTGTCTTGCAAATGATAAGAATTATGGTGCAATGGCACTCAAATATGATTGTTCCTATCAACAAGTTCGCAATTGGGTAATACGATACGAAAAGATGGGTCAAGCGGGTCTGGAAGACAGACGTGGACGTCGTATAGCTTCTCTTCCAAGCAGAACACCTGAAGAAGAGCTACGTGACAAGATAGCTGAACTGGAAAGAAGAAATCTAGACTTACAAATGGAGAATGATCTGTTAAAAAAAGTCAGAGAACTGGAAAGGAGGGGTCGCTATCTTTAATCCATCGGTTAGCCGAATATGAAGCCATCCAAAAACTATCGTCTACTAAGCATTATCCCATAGATAGACTTTGTAAATATCTTAATGTTACACGTTCTGCGTATTACCGCTGGGGAAAATATCCGAAAAGTAATAATGAACTTCGAAACGAAAGACTATCCACTGAAATCCAAAGGATTCATCACCAGCATCCAGATATGGGATACCGAAGGATTCGTGATGAATTAGATGGACATAAAGGAATTCATGTGAATGATAAACGAGTACTTCGTATTTGTAGGAAATACGATATAAAATCAAATATTAAATGGAAACCTAAGAGTTGTACCAGAGGAGACAGAAATCCTGATCACATAGCAAAAAACTATTTACACCGTGAATTTCACGCCGAAAAACCGAATGAAAAGTGGCTTACAGATGTTTCTGAATTTAAATACTACAACGGAATAGAAGTTCATAAAGTTTATCTGAGTGCTATTTTAGATTTATATGATAGAAGGATTGTTTCCTTTAAAATCAGCGATCATAATGATAATCCATTAGTTATGGACACGTTTGATGAGGCTGTTCGTCAGGAGCCAGATGCACACCCATTAGTTCATTCTGATCGAGGCTTTCAATATACAAGCGCACAGTTTTATACTAGATTAAAAAAACATCATATGAAGCAGAGTATGTCTAGAGTTGCCCACTGTATTGACAATGGACCAATGGAAGGGTTTTGGGGAATTCTAAAACGAGAAATGTATTATAAACAGCGTTTTAATGACAGAAGCTCTTTGATTACTGCGATAGCTAATTACATAGATTACTACAACAACCAACGACTTCAAAGGAAACTGCATGTAATGACACCAATGAAATATCATGAGCAATATACAAAAGCAGCATAAAATATCGCCAGCCATAGCATGGCTGACGATACAAAAATTTATTATTTTTTATTGTCCTCTTGACGGGGAGCATACCAGCCCTCAGTAAACGGTGGCCGCCTGACTTCTTTTTTGTTATTTATGCATAGTTTATTCTTCAATAATATGAATCTCCAGATAATCAAAATCAATGGAATCCACAAAGTTATCCTGATAGAATCTTGTCTTGTCATGTCTTTTGAATTCATCAATATTATGATCCAGCCAGATCGGTTTGCTGAGGTCGAACTCATAACAGATCGAGTCCAGAGCATTGAAGATCTTATGCGTTCTGGTGTCATCCGTCTCATCGCAGATTACGGTGTCGCGCAGCATATGATTATCTTTAAATTCTTTTCCCCATAAACGGAACATATGAAGTCCTCCTGTTCGTGTATATATTTGGATTTTCAGATTGGAAAATCTAAAGAATATTACAATTTGATATTCCAAGTATACAGGGAATAAAACACAAAGTAAAGGCGGAAAATTGTCGTAAAAAAAACAATTCTTGTTTTCTGCTCAAGTGTATGATACACTCGTGACATGTGACAAGACACATGTAAATGCAAACGAAATATCTGTAAATCAGCATTGATCGACAAAAAATAGCAGATAAGGAAGGACGAGGAGAACGTTATATGGAAAAAGTAAAGAAAGTATTAGACCGCATCTTCATTGAAGGCTTAAGCGCCATGGCGCACGGTCTGTTCGCAACACTGATCATCGGCACGATCATCCAGCAGATTGGAACATTTATGGGTGGAAATATTGGAGAGATGATCTTCATCGCAGGTAAGCTTGCAGCAGCCCTTACCGGAGCCGGTATTGGTGTGGCAGTAGCCTATAAGTTTAAGGAAGCACCGCTGGTAGTGGTGTCGGCAGCAACGGCCGGAATGGCAGGTGCATTTGCAAGCAGTATCCTGGCCGGAAAGGTATTCGTAGACGGAGCTATGGTATTTGCCGGACCGGGAGAGCCGCTGGGAGCGTTCATTGCCGCTTATGTGGGAATCTTCTTCGGACATATGGTATCCGGAAAGACGAAGGTAGATATCCTGGTGACTCCGGTTGTGACGATTGGAAGTGGATGTCTGGTAGGATTCCTGATCGGACCACCGATCTCGGGATTCATGAGCTGGCTTGGTTCACTGATCAACTGGGGAACAGAACAGCAGCCGTTCCTGATGGGAATTATCGTATCTGTACTGATGGGAATGATCCTGACACTGCCGATCAGTTCAGCAGCACTTGGTGTAATCCTGAATCTGTCCGGTCTGGCAGCAGGTGCGGCAACGGTTGGATGCTGCTGTAATATGGTAGGATTTGCCGTGGCAAGTTACCGTGAAAATAAAGTCGGAGGACTTTTGGCACAGGGAATCGGAACTTCGATGCTGCAGGTTCCGAATATTGTGAAGAAGCCGGTGATCTGGCTTCCGGCGATTATATCGAGTGCAATCCTCGGACCGGTGGGAACACTGGTACTCCATATGACGAACAATGCGACCGGTTCCGGTATGGGAACGGCAGGATTAGTGGGACAGATCATGACATGGCAGACGATGATCCAGACAGAGTCTGCACAAATGGTGCTGATCAAGATCTTGCTGATCCAGATTGTGCTTCCGGCAGTTGTGACACTTGGTGTTTCAGAATTCATGAGAAAGAAAGACTGGATCAAGATGGGAGATATGAAGCTGGAATTTTAAAGTGTTATATTTAAATTATCGTGTGTAAAAAACATGTACGAAAAATGACAGGATAAAATAAAACTTCATAATATAATGTAAAGAGTGCCTGGAAAACTGCGGTTAGTAGATTTCCAGGCATTTACATTTCAGACTTAAACGATTATAATGTCCAATAGAATAAAAATGAGTTCAATTTTTACATAGATTTTTAGGAGAAAGCAGGTAGAATGTTATGATGGGCACAGGAAGAATTCATATGTATTACGGAGATGGCAAAGGAAAGACAACAGCAGCAGTCGGCCAGGCAGTCAGAGCCGCCGGATATGGACTTCAGGTGCTCTTCTTCCAGTTCCTGAAGGACAATTCATCGAATGAAAGAAAGATTCTGGAAGCAGTACCGGGGATCACCTGTCTTCCGGGGCGTGATCAGGTGAAATTCGTAAGCCGGATGAACGGGGATGAGAAAGCAGAGCTGCGTCATTATAACAACAAAGCACTGGATGAGATCGTGAAGTTCTGTACGAATTTTGATGTACTGGTGCTGGATGAAGCATTATGTGCGATCCATCTGAATGTCTTAAGTGAGGAGAAGATCAGAAGTTTTCTGGAGCATAAACCGCGTGGACTGGAGGTTATCTTAACAGGGCATGAAGTATCGCAGGATATGTTGGATCTTGCAGATTATGCAACGATGATGATGAAGGTGAAGCACCCATATGACCGTAAGGTAATGGCAAGAGAAGGAATTGAATTCTAAAAGTAGAAATTATAAAAGATATAGAGAAGCTGTCGGATGACGGCTTCTTTTGTAGTTTATAAATGTATAATCTTTCTTAAATAAATGTGAAAAATATGACATATTAGTACAGCTTATGGTATAATATTAACAGTGCTGGTTTAACTCTTCGCGAAGAGAGGAGAGAGAACATTTATATGGAAAATACGATGAAGAACTATGAGGATGTCGACAGTTGGAAGACGATCATGTTCCTGTATAATTCAGCGTTAAAAGAAGTGGGGACAAAGCTGGAGATACTGAACGATGAATTCCAACATGTGCATAAATACAACCCGATTGAACATATTAAGACTAGGATCAAGACACCGGAAAGTATTGTAAAGAAGTTACGCAGATACGGCTACGAGATATCAATCGAGAATATGGTAAAGTATATCAATGATATCGCAGGGGTCCGCCTGATCTGTTCCTTTACATCAGATATTTACCGGCTGGCGGAGATGATCGGTAATCAAAGCGATCTGAAAGTATTGTCGATCAAAGATTATATTAAGAATCCAAAAGAAAGTGGATATAAGAGCTACCATATGCTGGTATCCGTACCTATTTTTCTTTCTGACAGCGTTGTGGATACTAAGGTAGAGATTCAGATCCGTACGATCGCAATGGATTTCTGGGCAAGTCTGGAGCATAAGATTTATTACAAATTTGAAGGGGATGCTCCTGATTATATCAGCAGGGATCTGAGAGAATGTGCAGAGATGGTATCGACTCTGGATGAGAAGATGCTGTCACTGAATGAAGCAATTCAGGAATGTCTGGAGAAGCAGGAAGAGTTAAATATGAGTACAAAGACAAAAGAGAGCAACAGACAGGATCAGCGTGTCCTGCAGGGACTTGACTAAGATACGCAGGAGACACTGCCGTAGGCAGTGTCTTTAACGTTACTATAGATACGGTCTATATATAAGACGGCATATTAAGATTCCCTATTTGAAAGCCGGTGTGGTTATTTATATAATGAAAAGTAAGAGAAAAGTTTAATATGAATAAAAACAAAGGAGCCGGGAAAGTATGTTTGTAGATACGCATATGCACGAAATGACCTGTTCAAAAGACAGTTTCTTAAAATTAGAAGAGATGGTAGAAATTGCCAGAGAGAAAGGTCTCGGTGCAATCTGCATCACGGACCATGATGATATGGGACTGAAAGAATATGCAGCAGAATATTCGAAGAAGACAGGATTCCCAATCTTTGTAGGAATTGAATTCTTTTCTCTGCAGGGAGACATTATTGCATTTGGAATTGAAGAATATCCGGATGAGAGAATTTCCGCGCAGGACTTTATTGATCTGGTAAAAGCACAGGGAGGCTTCTGCTTTGCGGCACATCCGTTCCGCAATAATAACAGAGGTCTGGAAGAGAACTTAAGGACAGTCAAAGGTCTGGACGGCCTGGAAGTCTTAAATGGAAGCACTTCTGTAGAGGCGTGCCAGAAGGCGGCGAGATATGCACAGGAACTCGGACTGTGTACGATGGGATCCAGCGACTGTCATGTACCGGAGAAAGTCGGTGCGTGTGCGACCTGGTTTCCGGAAGAAGTAAAGACAATGGAAGAGTTTATGCAAGCTCTGAAAAAAGGTGGTATGAAACCGGCATATTATGAGGACGGTGCATATCACATACTGGAGGTACAAGAGTATGGGAATGGATACCCGAAGGTAGGATTCTAAGGATAGACGTTTTCAGACTTTTATATAATAATTCTATAAATTATATATTTACCTTTTCCATAAATGATGATAGAATGAATCTATATGTGTTGATTGTGGAAATGGTGATAGAAAGGTGGAATCATTATGATTACAGTTAATGCTATGGGAGACAATTGCCCAATCCCGGTTATTAAAACCAAAAAGGCAATGGCTGCACTGACAGGACCGGAGACGATTGAAGTTCTGGTTGATAATGAGATCGCAGTGCAGAATGTAACAAAGATGGCATCTAGCTCAGGAGGAAAAGTAACTTCTGAAAAATTGGGGGATGCCGAATATAAAGTTACGATTGAAATGGAAGGAGCACCGGCAGCAGATGGAGCTGAAGCAGTATGTGCGCCGGATGCAAGAGACAATACAGTTGTTGTCGTTTCTTCTGACCGTATGGGATCTGGAAATGATGAATTAGGAAAAGTTCTGATCAAAGGATTTATTTTTGCAGTGACACAGCTTGATACACTGCCAAAGACAATGCTTTTCTATAATGGAGGAGCAACTTTGACTACAGAAGGTTCTGATTCTCTGGAAGATTTGAAATCTCTGGAAGCACAGGGAGTAGAGATCATGACATGTGGAACCTGTCTGGATTATTATGGTCTGAAAGACAAGCTTGCAGTTGGTACAGTAACGAACATGTACAGCATTGTTGAAACGATGGCAAAAGCAGGAAGAATCGTCAGACCATCATAAATTAGTTACATACCTGGATAAAAAGCCGGATTCCTGAAGTAAGATACAGGGGTTCCGGCTTTCTTGTACTACGGCGTATGTATAATGAATACAAAAGAGTCTGCATGACAGTTCATCGACTGTACTGCCTCTGAAGAAAGGTATGAAAAACAGGAGGAGTAAAAAGAATGAAATCAGATGTAAAATTAACGAGTTTAAGCAAAACAGCAGGTTGAGCGGCCAAGATTGGTCCGGAGACCCTTGCTCAGGTTCTGAGTAAGCTGCCAAAATTTGAGGATGACAATTTAATAGTAGGAATCGAGACTTCCGATGATGCTGCCATCTACAAAGTGACAGATGATATTGCGATGATTCAGACGGTTGATTTCTTTACTCCGATTGTGGATGATCCATATATGTTCGGACAGATCGCCGCTGCCAACTCGCTCAGTGATGTATGGGCGATGGGAGGAGAACCGGCGGTAGCCCTGAACATCGTAGGTTTCCCGAATTGCCTGGATCCGGCGATTCTCGGCGATATCCTTGCGGGAGGCGCAGACAAAGTAAAAGAAGCAGGTGCAGTATTAGTCGGAGGACATTCGGTACAGGATGATGAACCGAAATACGGTCTCTGCGTATCCGGATTCGTTCACCCGGATAAGATCTTTAAGAACTACGGCTGCAGACCGGGAGATATATTGATTCTTACAAAACAGATCGGAAGTGGTATCGTGAATACTGCGATCAAAGCAGAGATGGCATCGCCATCGGCAATCCGCGAGGCACAGACGGTCATGGCATCCTTGAATAAGATAGGCAAGCAGGTTGTGGAAAAGTATGATGTTTCCGCATGTACGGATATCACTGGATTTGGACTGCTTGGACATTGTGTTGAGATGGCATCGGCAAGTGATGTGACATTTGAACTCAGTGTGCATGACATTGCGTATCTTCAGGATGCATACGATTATGCGAAGATGGGTCTTGTTCCGGCAGGAGCTTATAAGAATAAGAGATATTCGATCAATCAGGTGGAAGTTGGTTCGGTAGAAGAGACATACTTAGATCTTCTCTATGATCCACAGACTTCCGGCGGACTTCTCATCAGTGTTTCGCCTAAAGAATACGAGAATATGATGAGAGACTTCAGAGCATCAGGACTGGATACAACCGTTTCCGTAATCGGAACAGTTGCACCAAAGAGTGATAAGCTGATCCGGTTATTCTAGATATGAAGTCATAAAAGAATGACAGAATGGAGAAACATAATGAATAAGAATGTATTATACCGGAGTATCCCAAAAGTAGATATTCTTCTGGCGGATGAAGGAATCAAAGTATTGATAGAGGCCTACAGCCGTGAAAGTGTAATGGAAGCGATCCACAGTGAGATGGAAAAGCTCCGTGCATATATCGGAACATGCGATGATGAAGAAAAAGCAAAACACCAGATCGCATTACTGAATGAAAATATAGCAAAAGCCGTTGCGGCAATGCATACACCGAATATGAAAAAGGTGATCAACGGAACCGGAACGATCCTGCATACGAATCTCGGACGTGCACCGATCAGTTACGAACACATGATGAAAGCAGCAGAGATCGTCAGTGGGTATTCCAATCTGGAATACAATCTGGAAGCAGGAAGAAGAGGAGAGCGTTATTCGCATTTTGAAAAGCTTCTGTGTAAATTAACCGGCGCAGAGGCTGCCATGGCGGTCAATAATAATGCGTCTTCGGTACTTCTGATCTTAAGTTCTCTGGCAAAAGGCGGAGAAGTAATCGTTTCCCGCGGGGAGCTGATCGAGATTGGTGGTAAATTCCGCATTCCGGATGTGATGGAACAGAGCGGTGCAAGCCTCGTGGAAGTCGGAACGACGAACAAGACACATTATGAGGATTATGAAGAAGCAATCACAGAAGAGACGAAAGCTCTTCTGAAGGTACACACCAGTAACTACCGTATTGTTGGATTTACAGAAAGTGTGGGAATTGATGAACTGGTACCGATTGCGAAGGAACATGAGATTCCGGTTGTGGAAGATCTCGGAAGCGGTGTGCTGATCGACCTGGAGAAATACGGTCTGACACATGAGCCGACCGTACAGGAATCCATCGCACATGGTGCGGATGTGGTATGTTTCAGCGGTGACAAGCTTCTTGGAGGACCACAGGCGGGAATTATCATCGGTAAGAAGAAGTACATCGATATGATGAAGAAGAACCAGCTTACCCGTGCACTTCGTATTGATAAATTTACGGCGGCAGCACTGGAAATGGTTCTGATGGAATACCTGTCAGAAGAGACAGCTGTTCAGAACATCCCGGTATTGCGTATGATTGCAACGCCTTTAGAAGAGATTGAAAAAGAAGCCAGAAGCTTTGTGCGTATCTTGCGTCACACTGGAATGGATGCAAAGATTCAGATGGTATCCTGTGAATCACAGATCGGCGGCGGATCCCTTCCACTTGAGCGGATGGAAAGCCGTGCAGTTGCAATCCAGCCAAATGGCATGAGTGTTGCAGAGATGGAAGAGAAGATGCGTCATCTGGAGATCCCGATCATTCCGAGAACGATCAATGACAGTATCTGTCTGGATGTCAGAACGATCGAACGCAAGGATTATAAAATGATTGCAGCAGAGCTTGCAGAATTATTAGGAAAGAAAGAAGAACGGTAGGTGCAAAAGAAGGCTATGAAGAATATTATTATCGGAACGGCCGGACACATTGATCATGGTAAGACAACACTGATCAAAGCACTGACCGGAAGAAATACAGACCGCTGGGAAGAAGAACAGCGAAGAGGAATTACGATTGACTTAGGGTTTACGTATTTTGACTTGCCGGGAGGAGACCGTGCGGGAATCGTCGATGTACCGGGACATGAGAAATTCATCAATAACATGGTTGCCGGAGTTGTCGGAATGGATCTGGTACTCCTGGTGATCGCGGCGGATGAGGGAATCATGCCGCAGACAAGAGAGCACATGGATATTCTGAACCTTCTCGGAATCGAGAAGAGTATCATTGTGCTGAATAAATGTGATCTCGTAGATGAAGAGTGGCTGGAGATGATGGAAGAGGATGTAAGGGAAGAACTTTCCGGAACATTCCTGGAACATGCGCCGCTTGTCAAAGTATCGGCAGCGACAGGTGCCGGCCTTGATGATCTGGTAAAAGAGATCGAACATCAGACCAGAGACGAAGTGGTACAGAAAGATATTCATACTATTCCGCGTCTCCCGATCGACAGAGTATTTACACTTTCCGGATTTGGAACAATCATCACCGGAACACTGGTGTCCGGAACGATCACGAAAGAAGACACACTTCAGATGTATCCGGTCGGAAAAGAATGTAAGATCCGAAGCATTCAGGTTCACGGAGAAGATAAGAAAGAGTGTTACGCCGGACAACGTGTGGCGATCAACCTTTCAAATGTGAAGAAAAAAGAAATCAAGAGAGGCTGCGTACTGGCGCCTCCGAACAGTATGAAAAATACCGACCTTCTGGATGTAAAGTTAAATGTACTGGATTCTTCTGTGAGAATCCTGACGAATCATACACGTCTGCATTTCTTTACAGGAACCAGTGAAGTGCTCTGCCGTGCGGTACTTCTGGATAAGGAAGAAATCGGACCTGGAGAAAGCGGTTATGTACAGCTTCGTATGGAAGAAGAAGTTGCGGTAAGAAGAGGAGACAAATTCGTAGTACGTTTCTATTCACCAATGGAGACGATCGGCGGAGGTGTTGTTCTTGAGCCGAATCCGAAGATCAAGAGAAGATTCCAGCCGGAAGTGATCGAAGAACTGAAGCGCAAGGAAGAAGGATCGTCCGCAGATGTTATAGAAATGCATGTGAAGAGTCATGCAGAGACCCTGATCACAGTCACGGAACTGGCCAAGCTTACGGCACTTTCGCCGGAAGAGGTGGAGCAGGATGTGAAAGAACTGGAAGAGCAGGGCAGTATCTATGCATTTCCAATGCGGAAAGATACGTATGTATGGCACAGCGATTCTGCAAGAGAGGCAGAACGTATCCTGCTGAAAGCTTTGAAGGAATATGAAGAAACGTATCCGTACCGCTACGGAATTAAGAAGGCACAGGTACAGACCACATATTTCAAAAAGGTAAAACCAAATGTATACGACAAGATTCTGACGCTTTTTGAAGAACAGGGAGTATTGAAACGAGTCGATGAATTTTTATGTACTCCGGAGTACGAAGTACGGAAAGACAAGATTTATGATAAAGTGTCAAAGATCATGCTGGATACATTTGAAAAAGCAGGATTTGACTTTGCAAGATATTCCGAGGTTACATGCAAGGATGTACCACAGGATATCATGGATGACATCCTGAACATCTTATTAGAAGAAAAACAGATTGTAAAAATAAATGATGAAATGTATACGCTGACCTCTTATATGGAGACTGCGAAAGAGAAGATCAAAGAGCATTTGAAAGAAGATCCGCTGATCACGATCGCACAGGTCAGAGACATGTTTGAGACAAGCAGAAAAAGTGCAAAACCGATCCTGGAATATATGGACAGTATCAAGGTAACCAAGAAAACGGGAGCAGAGAGCGAAAGGGTGGCATACTAATGAATTTAAAACAATTAGAAGCTTTCGTTCAGGTAGCAGAGGGAGGCAGTTTTTCAAAGGCAGCAAAACAGCTGTTTCTGACACAGCCAACCATCAGTGCACACATTTCGTCACTGGAGAAAGAACTGAATGCAAGGTTTTTTGTAAGAAATACAAAAGAAGTAAAATTATCGGATGACGGGAAAGAATTGTACCGTTACGCAAGACAGATGATCGATCTTCAGAAAAAGATCGAGGAAAGATTTGAAACAGGAAAAAGTGAGAGCAAACATCTGATCACAATTGCGGCATCTACAATTCCGGCACAGTATCTGCTTCCGGAGATTCTGATGAAGTTCAATGAACGGTATCCGAAAGAACAGGTAAAGCTTCTTGAAACGGACAGCAGTCAGGTTGTGACCAAGATCATTGATCATATGGTAGATGTAGGATTTACCGGAACGGTTCTGGAGAAAAAACACTGTAAATATATTCCGTTTTATAAGGATGAACTGATAGTGATCACTCCGAATACGGAGAAATATCAGGTGTTACATCAGAATATTGAAGATATAAGCTGGATCAGTGGGGAATGTCTGATCATGCGGGAAGAAGGATCCGGCACAAGAAAAGAAGCCGGAAAACAGCTCCGTAATGCCGGAATCAATCTGGATAAGCTTAAGATCATTGCAAGTATTGAAAATCAGGAGACGATCAAGAAGTCGGTAAAACAAGGAATGGGAATTTCGATCATATCCAGACTTGCGGCGGAAGAAGAAGCAAAATCAGGAGATCTTCTGACATTTCCTATTCCAAAGGCAGATCAGGGACGTGACATTAACCTGGTGTATAATAAGAATTATCAGATGTCAAAAAGTGCAGAGCGCTTTATTAAAGTGGTAAAAGAAGTATACGGAATAGAAGAATAGATTACAGTTTATGATCTGTAGATCTAAATAATAGAATAAACCCACAACATTTATAGATAATTACTATGAATGCTGTGGGTTTATGTAATGTTTCGATTAGACGGAAAGAAGAAAATAGACTATACTAAAAGCATATGAAAGAGGTATGAATTTACTTAGAAATTAAATAGTATTGAATGAGCGGAATAATATTTTTATAATAAAACTTGAATCATGTGCGGTCATTAGGAGGAGACAAGTATGATATATATGGACAATGCAGCTACAACAATGCACAAACCACAGGAAGTGATCGATGCGGTAGTAAGTGCGATGAGTTCGATGGGGAATGCAGGACGCGGGGCCAGTGAAGCTGCACTCAGTGCATCCAGGATTATTTATGATACCAGGGAGGGACTGGCAAAATTATTCGGTGCAGAGAATGCAAGGCAGATTGCATTTACATCGAATTCTACGGAAAGTCTGAATATTGCTATAAAAGGAATACTGGATCCGGGAGATCATGTGATCACAACGGTTCTGGAACATAATTCGGTGTTAAGACCGTTATATGAGATGGAGAAGAAAGGCACAGAACTTTCAGTTATAGGATGTAACGAGAAAGGAATGCCGGATATAGCTGCGATGGAGGCAGCGATAAAAGAGAATACGAAGATGATTATCTGTACCAATGGATCGAATCTTACCGGCAATTATGTAGATGTGGCAGTAATTGGGAAGATGGCGCATAAGCACGGACTGATCTTTGTGGTGGATGCATCACAGACGGCCGGAGTATTTCCAATTGACGTACAGAAGATGGATATAGATATATTATGTTTTACAGGACACAAAGGACTTCTTGGACCTCAGGGGACAGGCGGAATATATGTAAAAGAAGGAATACAGATCAGACCGTTAAAGACCGGAGGAAGTGGAATACAGACATATAGCAAAGAACATCCGGTGCAGATGCCGACGGCTTTGGAGGCAGGTACTTTGAACGGACATGGAATTGCCGGACTTCATGCGGCACTTGGATATCTGGAAAAAACAGGAATTGATAATATCCGCAAAAAAGAAGAAAATCTGATGTGGCGGTTCTATAACGGGGTAAAAGATGTTCCGGGCGTTAAGATTTATGGGGATTACAGTCAGAAAGAACGCTGTGCGATCGTGACGCTGAACATCGGTGATTATGATTCTTCAGAAGTGAGTGATGAGCTTCTTATGGAATATGATATTTCTACCAGATCGGGAGGGCATTGTGCACCGCTTATGCACGAGGCGCTTGGAACGGTAGAACAGGGGGCTGTGAGATTCAGTTTCTCACATTACAACACGGAGGAAGAAGTGGATACGGCTATAAGGGCGATCCGCGAACTGGCAGAAGAACCGTAAAATATGTGATATGTGACAAGGCGTCATAAAAAAGTATGCCAGGCATATAGTTATGGGGAAATGCAAGAAAATGAGAGTATAGGAGGAAACACATATGAATTTATCAGATTCAAAGAAAAAACTGGTACTGGCCGGTGTTGTGTGTGGTATTGTAGCGGCATGCCTTGCAACACTTGGAAATCCAGCGAACATGGCATTCTGTATTGCATGTTTTATCCGTGATACGGCGGGAGCAATGGGAATGCATCAGGCAGAAGTGGTACAGTATGCAAGACCGGAGATTATTGGTCTTGTACTTGGGGCATTTATCATTTCAATAGCAACAAAAGAATATCGCTCAACGGCGGGATCATCGCCGATGATCCGTTTTATTCTTGGTGTGATCATTATGATCGGTGCACTTGTATTCCTGGGATGCCCTCTGCGTATGGTAATCCGTATGTCGGCAGGTGATCTGAATGCATGGGTAGCTTTCGTTGGTTTCATCCTTGGAGTGGCAACGGGAGTATTTGCATTAAAGAAGGGATTCAGTCTTGGAAGAGCACATGTAACTAACAAAGTTAACGGAGCGGTTCTTCCGGCAATCGTGGTTGCGATTTTGATCCTTGCTACATGTACAACACTTCTGAAAGCGAGCCAGGCAGGACCGGGAAGCATGCATGCACCGATTATTGCATCTTTGATCGGAGGTCTTGTATTTGGAGCATTTGCACAGAAATCAAGAATGTGCTTTGCAGGAAGTATCCGGGATATTATCCTGATGAAAAACTTTGATCTTATCAGTGTCATTGCGGGACTTTTTGTAGTGATGCTTGTATTTAATCTTGCAACAGGACGTTTCGTGCTTGGATTTGATACACCTGGAATTATTGCGCATTCTGAACATCTGTGGAATATTCTTGGAATGTACACAGTTGGATTCGCAGCTGTACTTGCAGGAGGATGCCCATTAAGACAGCTGATCCTTGCGGGACAGGGATCTTCTGATTCGGCGGTAACCGTAGTCGGAATGTTTGTGGGAGCTGCAATGTGCCATAACTTCGGACTTGCGGCAAGTGGAACTGCACTTAATCCTGAGACGAAAGAAGTAGTGGCAGGTGCAGTACCATTGAATGGTAAGATTGCATGTATTATCTGTATTGTGATTTGCTTTATTATCGCATTTACGAATAAGAGAGAAGAAACAAAATAAGATTGAAATATGCTTAAATACATAGTATTCTAGGAAAGAAGGAATTAAATATGAAAGAAGTAGATGCAAGAGGTCTTTCTTGTCCGGAACCATTAATGCTGACAGCAGAAGCGTTAAAAGGAGAAACAGGACCTGTGAAAATTCTTGTCACAGAGCCTCATCAGAAGATGAATGTTGAAAAATTTGCCAAAAGTAAGGGGAAAAAGTCAACAGCTGTGGAGAAAGACGGTTACTACGAAGTGGTGATTGAGTAAAGATGAGAAAAAAAGTAATGAAACTTGTTGTAACTTTCCATACGACGTCTGATGCGATGGCGATGGAGAAGGTATGCAAGGAAAGAAATGTACCAGGCAGACTGATTCCTGTACCGAGAGCGATTTCGGCAGGATGCGGACTTTCCTGGTGTGCGGATCTGACAGACCGAGAACAGATCCTTGATGTGATGAAAGAGGTAGGGATTGAACAGGAAGATGTTCATGAATGCCTTGTATAAGAGGTCATAACAAGGGTATGGAAAATCTGGACTGAAAGAGAACAGGCGTTGACTGCAGAGAAATCTCTGCGGTCAACGCCTGTTAATTTTTTTATATAAGGGAAACTGGCAGCTTCTTTCGAATACATGGCGATTAAAGTCCATCCACAAATGTCTGTAATACATGTGGAAGTAACTTGTCTGTACGTTCGGTCAGTGAGAATTTGCCTTTGAAAAGGGCCCAGTCATAGAGAAGAGCACGCTCATACATGGCATATATTTCCATTAGTTCGGAAGCGGTGCTGGTGTTTTTGAATTCTCCGTTTTTTAAACCTTCCTCCATAATCTCTGTCAGCCATTTGAAATAAATACGTTTTTTGTCAGACAAAGATTTCTTATCTTTGGTAACCAGCTGCGAAGAGTAGAGGTAGGCCAGCAGATGTATATCGACGCTGGTTTCTATCATATAAAATAATTCATGGTTTAAAAATAAAAGTTTATCATAACAAGAAAGATTCGGATCAATCACCGCAGCAAGGTCTTCGTATTTCTGGTCAAAAAGATAAGAAAGTGAATTTAAAAGTGCTTCTTTTCCCTTGAAATAATGATAAAAAGTACCTTTTGAAGTTTTTGAAGCGTTGATGATGTCTTCTACGGTAGTCTGTTCGTAGCCATTTTTGTAAAAGAGGTTCCAGGCTGCTTTAACAATTCGGCTTTTTGTAGATCTGCGTTTACGTGGCATTCGGATCATTCCCTTCTTTGCTGTATAAAAAATAGAAGCGGATCACACGAATCCGCTTCTATTATCATATATGATAATGCAATCTAATTCAACCCCGAATATGCATTAGCCTACAAGGAAACCATATTTTAATGGATCTGTAGAGTCAATTAAGTAAGTAGCAACACCTGTAAGATATGCACTTCCTGTGATCATTGGGATTACTGCATCGTAATCACCGATCTTAGTTTCTTCTTTGATCACACCTTTGAAGCGTGTTCCCATGAAACTTTCATAAATAAATTCTTCGCCGATTCCGAGTTCGCCCCATCCGTGAAGAGTAGCGAGTTTGGCACTTGTACCTGTTCCGCAAGGTGAACGGTCAGCCTGAGCATCTCCGAATACAACAACGTTTCTCATTGTAGCCTGATCCGGATTCGGTGTTGGTCCGTAGAATTCAACCAGGTCAACTTCTGTGATGTCCAGAGTTGGATGCTGGATCTTAACTTCTGCGTTGACTTTATCACGAATCTTCATTCCGAGTTCTGTATAAGCAGGAACTGTCTTAGCGTTGATTTCGCCAATGTCAAGCTTTGTAGTATCAACCAGTGCGAAGAAACTTCCACCGAAAGAAATAGTATAAGGAATGTCTACTCCGTCGATATTAACTGTTAAGTTGTCTTTGTAAATGAATGCAGGTACGTTTGTAAGAGTTACATCTGTTACCTTTCCGTCTTTTACATGAGCTTTTGTTCTGATGATTCCTGCAGGAGCATCCAGAACAACTTCGTTCTCACCTTCGTGGCATTCAACAAGACCAGCTTCGAGGGCTACTGTAACAGCTCCGATTGTACAGTGTCCACACATGTTCAGGTAGCCGCCTGTATCCATGAAGATTACCCCAAGATCTGCTTCTTCGTGGATTGGCTCGCAAAGGAAAGCACCGAACATATCATGATGTCCTCTAGGCTCCAGCATTAATGCTGTACGAACGTGGTCGTATTTTTCCTCCATCCATTTTTTCTTTTCGATCATTGTGCTGCCTTCTGGCTCAGGAAATCCTCCGATGACCATACGGCAGAACTCACCGGCTGTATGAGCATCTACAACCTGAAGAGCTTCTTCAAACCGGTCGAAGTTAACTTTTGCTTCTAACTTCATAATCCTTACCTCCTTATAATATCCTATAGAATTCATCTATAAGTTTTTATAAAAACACATTGAAAATCTCTATATTTTCGTAGTGCCTTTTTCTATGAGTGAAAAATAAAAATAATAAAATTAACAGATATTGCGATATAAAATTAACAAATAGACTGTATTCTAGTATTTTGTTCAATCTGTTGATTTCATTATGTACGAAATACATTGAAAAGTCAATGCTTTTTTGGTATTATAAAAATAAATAAAAGTGTTGAAAATTAAGGGCAAATATGATATGGTATATAAGCACATGGGGGTAGTTGGGTAACTGGTGTGCCTCCTAGTCTTCAAAACTAGTGTAGGGCGTTAAGAGCGTCCTGGGTGGGTTCGATTCCCACATGCCTCCGCCAAAAAACAGACAGTTTCTGTTAAAAAAATGGCGAAAAATAATTCATAGAAAATTTCTATATTAATCAAATCAGAATAAGTAAACGAGCTTGCATAGTTTCGTTTTGACTTAGATAAAATAAAAATTAAAAAGGAGAAGTGTGTCATGGGAAATGTACAGATGTTATTACGCCAGCATGTTGGCGCTCCTTGTGCACCATGTGTAGAAGTTGGTGCTGAGGTGAAAAAGGGTACTCTCATTGCTACACCAACAGGCCTGGGAGCTAACATCTTTTCAAGCGTGTATGGAAAAGTAACAGAGATTACAGAAGACCGCATCATCATCGAGCCGGCCGCTGAACAGCCGGATGAATTCATTCCGGTTACCGAATCAGTAGAAGGTATCACAGATGAATCATCAAAACTTGATCTGGTGAAAGCAGCCGGAATCGTAGGAATGGGAGGAGCCGGATTCCCGACAGGAGTAAAACTTAATATTAATTTAGAAGAAACTCCGATGGGTGAGCTTGATCCTGAGATCAACCCAGAGCTTCCGAAAGACTTCAAACTGGATTGTGGATACATTCTTGTAAATGCAGCTGAATGCGAACCGGGACTGGAACACAACACAAGACAGATCGAAGAGCAGAGTGATAAATTAATCCGTGGTATTAAATATAGTATGGAAATCACTCACGCAAAGAAAGCAATCATTGCTATTAAGAAGAAACATCATAAAGCAATCAAGGTATTACAGAAAGCTCTTGAGAATGAGCCTGATATCAAGATGCATCTGATGGCTGATATCTACCCGATGGGTGAGGAACGTGCAGTAGTAAGAGAGTGTCTTGGGGTATTACTCACAACTACACAGCTTCCATCAGCAGCTAGATCTGTTGTTATCAATGTAGAAACTGTCTGTAAGATCGCTGAAGCGGTTGATGAAAAGAAACCTTGTATCAGCAAGAATATGACAGTCCGTGGTAAATTAAACGGTGGAAATGAAGCACACGTATTCTTCGACGTACCAGTTGGTGTAAGCGTTGGAGAGATGATCGAAAAAGCCGGCGGAATCGACGGAAAATATGGAGAGATCATCATGGGTGGAGCTTTCACAGGAAAGTCTACTACATTAGATGCACCTACAACAAAAACAACAGGAGCAATCCTCGTTACAATCGAGTTCCCGGATCTCCACGGAGCAACAATGGGAATTCTTGTATGTGCCTGCGGCGGAAGCGAAGAGCGTATGCGTGAGATCGCTTCTAAGATGAATGCCAAAGTAGTATCTATGTGCAAATGTAAACAGGCAATTGAAAACAAACCGGGAGCACCACTGAAGTGCTTAAGACCTGGTAACTGTCCTGGACAGGTTAAGAACAATATACAGTTCAAGAAAGACAAATGTGAATACATTCTGATCGGTAACTGCTCAGACTGTTCAAACACTGTAATGGCATCCGGACCGAAGATGGGACTGAAGGTATTCCATCAGACAGACCATGTTATGAGAACAGTTGGACATCCACTGTACAGAAGCCTGAAGGTTTCTAAAGAAGTAAGTCAGGAAATTGATTTTTAATTATAACCTGAATGAAACATAATATTATCGGTATTACCGTTGCGTGCAATGAGGTAGGAGACCCCCGATTCTTTTGCCTGACAGAAGTAATTGAGAGGTTCTTCTGGAAGTTGGACGCAGCTGTATATATATTTTTTAACTACAATATTCCGCAAGGAAAATGTATGAAACAAAAACAAGGAGGGAAACAATATGTCAATCACAGCTGAAACAGCAAAAGCACATGCTCATGATCCTGCAGTACTGTGCTGTAGAGCAGAAGCTGGTATCACAATTGAGCCGGCTAATCTCGAAGATCCAGCAATTTTTGATGATCTGGTAGATTCAGGATTATTAAACCTGGACGGATGCCTTACAATCGAAGAAGTACTGGGTGCAAAACTTACAAAAACTTGTGATTCTCTTTGCCCGTTAACAAATGATGTTCTGGATGGTGTAAAAGCACCTACAACTCCAGTAGAAGAGGCAGAGGAAGAAGCTCCGGCAGAGGAAGCTGCACCAGCAGCACCAGTTGCAACAGCAGCAACAGTAGCTGGAGGAACACTTAAGATCCACATCGGAGAAGGAAAAGATATCAATCTTGAAATTCCGGTTGGAGCTCTTGGAGCAACAGGAGAAGCAGTAGCGGAAGTACCTGCAGCAGCAGTAGCAGCTACAGCAACAGCAGAAGCACCTGTTGAAGAAGCAAAAGTAGTAGGAACATTAACAAGAAGACACATTAAGATCACAGAGGTTAAGAGAGGACCAGAGACAAAGATCGAAGGAACAACTCTTTACATCCGTGAAGGAATTGAAGCAGAAGTAATTGCTGATCAGGAACTGGTTAAAGATTTCCATCTTGAAATCATCACTCCTGACCAATACCACACATACTCAGAGACAATCATGGATGTTCAGCCAATCGCTACAAAAGAAGGCGATGCAATCCTTGGTGAAGGCGCAACAAGAGTACTTGACGGCGTTGTTATGATGCTGACAGGAACAGATGAAGGCGGAGTTCAGATTGGTGAGTTCGGTTCTTCAGAAGGATACCTTGACGAGAACATCATGTGGGGACGTCCTGGATGCCCGGATAAGGGAGAAATCTTTATCAAAGGTAACATCGTAGTTCAGGAAAAGACTAACATGGAACGTCGTGGACCTATGGCTGCACATACAGCATTTGACATCATTACTCAGGAAATCCGTGAAGTAATGAAAGAATTAGATGACAGCTTCATCGTTGAAGACGAAGAACTGAAATCAATCCGTCGTCCAGGTAAGAAGAAAGTCGTAATCGTAAAAGAGATCATGGGACAGGGAGCTATGCATGATAACTTCATCCTTCCTGTAGAACCAGTTGGTATCCTTGGCGCAAGAGCTAACGTAGACTTAGGAAACGTACCTGTATGCGTATCTCCACTTGAGGTACTTGATGGATGTATCCATGCATTAACATGTATCGGACCTGCATCTAAAGAGATGTCAAGACATTACTGGAGAGAGCCACTTGTACTTGAAGCTTTACATGATGAAGAAGTTGACCTTTGCGGAGTTGTATTCGTAGGATCACCTCAGATCAATGCAGAGAAGTACTATGTATCTCGTCGTGTAGGACATACAGTAGAAATGATGGATGTTGACGGAGCTTTCGTTACAACAGAAGGATTCGGAAATAACCACATCGACTTCGCAAGCCACATCGAGCAGATCGGTATGAGAGGAATTCCTGTAGTAGGACTTTCATTCTGCGCTGTTCAGGGTGCACTTGTTGTTGGTAACAAGTACATGCAGTACATGGTTGACAATAACAAATCAGAGTCTGGTATCGAGAATGAGGTACTTGGATGTAATACACTTTGCCAGGAAGAGGGTATCCGTGCCCTTGCTATGCTGAAAGCAGCTATGGCTGGTGAAGAAGTAAAAGCCGCTGAGAAGAAGTGGAATCCAAACGTTAAAGCTACTAACGTTGAGCTGATCGAAGCAGCTTGCGGTAAGAAGATTGAACTCGTAGACAACGAGCAGTCTCTGCCAATGAGCCAGAAACGTAAAGAAAAATACGACTAAGATCAGGTGTTATCATAATGGATAATGAACGTTTACACTATGGCGATAAGATCATTTATATGGAAGGTGTCATCGTAGCGGTCGACGACTGTAGTATCAGCGTTGACTTAAAAGGACGTCTGGGGTTCTTTAAAGCTCCGAAGAGAATGTTCATCTGCGATACAGAGCCGAAAGTAGGTCAGGAAGTTGGCTGGAACATGAGTTTCCCGGAACAGCTCGGACCGGAAGTAAATGAGAAATACGTCAGCAATATTGAAAAAGAACGTCGCAAACAACAAGAAATGCAAGCACGTTTGGATGCTAATAAGGAGGATTAAAAATGAGTTTAACGGTTGTTAAAGGCTTACAGTCTGAAATATTCGTTCCTATTACTCCACCGTCAGTATGGGCTCCTGTAACAAAAGAGCTGAAAGATATGTCTATCGCTCTTGCAACAGCAGCAGGTGTTCACAAGAAGAGCCAGGAGAGATTTAACCTTGCTGGTGACTGGACATGGAGAAAGATCGAAAACACTACACCATCTAGTGATCTGATGGTATCACACGGTGGATATGATAACAGTGATGTTAACAAGGACATCAACTGTATGTTCCCAATTGACAGAATTCATGAATTAGCAAAAGAAGGATTTATCAGAGCTTGTGCTCCTGTACATGCTGGATTCATGGGTGGTGGTGGAAACCAGGAGAAATTCAAACATGAAACTGGTCCTGCTATCGCTGAAATGTTCAAAAATGAGGATGTTGACGCAGTAATCCTCACCGCTGGCTGAGGTACCTGCCACCGCTCTGCAGTATTGGTGCAGAGAGCGATTGAAGAAGCTGGAATTCCTACAATTATTATTGCAGCTCTTCCACCAGTTGTTCGTCAGACTGGTACTCCTCGTGCGGTAGCTCCGTTGGTACCTATGGGTGCTAATGCGGGTGGTCCTCACAATGTAGAACAGCAGACACAGATCGTAAAGGCAACTCTGGAGCAGTTAGAGAAAATCGAAACTCCAGGAAAGATTGTTCCGTTGCCATTCGAGTATGTTGCTAAGATCTAATTCGATTTTATGAATTTTATTTGATCTTAAGAAGGGCAGATGTATTTTGCATCTGCCCTTTTTTGAAAAAAGAATCAGACAGTATATTGGAATTTCTTACAGTATATTGTATACTAGAGATATGGAAAGGACATAGGAAAAATAAGAAAACAATATAAAAAGGATGAATGGATACGTTGTTTTTGCTATCAAAGTGTACGGGGAAACCGCAAAAAGCGGACTTTGATTGATATATGTCCGTAATTTTTTTAGGAGGTGACATGATGGCTGAGAAAGAGATAGACTTAAGACGCCTTGTGATCAAAGCATTTCATATGACAGATGTGGAATGGGGTGAGTACAATAATATCACAACGGATGGCCATATGACGGTCAGCAAAGAGATGATCGATCAGCTTGTTGCACAGGATGATTGTATTGAGAAGATTGATATTCAGATTATTAAACCGGGAGACCATGACAGATGGACGAACACGATTATGGATATCATTCCAATCTCAACAAAAGTGCTTGGTAAATTGGGAGAAGGAATAACTCACACTATAACGGGTGTATATGTTATGTTGACGGGCGTTGATGTGAACGGAAAGCAGTGTCACGAATTTGGTTCATCAGAAGGCAATCTGAAGGAACAGTTGTGCTTAAACCGTGCAGGTACACCGGGAGATGATGATTATATTATTTCGTTTGATGTAACATTTGCTGCTGGTATGGGGCAGGAGAGACATGGGCCATTTACTGCACACAAACTCTGTGATGAATTCATTCAGACATACAGAGAGAAACTGAAAAAGTTCAAAGGTGATAAGTGCACAGAACGTCATGAATATCATGATAAAGTAAGACCTGGAAAGAAGAAGGTTGTAATTATCCGTCAGGTGGCTGGACAGGGAGCTATGTATGATACATGGATGTTCCCGGATGAACCGTCAGGGGTTGAAGGCGGACGTTCGATTATCGATATGGGCAATATGCCGGTTATGATTACTCCGAATGAGTACAGAGACGGCATGATCCGCTCGATGCAGTAACTACAGGAGGTGCAGAAGTTATGGGAATTGGACCATCGACAAAAGAAACATCATTACATCATTTCAGAGATCCGCTGTTGGAAGTAGTGGCAGAGGATACAGATCTGGATCTTCTCGGACTGATCATAGTCGGAACGCCGGATGATAACAAAGATAAAATGCTGGTAGGAACCAGAGCGGCAGCAATGGCAGAATGTATGCGTGCAGATGGAGTAATCATATCATCGGATGGATGGGGAAACAGCGATGTGGATTATACAAATACATGTGAACAGCTTGGAATCAGAGGAATTCCGGTGACGGGACTTAATTTTAGTGGTACTGTTGCAAAATTTGTTGTAGAAAATGATTATCTGGACGGAATTGTGGATATTAATAAAAGCGCAGATGGTACAGAGACAGATGTTGTCGGAGAGAACAACATGGTGAGGGTTGACTGTCTGAAGGCAAAAGCTCTTCTGAAGCTTAAGATGCGTCATAAGGATGAACAGGAAGGACGATAGAACCGGGAAGATATCTACGACAGAAAGTGTCGGAAATAGAACAAACAATAAGAAAAAGAGAAGATTACCTCATTCTTGCGAATGGAAATCTTCTCTTTTTTTATTTATCGAATGCAGGATCGATAGGTCCGTATTCGATTTCGGGATGTTGTTCTAACATCCATTGTTTGAAACTTTCGGAGTCGCCTTTGGTGAAAGACTCTTTGTCAAGCATAACGCCTTCAATCTGGTCTTTGGAAGTGAGCTTGTAATAAGTTTTCGCCTCTTCGAATTTGGTAAGATCTTCCCAGTTTACATGGTTATTTATCTTATTGTTAATGTAAAGGGCAATGTCCTTTTCGCGGATCATGACTTTACAGGTCCAGTCTTTATCGTTGAAATATTGAGTACGCATTACACGGAAAGTTTTATCAGCGTGCATCCATTTGAAAAATACTCCACGGTAGATGGCTATAAATGAAAGTGTGGCACCAACAGACTGCCATCTGAGTGAAGCTCCTACATGATGAAAATAAATCCAGCCGAAAGTTCCGGATGCAAAGATTACACAATATACGTAGAAGATAGGAAGTCTCCAGAACTTTGGAGCTGCCCATTTGTCGTAGCGTTTACGTGTCATTACATATTCGTTAACAAACATATGATATTCTCCATAATAAAATTGTAATGCAGGGAAACTGCCAGAAGCAGGATCTCTTACATACAATGATATAAAGATGGCAGTCTGTTAAGACTGCCATCCGTGTGTTGTTTTGTTTAAATGAGTATTTTGCTTATATATATGTTTCACAGATATTAAGCAATACCTTTTGCTTTGTCTTTCTTTGCTGCACTAAGTAAAGTGTAAGAAGTCCATACAAGCACGAGGCAGATAAGATTAATGAGCCAGAACATTGGAAGACCTGTAACTAATTTCCATGCGATAAATACACCGATACATCCACCTATCGCATTACCAATTGTATGTGCAACATCGTATCTATGTGACTTGATAAATTCGATAGAGCAAGCTGGCATTAAGCATGCGCAAGATCCCATGAAGACAGGGAAACATGTCTGAGCATCAACACCAAGCAGAAGACATGTTGCCATACAAGGTGCATAAAGTCCAAAACCAATATCCATAAGAGCGCCCCATAAAACATTAAGTGCTGCGGCTACGATCAGTTTCCAACCTGTTAATCCAACTGCAGTACCAACTAAACCGAAAGGTCCGACACCAAGATTTTTGCATAACATTACTACTGCCAACGGAAGCATCGCACATCCAAGAGCAATTCTGATTTTGTTACGTGGCCATTTTGTAACGATAGATGCAAATCCAAATGAACCAACAGCTGCACAAATGAACATTACCCAAAGGAAAAGAGGATCACATTCTACAGAAGTTGTGAAGATAAATGCCTCAAAAATAACTGGGAATGTATCACCGATATTCAGTGTACCAGGAATATCGATGTCATCAATCTGATTGAAAAGTTTGTACATAAATGTAGATGGTGCGTAAGAGCCACATCCTAAAGTGTCAAGAAAGTTAGCAATGATACCAACAGTAAAAGCAGATGCCCATTGTTTCCCGGTAGAACCTTTTAGTTCATCCATTCGGTTCTTGCCTAAATCGACAATAAGACCAATACCTGTTCCAGCAAACAAAACACCTAATAAAATTTGGATTGCTAATAACATAAATTCATCCCTCCAGATTTTCATATTAAATTGTTAACAAGCTATACATGTGAATAAATAAGTACCAGGCAAGGAAATGCCTTTTTAGCACTATGAAAGAAATCATATACACCCCGATTTGTAAAGAATTTCTATAAATTCACGCATTGCTTTACATTAATATTTTATCAACTAATACGTTAAAAGTCAATCGAACTATAGTCTTATAGAGAGAATTAATAAGAAAAAGCACGACATCTGAACATGTCGTGCTCTTTCTTATTGGTATGTCATTGAGAGGTTTTTCCTCGTTGCATTGCAGTTTTGTTTTTATATACAAAGCTGGGGAATGCTCCTCCTTGTGGAGGATGTATATATCAATTGGAGTTCACCTTTGCAAGGTTATTCTTGGGGGAAACAACCGGCTCAGGCATAACTGCAATAACAACCATAATAATGGTGCCTTAAAAACAGACGATTATACTGTCTGATTCTAAAAGAGCAGTTCCTGTATTATATCATCGATGAGGAACCGCCATTGGTGTCTGTGTCTGTCTTTAAGTTACTATTAATATATCACGTTAATTCGATGATGTCAATAAGGATGGAAAAAACTGGCATTGCAACAAGAAAAACGTGATAAAGCGGGAGGTGTTTCGTGCAATTTTAATGAATAAATGAGAAAGAATGTCATTTACTCTGCATGAATATTGACTTAATCATCTAACAGAAAGTCTTTTGCATATTCCAGAAAAGTCTTTGAAGCAGGTGACAGATTTTTGAGAGAAGAATATGCAAGTCCTAACTGTCTTGTAATTGTTGGCTTCAATGGACGTTTTACAAATTTTCCCTGCTGGCCGCGAAGTAAAAGACCCGGGAGGATAGAATATCCTAGTTCGTGTTCGACCATGGAAAGGGAAGAAAATTCATTTCTGGTTACATAGCGGATATCCGGATGGATTTTATGCTTTTTTAAAATACGGTGTACGTCGCTTCCTGGTGTGTATTCTGTGATGATAAAAGGTGCATCTTCAAATGCTTCGATTGGAATTTCTTCTTCTTTTGCAAGAGGATCGTTTTCTGGAACAACTGCGTACATCAAGTCGTTCATGACCGGAAGAAACTGATATTTATGATTTTTCTGCAGACTGATAAATCCGATATCTACACGTCGTTCCTGAATCCAGTCGGCAAGTTCTCCTTCAACCCCTTCGATAACCTGGATGATGATATCCGGATGTTTCTGCTGGAATTCTCGGATGATCTTTGGAATCCAGTGAATTGAACAGCTTAGATAAGTGCCGATGCGGATGGTTCCTCTCTGCGCACCATTTAATGCAGCAATTTCCTGATGAATTACTTCATCGGCATTCAATAATGTGCGGATTGCCGGAATAAGTGACTTTGCTTCATTTGTAAGTGTAATACCGTGGTGGTCTTTGATGTAGAGCGGGAACCCGACTTTCTTTTCCAGATTTTTCATCATTTGCGTAATACCGGATTGTGTGTATCCAAGTTCCGCGCCTACGCGGGTAAAGCTGCCGTAATCATCAACGGCTAACATGATTTTCCAACTTTTGATGTCCATTCTTTTATTCTCCAATGTATGAAAATACAAAAAATTATAAAAATTTTATTTGCTTATTAATAGTAGCTAAAAAATATCAAAATTACAAGCTTATCGGATGACTTTTTTTAAATCATCGTATGAATCCGAATACATTTAAAATGATGATTGTCATAAATATCGGAACAACAATGCAGGTAAGGATTTTGTCGTATAAAGTTACTCTGCCGAACTTATCGTCATTGGTGAGTTCTTTTTCGTATTCTTTAAATCCCAAGGTGTGATATTCCGGAAGCATCCAGCCACGGAAGTTTAATATTACTTAAGAGTCCGAATCTGAGGGAAACGATAATGTTACCGATTCCAACAGAGAATAAAACCTGGGTTGCTGCCTGGGAAAATACAGTGAAATTGAATTTGCTAAAATCAGGCAGGAGATAGTATTTTAAACCATCGATTGCATTGCTGGTTACGAACATTGCTCAGATACCACATATAATAAGGAAGAGAAAGAGTACAGGCATAATGATTTTGGTTACTTTCTCTACAAGGCGAGATATGCGAATTTCCAAATGTTTCCGAGGCTGATCGCAGCTCCTGCGGCAACCATAATGTAACCAAAACGAGAGTTCCATTCACGAGATTGATTTCCATTTTCACTCATATGTAACACACTCCATTCATTATAATATTGTGCAAAAAAGGGAAGCAACACATCCATGATGTCTGACTCCCCTGATTGCTTTGGCTTATAGTAATAGTATAGTCTGGAAAATTTGAAATATCAATAAAATATTAGAAAGTATAATGCTAAAATAAGAGAAAATAATACTATTTGTTGGCAAAAACTTAACATGTTTGAGTGGAAAGTACAAAATAAATTGTATGAATAAAAAAACAAAAAAGTACTTGCAAAATGTATGGGAATCGGATATACTAAGAGAGCTGTGACATGATAGCGTTGAAGCGTGAGGTTGCTGCTAGGAATTAGCAGGTTTTCCGTGGAGCGAATGTCAAGTTAGGAAACTGGCGACAAGTCACTGTACGAAACTACTATAACGGCCACTGCGATGTGGTAACAACGTGTGGGTTCTCACGACACACACGGGAGAGTGTACAGTCACCGCTTGTCGTACTCGATTATAAGTACGAAAAGGAGGCGACTTTTTTTATGGCAAGTCAAGTAATGAGAATCACTTTGAAAGCGTATGATCATCAGTTAGTAGATGCATCCGCTAAGAAAATCATCGAAACTGTAAAGAAAAACGGATCTAAGGTGAGTGGACCTGTACCACTTCCGACAAAGAAGGAAGTAGTTACAATCTTAAGAGCTGTTCACAAATACAAAGATTCCAGAGAACAGTTCGAACAGAGAACTCATAAGAGACTGATCGATATCATTGCACCAACACAGAAGACTGTAGATGCATTATCTAGATTAGAGATGCCAGCTGGTGTAGCTATTGATATCAAAATGAAATAAGAAGCAGTAATTCCTATAATTTAGGATGAGCGTCCAATCGGGCGTTCCGCTGTAAATCACAGGAGGTAAAATAAAATGAAGAAAGCTATTTTAGCAACAAAAGTCGGAATGACTCAGATCTTCAACGAAGACGGAACACTTACTCCGGTAACAGTTCTTCAGGCTGGACCTTGTGCTGTAACACAGATCAAGACTGTTGAGAATGACGGATACGAAGCTGTTCAGGTTGGATTCGTTGACAAGAAAGACAAGATCATCAACAAAGACAAAGGCGGAAAGAAAGAAATTGTTCACCGTCACGGTGTAACAAAGGCAGAGCAGGGACACTTTGCTAAAGCCGGTGTTACAGGTAAGAGATATGTAAGAGAATTTAAGTTTGAAAATGCTAGCGAATATGAGTTAGGCCAGGAAATCAAGGCTGATATCTTCGCTGCTGGAGATAAGATTGACGCAACTGCAATCTCTAAAGGAAAAGGATTCCAGGGCGCAATCAAACGTCACAATCAGTCAAGAGGACCTATGGCTCATGGTTCTAAGTATCATCGCCATGCTGGTTCAAACGGTGCTTGTTCAGATCCAAGTAAAGTATTTAAAGGAAAACACATGCCGGGACACATGGGAAGTAAGAAGATTACAGTCCAGAATCTCGTAGTTGTACGTGTTGACGCTGAGAACAACTTACTTCTGGTTAAAGGTTCAGTACCGGGACCTAAGAAATCTTTAGTAACTATCAAAGAAGCAGTAAAAGCTAACTAAGATTTGGCGAAGGAAGGAGGACACTTAAGATGGCTAACGTATCTGTTTATAATATCGAAGGTAAAGAAGTTGGTAAGATCGACTTAAGCGATGCTGTATTCGGTGTTGAAGTTAATGAACATCTTGTACACATGGCAGTTGTAAGCCAGCTTGCAAATAACCGTCAGGGAACACAGAAAGCAAAAACACGTTCTGAAGTTTCTGGTGGTGGAAGAAAACCATGGAGACAGAAAGGAACCGGTCATGCAAGACAGGGATCTACAAGAGCTCCACAGTGGACAGGCGGCGGAGTTGTATTCGCACCAGTTCCGAGAGATTATTCTTTCAAAATGAATAAGAGAGAGAAGAGAGCAGCTCTGAAATCTGCACTCACATCAAGAGTTGAAGAAAACAAATTCATCGTAATCGATGAGATCAACTTCGAAGAAGCAAAGACAAAGAACTTTGCAAACATTCTTAAGAATTTAGATGTATCTAAAGCATTAGTAGTATTAGAGGATGACAACAAGAACGCAGAGCTTTCAGCAAGAAACATCGCTGATGTTAAGACTGCAAAGACTAATACAATCAATGTGTACGATATCTTAAAATACAACACAGTAATCACAACAAAAGCTGTTGTTGCTAAAATCGAGGAGGTGTACGCATAATGGCAAACGTTCAGTATTATGATGTAATCCTTAAACCTGTAGTAACAGAAAAGAGTATGGAACTTATGGGAGAAAAGAAATACACTTTCTTAGTACACCCAGAAGCAACAAAATCTCAGATTAAAGAAGCTGTTGAAAAGATGTTTACAGGAACTAAAGTAGAGAAAGTAAACACAATGAACAACGATGGAAAGAAGAAAAGAGTTCGTGGAACTTACAACTTCGGAAAAACAGCTAAAACTAAAAAAGCAATCGTAAAACTTACAGAAGATAGCGCAGATATCGAGATCTTCCAGGGATTATAAGATTGCAAAGCATACGGACAGAAACCGTGACAATAAACAATTGAAAGGAGATTAATCATGGGAATTAAAACATACCGCCCATATACGCCTTCCAGAAGACAGATGACTGGTTCTGATTTCTCTGAAATCACAAAGACAACACCAGAAAAATCTCTGTTAGCTCCAAAGAGTAGACAGGCTGGACGTAATAATCAAGGAAAAATCACAGTTAGACACCGCGGAGGCGGAGCTAAGAAAAAATATAGAATTATCGACTTCAAGAGAAGAAAAGACAATATCCACGCTACTGTACTTGGTATCGAATATGATCCAAACAGAACAGCTAACATTGCTCTGATCTGCTATGAAGATGGTGAAAAAGCATATATCATCGCACCTGAAGGACTGACAGACGGAATGACAGTTATGAATGGACCAGAAGCTGAAGTTAAGATCGGTAACTGCCTCCCATTAGCACAGATTCCAGTTGGTACTCAGATCCACAACATCGAGCTTCATCCTGGAAAAGGCGGACAGATGGTTCGTTCCGCAGGTAACAGTGCTCAGTTAATGGCTAAAGAAGGAAAATATGCAACTCTCAGACTTCCATCAGGAGAAATGAGAATGGTACCGCTTGAGTGCAGAGCTTCTATCGGAGTTGTAGGAAATGGTGATCACAACCTGGTCAACATTGGTAAAGCAGGACGTAAACGTCATATGGGAATCAGACCTACAGTTCGTGGTTCTGTTATGAACCCGAATGACCATCCGCATGGTGGTGGTGAAGGTAAGACAGGAATCGGTCGTCCGGGTCCGTGTACACCTTGGGGTAAACCAGCACTTGGTCTTAAGACAAGAAAGAAAAATAAAGCTTCTAACAAGATGATCGTAAGAAGAAGAGATGGTAAAGCAATTAAATAGTTTTCATAAGGAGGTTAGAACCTATGGCACGTTCTATTAAAAAAGGACCATTCGCAGACGCAAGCCTGCTTAAAAAGGTTGATGCTATGAACGAGGCTGGAGACAAGTCTGTAATCAAGACATGGTCCCGTCGTTCTACAATCTTCCCAAGCATGATCGGACACACAATTGCTGTTCATGACGGAAGAAAGCACGTACCTGTATATGTTACTGAAGATATGGTTGGACACAAACTCGGAGAGTTCGTAGCAACCAGAACTTACAGAGGACACGGAAAAGACGAAAAGAAATCCAAAGTTAGATAATTAGATTGTGAAAGGAGGGTTCATCCATGGCTAAAGGACATAGATCCCAAATTAAAAGAGAAAGAAATGCTAACAAAGATACAAGACCTTCTGCTAAGTTATCTTACGCAAGAGTTTCTGTTCAGAAAGCATGCTTCGTATTAGATGCCATCAGAGGTAAGGATGTAACAACAGCACTTGGTATTTTGACATACAATCCAAGATATGCTTCTAGTTTAATAAAGAAATTATTAGAGTCTGCAATTGCAAATGCTGAGAACAACAACGGCATGAATGCTGAGAATCTGTACATTGCAGAGGCTTATGCAAACAAAGGACCAACAATGAAGAGAATCAGACCTAGAGCACAGGGTAGAGCTTACAGAATCGAAAAGAGAATGAGCCACATTACACTCGTGCTTGATGAAAGATAAGGAGGGCAAACATGGGACAGAAAGTTAATCCTCATGGTTTGAGAGTCGGAGTTATCAAAGACTGGGACTCAAGATGGTATGCAGAGAAAGATTTCGCAGACTGCTTAGTGGAAGACCATGAAATCAGAACATATCTTAAGAAGAGATTATACAGTGCTGGTATTTCTAAAATTGAAATCGAGAGAGCATCTGACCGCGTAAAGATTATCGTTTACACAGCAAAACCTGGTGTTGTAATCGGTAAAGGCGGAGCAGAGATCGAGAAAGTAAAAGGTGAATTAGCACAGTTTACAGATAAAAAGTTAATCGTTGACATCAAAGAAATCAAGAGACCGGATAAAGATGCTCAGTTAGTAGCTGAGAACATCGCATTACAGCTTGAGAACCGTATTTCTTTCAGACGTGCAATGAAATCATGCATGTCAAGAACTATGAAATCTGGAGCACTTGGTGTTAAGACTTCTGTATCAGGACGTCTTGGTGGAGCTGATATGGCTCGTACAGAGTTCTACAGCGAGGGAACAATTCCTCTTCAGACACTGAGAGCAGACATTGACTACGGATTCGCTGAAGCAAACACAACTTACGGAAAAGTTGGTGTTAAAGTTTGGATCTACAAAGGCGAAGTTCTTCCGGAGAAAACAGTTAAGGAAGGAGATAGATAATCATGTTAATGCCAAAAAGAGTAAAACGTCGTAAACAATTCCGTGGTACCATGAAGGGTAAAGCTCTTCGCGGTAACCAGATTACAAACGGTGAATATGGTATCGTTGCAACGGAACCTTGCTGGATCCGTTCTAACCAGATCGAAGCAGCCCGTATCGCTATGACACGTTACATCAAACGTGGTGGTAAAGTTTGGATCAAGATATTCCCAGATAAACCTGTAACTACGAAACCAGCTGAGACACGTATGGGTTCTGGTAAAGGAACCTTAGAATACTGGGTAGCTGTTGTTAAACCGGGACGCGTTCTTTTCGAGATCGCAGGTGTACCGGAAGAAGTTGCTAAAGAGGCTCTTCGTCTTGCAACTCACAAGCTGCCATGTAAATGTAAAGTAGTTTCTCGCGCAGACTTAGAAGGCGGTGATAACAGTGAAAATTAATGCATTTGTTGAAGATTTAAAAACAAAATCAGCTGCAGAGCTGAATGAAGAATTAGTAGCTGCTAAAAAGGAACTTTTCAATTTAAGATTCCAGAACGCAACAAACCAGTTGGACAATACAAGCAGAATTAAAGAAGTAAGAAGAAATATTGCCAGAATTCAGACAGTAATCACTGAAAAGGCAGCTCAGTAGAAACTGAAAACTCACAAAATGAAAGGAGTTACAGACTGTGGAAAGAAATCTTAGAAAAACCAGAGTTGGTAAGGTTGTCAGCAACAAGATGGATAAAACTATCGTTGTAGCAATCGAAGATCATGTAAAACATCCACTTTACAAGAAAATTGTAAAGAAGACATATAAATTAAAAGCACATGATGAAAACAATGAGTGCAATATCGGCGACAAAGTAAAAGTTATGGAAACAAGACCTCTGTCAAAAGACAAGAGATGGAGACTTGTTGAAGTTATGGAAAAAGTGAAATAGTATAAGGAGGGAAACCTGCATGATACAGCAAGAAAGCAGACTTAAAGTAGCAGACAACACAGGTGCGAAAGAGTTACTGTGTATCCGTGTACTTGGCGGCTCAACAAGAAGATATGCAAGTATCGGTGATGTAATCGTTGCGACTGTTAAAGATGCAACACCAGGCGGCGTTGTTAAAAAAGGTGACGTAGTTAAAGCTGTAGTTGTTCGTACTGTAAACAGTACTCGTCGTAAAGATGGATCTTACATCCGTTTCGATGAAAATGCTGCTGTAATTATAAAAGATGATAAGACACCAAGAGGAACCCGTATCTTCGGGCCAGTAGCAAGAGAGCTTCGTGACAAACAGTTCATGAGAATTGTTTCTCTGGCTCCGGAAGTACTTTAAGGAGGTGCGCGTAAGATGTCAATGTTAAAGATCAAAAAAGGTGATACAGTTAAAGTAATCGCCGGTAAAGATAAAGACAAAGAAGGCAAAGTTATCGCTGTTAACCAGAAGACTGGAAAGGTTATCGTTGAAGGCGTAAATATGCTGACAAAGCACACAAAACCAAGTGCTCAGAACCAGGAAGGCGGAATCGTTCGTCAGGAAGGACCTATCGATATCTCTAACGTAATGTATGTTCACAAAGGAACAGCTACAAGAGTTGGTATCAAGATGGACGGAGACAAAAAAGTACGTTACGCTAAATCAACAGGCGAAGTGATTGATTAATTTGAGGAAGGAGGTCCAAAGCTTTGAGTAGACTGAAAGAACAGTACCAGAACGAGATCATTGATGCAATGATCAAAAAGTTCGGTTATAAAAATATTATGGAAGTACCAAAACTCGATAAAGTTGTTATCAACATGGGTGTTGGTGAAGCAAAAGATAACGCAAAACTTTTAGATGCTGCAATCGCTGACATGGAGAAAATCACAGGTCAGAAGGCTGTAGTTTGTAAAGCTAAGAAGTCCGTTGCTAACTTTAAGATCAGAGAGGGTATGCCGATTGGATGTAAAGTTACATTAAGAGGAGAAAAGATGTATGAATTCGTTGACCGTCTGGTTAACCTTGCACTCCCACGTGTACGTGACTTCAGAGGTGTAAATCCTAACGCATTCGACGGAAGAGGTAACTACGCTCTCGGAATTAAAGAGCAGCTGATCTTCCCAGAAATCGAATACGATAAAGTAGATAAGGTAAGAGGTATGGATATCATCTTCGTTACTACTGCTAAAACAGATGAAGAGGCACGCGAACTGCTTACTCAGTTCAACATGCCATTTACAAAATAAGGAGGTAAATTATGGCTAAGACAGCAATGAAAGTAAAACAGCAGCGCAAGCAGAAATTCTCCACAAGAGAATACAATCGTTGCAGAATCTGTGGACGTCCACATGCATATTTGAGAAAATATGGTATCTGCCGTGTTTGCTTCCGTGAGTTAGCATACAAAGGACAGATTCCAGGTGTTAAGAAAGCAAGTTGGTAGGAGGAAAGAACAATGACAATGAGTGATCCAATCGCAGATATGCTTACAAGAATCCGTAATGCAAATACTGCTAAACATGATACTGTAGATGTTCCGGCATCCAAGATGAAGCTTGCTATCGCTAATATCTTGTTAGATGAAGGATATATCGAAAAATACGACGTTATCGAGGACGGAGTATTCAAAACAATTCACATCACACTGAAATACGGTGCTGATAAGAACGAAAAAGTTATCACAGGCCTTAAGAGAATTTCTAAACCAGGTCTTCGTGTATACGCTTCAAGCGAGAATGTACCTAAGGTATTTGGTGGACTTGGAACAGCAATCATTTCCACAAACCAGGGTGTAATCACTGATAAAGCTGCCAGAAAGCTTGGTGTCGGTGGAGAAGTTCTCTGCTATATTTGGTAAGAAACCCGCGAGCAACTTAGTGAAGGTGTGCCGTAAGGCACAGCCTGAACTGATTGCCATATAGAAACTGAAAACAGAGAAGCCATAAGAGCTTTTCCGAGAATCTAAGTTAAGGAGGAACAAGGTATGTCACGTATCGGAAGACATCCAATCGCTATCCCGGCAGGCGTAACTGTTGAGATCGCTGAGAACAATGTAGTGACTGTTAAAGGTCCAAAGGGAACACTTGAAAAAGCACTTCCAACAGAGATGGAAATCAAACAGGAAGGCGAAGAAATCGTTGTAACAAGACCAAATGACTTAAAGAAGATGAAATCTTTACATGGTCTTACAAGAACACTGATCAATAACATGGTTATTGGTGTAACAGAAGGATACCAGAAGGTTCTGGAAGTTAATGGTGTTGGATACAGAGCAGCAAAATCAGGTAACAAATTAACACTGAACCTTGGTTATTCTCATCCAGTTGAGATGGAAGATCCTGAAGGCGTTGAGACAGTAGTTGAAGGTCAGAACAAGATCATCGTTAAAGGACTCAGTAAAGAAAAAGTTGGCCAGTACGCAGCTGAAATCAGAGACAAGAGAAGACCGGAGCCTTACAAAGGTAAAGGTATTAAGTATGCTGATGAAGTTATCAGACGTAAAGTTGGTAAGACTGGTAAAAAATAAGTAAGGAGAGTGTGAAAATGGTTAGCAAAAAATCAAGAAGTGAAGTTCGCGTAAACAAGCACAGAAAATTACGTAACCGTTTATCTGGTACAGCTGAGTGCCCACGTTTAGCAGTATTCAGAAGTAATAATCATATGTATGCTCAAATTATTGACGATACAGTTGGAAATACACTGGTTTCCGCTTCCACTCTTCAGAAAGATGTGAAAGCAAACCTGGAGAAAACTAACAACGTTGATGCAGCAGCATATTTAGGAAAAGTAATCGCAGAAAAGGCCCTTGAAAAAGGTATTAAAGACGTTGTCTTCGATAGAGGCGGATTTATTTACCAGGGTAAAGTACAGGCATTAGCAGACGCAGCTAGAGAAGCTGGGTTGAATTTCTAGAAGGAGGAGCACACATGAGACAGGAACGTATTGATGCTAATTCATTAGAATTAAACGAAAAAGTAGTATCAATTAAACGTGTAACCAAAGTTGTTAAGGGTGGCCGTAATATGAGATTCACAGCTTTAGTAGTTGTTGGTGACGGAAATGGCCATGTTGGTGCAGGTTTAGGAAAAGCTACAGAAATTCCGGAAGCAATCCGCAAAGGAAAAGAAGATGCAGCTAAGAATCTCATCTCTGTAGCATTAGATGAAAATGACAGTGTAACACATGATTATATCGGTAAATTCGGAGGCGCTTCTGTATTACTTAAGAAGGCTCCAGAAGGTACTGGAGTTATCGCCGGTGGTCCGGCGCGTGCCGTAATCGAGATGGCAGGAATCAAGAACATTCGTACAAAATCTCTTGGTTCTAACAACAAACAGAATGTAGTACTTGCTACAATCGAAGGATTACGCCAGATTAAAACTCCAGAAGAAGTAGCTAAGCTTCGCGGTAAATCTGTTGAAGAGATCTTTGGCTAAGGAGGTAGAACAAAATGGCAGATTTAAAAATCACATTAGTAAAATCTACAATTGGTGCTGTACCTAAGCATAAGAAAACTGTTGAAGCATTAGGACTTAAGAAGCTGAACAAAACTGTTGTACTTCCAGATAATGCAGCAACAAGAGGTATGGTTAAACAGGTTTCTCACCTGGTAAAAGTAGAAGAAGTATAATTAATTTATTCGGATAAGGAGGTGTCACAATGGATTTATCTAACTTAAGACCTGCTGACGGATCAAAGCAGAGTGATAATTTCAGAAGAGGACGTGGACACGGTTCTGGAAATGGTAAGACAGCTGGTAAGGGACATAAAGGTCAGAAAGCTCGTTCAGGAGGTACAAGACCTGGTTTCGAAGGTGGTCAGATGCCATTATATAGAAGAATACCAAAGAGAGGTTTCACTAACAGAAACACTAAGACAATCGTTGGTATCAACGTAAGTGCTCTTGAAGTATTTGAGAATGATACAGTTGTAACTGTAGATACATTAATCGAGCAGGGTATCGTTACAAATCCAAAGGATGGAGTTAAGATCCTTGGAAATGGCGAACTTACTAAGAAACTTACAGTTCAGGCTGATGCATTCAGCGCAGGTGCTGTAGCTAAGATCGAGGCATTAGGTGGAAAAGCAGAGGTGATCTAATGTTAGAAGCATTTCGAAAGGCATTCAAGATAAAAGATATTCGAAAAAAGATCGGATATACATTTTTGATGTTAATCGTAATACGAATTGGATCGCAGTTGCCAACACCAGGCGTAAATGGTGAATATATTAAGAATTTCTTTGCTCAAAACACTGGAGAGGCGTTCAATTTATTTAACGCCTTCACCGGTGGCTCTTTTGAGCAAATGTCTGTATTTGCCTTAAGCATTACACCTTATATTACTTCATCAATCATAGTTCAGCTGCTTACAATTGCAATTCCGCAGTTGGAAGAAATGCAGCGTGACGGCGAGACCGGAAGAAAGAAAATTGTTGCTATTACAAGATATCTTACCGTTGGTCTTGCTTTAATTGAATCTGGAGCTATGGCGGTCGGATTTGGACGTCAGGGACTTCTGGTGAAGTATAATTTTGTTAATGCAGCAATTGTCGTATTAACACTCACGGCTGGATCAGCTTTTCTGATGTGGATTGGTGAGAGAATTACAGAAAAAGGTGTGGGCAATGGTATTTCTATTGTCCTGGTGATCAACATTATCTCTCGTATTCCGAGTGATATGAAGACGTTATTTGACCAGTTCGTGAAAGGAAAAGCGATTGCTTCCGCTTGTCTTGCAGTATGTGTAATCATTGCAATCATTCTTGCATTGGTCGTATTTACCGTAATCCTGCAGGATGGAGAAAGAAGAATTGCTGTACAGTATTCCCAGAAAATAGTTGGAAGAAGATCTTATGGTGGTCAGTCTACAAACATTCCGTTGAAGGTTAACACTGCAGGTGTTATCCCGATTATCTTTTCATCATCTTTGATGCAATTTCCAATTGTAATTGCATCATTCCTTGGAAAAGATAACGGAAGTGGAATCGGAAGTGAGATACTTCGAGGATTGAATCAGAGTAACTGGTGCAATCCGGAACAGATTAAATACTCTTGGGGACTGGTATTATATATTGTCCTGACTGTATTCTTCGCATATTTTTACACTTCAATTACATTTAATCCATTGGAGATTGCAAATAATATGAAGAAGAGCGGTGGATTCATACCGGGAATTCGTCCGGGAAGACCAACAGTAGAATATTTGACAAAAATCTTGAATTATATTATTTTTGTTGGTGCATGCGGATTGATTCTGGTACAGATTGTTCCGATATTATTTAATGGATGGCTTGGAGCAAAAGTATCCTTTGGCGGTACTTCTCTGATCATTATTGTCAGTGTAATATTGGAAACACTTAAACAAATTGATTCAATGACGCTTGTAAGAACATACAAGGGATTTTTAAATAGCTAATATTTTGACTCGCGGGAAGATTTTTTTCGCGGGTTAAAATGCTATAAGGAGGAACTGCCAATGAAAATTATTATGTTAGGTGCCCCTGGAGCGGGCAAAGGAACCCAGGCAAAAAAGATTGCAGCGAAATATGATATTCCACACATTTCCACAGGAGATATCTTCAGAGCGAATATTAAAAACGGAACAGAACTGGGAAATAAGGCAAAAACATACATGGATCAGGGACTGTTAGTTCCGGATGAACTGGTAGTAGATCTGGTAGTAGATCGTGTACAGCAGGATGATTGTAAGAATGGTTATGTTCTGGATGGTTTCCCGAGAACAATTCCACAGGCAGAGGCTCTGGATAAGGCTCTGGCAGAATTCGGAGACAAGATTGATTATGCAATTGATGTGAATGTTCCGGATGAGAATATTGTAAAGCGCATGGGTGGACGCCGTGCATGCGTAGGATGTGGAGCAACTTATCATCTGGTATATGCACCGACCAAGACAGAAGGAATCTGTGATGTATGCGGAAAAGAGCTTATTTTAAGAGACGATGACAAACCGGAGACAGTACAGAAGAGACTGAATGTATATCATGAGCAGACACAGCCTTTGATCGATTATTATACTAAAGCAGGTATTTTAAAGACAGTAGACGGAACGGTTGACATCAATGATGTATTTGCAGCAATTGTAGAGATACTTGGAGCATAAGACTATGGCAATCACGATTAAATCTGAAAGAGAAATCGAATTGATGGCGGAAGCCGGAAAGATACTCGAACGTGTACATAATGAACTGGAAAAAGCACTTCACCCGGGAATGAGTACCAAGGATATTGATACACTGGGGGAGAAAATCATCAGAAGCTATGGATGTATTCCTTCTTTCCTGAATTACAATGGATACCCTGCATCGATCTGTGTATCGGTGAACCAGGAAGTTGTTCATGGAATTCCGGATAAACACAGAATCATTCATGAAGGTGATATTGTCAGTCTGGATGCCGGGGTAATCTATAAGGGGTATCATTCGGATGCAGCAAGAACACATGCGGTCGGTGAAGTCAGTGAAGAAGCGAAAAAACTGATCCAGGTTACAAAAGAATGCTTTTTTGAGGGTATAAAATATGCCAAAGCAGGGAATCATCTATTTGATATATCCGGTGCGATCGGCAGATATGCCGAAGAAAGAGGTTATGGTGTTGTAAGAGATCTTTGTGGACATGGAATCGGAACAGCGCTTCATGAGGCACCGGAAATCCCGAATTATGAAGTGGGACGCAAGGGTGTAAAATTAAGACCCGGTATGACACTTGCCATCGAGCCGATGATCAATATAGGAACTTACGAAGTTGACTGGCTGGATGATGACTGGACAGTTGTAACAAGAGACGGTTCTTTATCGGCACATTATGAGAACACGATACTGATCACCGAAGGCGAACCTAGAATTCTGTCCTTAACCTGTGACAATGAATAGACGGATATAATAAGAGGAAACAGATATGGTGATGTATGAAGCAGGAATGCTTGCAAGATCAAAAGCCGGACATGATAAAGCACAGATGTATATCATAAAAGAAGTGGATGATACATATGTATATCTGGTGGATGGCCGCATCAGAACACTCGGCCATCCGAAGAAAAAGAAGAAAAAGCATGTACAGATTGTTCACGGAATATATAATATGAAAGAACTTGATGATGCAGGCATAAGAAAGTTAATTAAGGATTGGATGAAAGAAGAGAAGTAGGAGGAAGATAGAATGTCAAAGGCTGACGTTATTGAAATTGAAGGAACTGTAGTAGAAAAACTGCCAAACGCAATGTTTCAGGTAGAACTTGAGAATGGACATCAGGTATTAGCTCACATCAGCGGAAAGCTGAGAATGAACTTTATCAAGATCCTGCCGGGAGATAAAGTAACATTAGAGCTGTCACCATACGATCTTTCAAAAGGAAGAATCATCTGGAGAGATAAATAAGAATTCTAACAAAAATGTGTAAAAATAAGTCAAAAAACTATTGACTTATCTTGCAAATAAATGCTATACTATATAAGCACGTTTTCTAGGTGTATTTATGCGCTGGAATCTCTGAGTTGCGATTTCAACAGAAAGCAGTGTAGCAACAAAGGCATAGCAATGGATGAAAGGAGGATCCCCGTGAAGGTTAGATCATCAGTAAAACCAATTTGCGAAAAATGCAAAGTAATTAAAAGAAAAGGAAGCGTTCGCATTATCTGCGAAAATCCAAAGCACAAACAGCGTCAGGGTTAATTCTGAGCAATGTTTGATGTATTTAGGCGGCTGATAGTGGACACGCCAGGCGGTGTGGATACTATTTCAAATATACAAGGCGCACCCGAAAGACCGGTGACGATCCTCGTATATTGCTTCTAATGCCGGCTCGTCATTACCGCATAGTTTCCATAACATGAGCGGTGGCCGGAAAGGGCATGATACCGAACATGCCTGGGACAAAATCATGTCCCCTATTAAAGACAATTAACAATGAAAGAAAATGGAGGAAATTCACATGGCTCGTATAGCAGGTGTAGACTTACCAAGAGACAAACGTGTTGAGATCGGATTAACTTATATCTACGGAATCGGTAGAACAAGTGCAACTCGTATCTTAACAGAAGCAGGAGTTAATCCTGATATTCGTTGTAGAGATCTTACAGACGACGATGTAAAGAAAATCAGTGCTGTAATCGATGAGACTCAGACAGTAGAAGGTGATCTTCGTAGAGAAATCGCCCTCAACATTAAGAGATTACAGGAAATCGGATGTTATAGAGGAATCCGTCACAGAAAAGGACTTCCAGTTCGTGGTCAGAAGACTAAGACAAATGCTAGAACTAGAAAAGGTCCTAAGAGAACAGTAGCAAACAAGAAGAAATAATTTATTTAAGGAAAGAGTAGGTTAGTTTTATTATGGCAAAGAAAGTTACAAAAAAAGTGACAAAGAAACGTGTCAAGAAAAACGTTGAACACGGACAGGCTCACATCCAGTCATCTTTTAATAACACAATCGTAACATTAACAGATGCACAGGGAAATGCTCTGTCATGGGCAAGTGCAGGCGGTCTCGGATTCAGAGGTTCAAGAAAATCTACCCCTTATGCAGCTCAGATGGCAGCTGAAACAGCAGCTAAAGCAGCATTAGTACATGGTTTAAAATCAGTTGACGTAATGGTTAAAGGACCAGGTTCAGGTAGAGAAGCAGCAATTCGTGCCCTGCAGGCATGCGGAATCGATGTAACAAGCATCAGAGACGTTACACCAGTACCACACAATGGTTGCCGTCCACCAAAACGCAGAAGAGTCTAGTACTATTATTATTCACTACGTTAACGGATTGTATGTGTCCGAATTATATAGGAGGAAAACAAAAACATGGCAGTAAATAGAGTTCCGGTTCTTAAAAGATGTAGATCCCTCGGAATGGATCCAGTTTATTTAGGAATTGATAAAAAGTCTAACAGACAGTTAAAAAGAGCGAATAGAAAAATGAGCGAGTATGGTCTCCAGTTACGTGAGAAACAGAAAGCTAAATTCATCTATGGTGTATTAGAGAAACCTTTCCTGAACTACTTCAAGAAAGCATCTAAGATGAATGGTATGACAGGTGAAAACCTGATGGTACTCTTAGAGTCAAGACTTGACAACGTTGTATTCCGTCTTGGACTTGCTAGAACAAGACGTGAAGCAAGACAGATCGTTGACCACAAGCACGTACTTGTAAACGGAAAACAGATCAACATCCCTTCATACCTTGTAAAGGCTGGAGATGTTGTAGAAATCAAAGAAGCTAAGAAGAGCTCACCAAGATACAAAGAGATCGTTGAGGTTACAGGCGGACGTCTTGTTCCAGAATGGTTAGAAGCTGATCTGGAAAACCTGAAAGGAACAGTAAAAGAACTTCCAAAACGTGAAGCAATCGATGTTCCTGTAGATGAGATGTTAATCGTCGAGTTATATTCTAAATAATAAACCGTAACCCACAGGAGGTGGACTTAGTGTTTGATTTTAATAAACCCAATATTGAAATAACTGATATTTCAGATGATAAGAAATATGGTAGATTCGTTGTAGAACCTCTTGAAAGAGGTTATGGTACAACATTAGGTAATTCTCTTAGAAGAATTATGCTTTCATCTTTACCTGGTTCAGCAATCAGCCAGGTTAAGATTGACGGTGTTCTTCATGAGTTCAGTTCTATTCCGGGTGTTAAGGAAGATGTCACTGAGATTATCATGAACTTGAAATCTCTGGCAATCAAAAACACATCTGAATCTGATGAGCCTAAGACAGCTTATATCGAGTTTGAAGGCGAAGGCGTTGTAACAGCAGCTGATATTCAGGTGGATCAGGATATTGAAATCATGAATCCGGAAACTGTAATCGCTACATTAAACGGTGGTGCAGACAGCAAATTGTATATGGAACTTACCATTACAAATGGAAGAGGCTACGTGAGTGCCGATAAGAATAAAAATGACGAACTGCCAATCGCAGTGATTCCAATTGATTCTATCTACACTCCAGTGGAACGAGTGAACCTTACAGTAGAGAATACCCGTGTCGGACAGATTACAGACTTTGATAAGCTTACATTGGATGTATACACAAACGGCACACTGCTTCCGGACGAAGCTGTAAGTTTGGCTGCAAAGGTACTTAGCGAACATCTGAAACTCTTTATCGACCTGTCAGAAGTGGCTCAGGCTGCAGAAGTTATGATCGAGAAAGAAGACGATGAAAAAGAAAAAGTTCTTGAGATGAGCATTGATGAACTTGAACTTTCTGTTCGTTCATACAACTGTCTGAAGAGAGCTGGCATCAATACAGTTGAAGAACTGACAAACAGAACACCGGAAGACATGATGAAAGTACGTAACCTTGGACGTAAGTCTCTGGAAGAAGTACTTGCAAAATTAGATGAGTTAGGCTTAAGCCTGAGTAAAGGTGAAGAATAATCTGTCAGTAAGCCCGAAAGTGCATGGCAGAGCATTTGGCTAGTAAGCCCGAAGAAGCATAACCAAGTGTTATAATGGAGGATATTTAAAATGGCAAAATATAGAAAACTTGGCAGAACATCAAGCCAGAGAAAAGCATTATTAAGAAACCAGGTAACAGCACTTCTGAATAACGGAAAGATCGTTACAACAGAAGCTAAGGCTAAAGAGATCCGCAAGATCGCTGAAGGTCTTATCGCATTAGCTGTTAAAGAAAAAGATAACTTCGAAGAAGTTACTGTAAAAGCTAAAGTTGCCCGCAAAGACAAAGATGGCAAGAGAGTAAAAGAAGTTGTAGATGGTAAGAAAGTTACTGTATATGACGAAGTTGATAAAACAATCAAAAAGGATATGCCAAGCAGACTGCATGCTCGTCGTCAGATGCTGAAGGTTCTTTATCCTGTAAAGGAAGTTCCAACTGCACAGGCTGGAAAGAAGAAAAATACAAAAGAAGTTGATCTCGTAGCTAAATTATTCGATGAGATTGCTCCTAAGTATGCAGATCGTAACGGTGGATACACAAGAATCGTAAAGATCGGTCAGCGTAAAGGTGATGCAGCTATGGAAGTTCTGATCGAACTTGTATAGTTAGAAGTCAATTTTATAAAGAGGGGGGAACTACCAAAAGGGGTTCCTCTTTTTTTTATAAAATTCGATATTGAAACCAGAAAAAAATATATTATATATGCAAACAGTGGCTTTGAACGAAGTGAACGGAACAGTTTGCATATATAATATATTTTTTTTGTACGGAATAATATTCAAGATTTGTTAAAAATCTGACTATAGCGTTAAATTTACTACTATTAACAAATATGATTACAAATTATCAAATAAATGATATAATATCGTCAACGCAGTTAATATTACATTGTTCAAAAGACTGATAATTACAATTTATTTGGACTATAAATTGATAAATGAAATGGAAGGTAGGGATAAAGAATGAGCAGACTGGAAATTGCCTCTCCAAAAAGAGCAAAGATCGTAATGGAAGGCCTCTATAAAGATCTGGAAAGAAGAATTGAATCGAGTCCACCGGGGTTATGTCCAGTAGATATGGCAAGAGCATTTCTTGAGTTATGTCATGCACAGACATGCGGAAAATGTGTGCCTTGCCGTATAGGATTAGGACAGCTTAATAATTTCATCCGTGAAGTACTGGATGGAAAAGCGACAATGAAGACATTAGATATCATGGAACAGACAGCACTTTCTATTATGGAATCTGCAGACTGCGCGATTGGTTATGAAGCAGCGAACATGGTATATAAAGGATTGATCGGTTATCGTGATGATTATATTGAACATATTCAGAACGGAAGATGTACCTGTACATATAATCAGCCTGTACCATGTGTATCTTTATGCCCGGCACATGTAGATATTCCTGGATATATCGCACTGGTAGGGGAAGGACGATATGCGGATGCAATCCGACTGTTAAGAAAGGATAATCCATTCCCGACCACATGTGGATTCATCTGTGAACATCCATGTGAAGCAAGATGTAGAAGAAACATGGTAGATGATTCTATTAATATCCGTGGATTGAAGCGTGTAGCAGCAGATTTTGCAGGAGAAGTAGATCCTCCGCAGTGCGCACCAAGTACAGGTAAGAAGATCGCAATCCTTGGCGGCGGACCTGGAGGATTAAGTGCAGCATATTATCTGCAGTTAATGGGACATCAGACAACCGTATATGAGATGCTGCCGGAATTGGGCGGAATGCTTCGTTATGGTATCCCGAACTACAGACTTCCAAAAGAAAGACTGGACGATGATATCCGAGCAATCCTGAAGACAGGTGTACAGGTGAAGAATGGTCTGAAGATCGGACAGGATATTACGATCCAGGAATTAAGACAACAGTATGATGTTGTTCTGATTACGATCGGAGCAAGTACAGATAAAAAATTAGGATTAGAGAATGAAGATGCAGACGGAATCATTTCCGCAGTGCAGTTCTTACGTAATGTAGGAAAAAACCAGATTATAGATCTGACAGGAAAAGAAGTGGTTGTTATTGGTGGAGGTAACGTATCAATGGATGCGGTCCGTACAGCAAAACGTCTGGGTGCAAAGAAGGTAAGTATTGTCTATAGACGAAGAGTAGCAGACATGACGGCACTTCCTGGAGAAATCGAAGGAGCAGTTGCGGAAGGCATAGAATTACAGACGCTGAAAGCACCGGCATCTATAGATGTAGACGAGAATCATCATGTAAAAGGTATCTATGTGACACCTCAGATGGTAAGCTCGATCAGAGATGGAAGAGCAAGTATCAAACCTACAGGTGAAGAAGATATTTACATACCATGCGATGTATTAATCGTAGCAATTGGACAGAATATTGAGACACATCACTTCGAACAGGCGGGTATCCCGGTTGAACGTGGTAAGATCATTACTAAAAGTACGGGAGCATTTGAGAATCTTCCTGGAGTATTTGCAGGAGGGGATTGTGCAAGCGGACCGGCTTCGGTTATCAAAGCAATCGCGGCCGCAAAGGTTGTTGCAGCCAACATTGATGAGTATCTTGGATATCATCATGAAATTTCCTGCGATGTTGAAATCCCGGAGGCACATCTGGATGACCGTACACCTTGCGGAAGAGTGAATCTTACAGAAAGAGAAGCATGTGAAAGAGTCTGTGATTTCGAAGCAGTTGAAAACTGCATGACAGAAAAAGAAGCAAAACAGGAGGCAAGCAGATGTCTTCGCTGTGATCATTTCGGATACGGTATATTTAAGGGAGGCAGAGAGACATTATGGTAAATCTTACAATTGACGGAAGAAAGATAACAGTAAAAGAAAATACCACGATCATGGAAGCTGCAGCCCAGAATGGGATTCCTATTCCGAAACTTTGTTATTTAAAAGGAATCAATGAAATTGCGGCCTGTCGTGTCTGTGTAGTAGAACTGGAGGGAAAAGAGAAGCTGATCACCTCCTGCAATAATGTTGCAAAAGAGGGAATGGTCATTCATACGAACAGTCCAAAGGTAAGAAGGCACAGAAGAACGACAGTAGAACTGATCCTTTCACAGCATGACTGTGAATGTGTAACTTGTTCGAGAAGTGGCAACTGCAGTCTTCAGACAGTTGCCAATGATCTGAATATTATAGAGATTCCATTTAAGATGGAAATTGAAAGACAACCGTGGAACAAGGAATTTCCTCTGATCAGGGATTCTTCAAAATGTATTAAATGTATGCGGTGCGTACAGGTTTGTGAAAAAGTACAGAGCCTTGGTGTATGGGATGTAGAAGGAACAGGATCAAGAACAACGATTAATGTAGCCGGACACAGAACGATAGAGGAAGCTTCATGCGCATTATGCGGGCAGTGTATTACGCATTGTCCGGTGGGAGCATTACGGGCAAGAGATGATACAGAAGATGTATGGGATGCAATTGCAGATCCGGATAAGATCGTAGTTGCACAGGTGGCTCCAGCTGTAAGAACAGCATGGGGCGAGGAATTTGGACTTTCTGATAAGGAAGCAACTGTCGGAAAGATCCTTGATGCTTTGAAGAGAATGGGAGTCGATTATGCATTCGACACAACATTTTCAGCTGACTTGACAATCATGGAAGAAGGAACGGAATTTTTGCACAGATTTACTGCAGGGGAATTAAAAGAGCGTCCGATGTTTACTTCATGCTGTCCGGGATGGCTTAGATTTATCAAATCACAGTATCCTCATCTGGTGAGACAGCTTTCAACGGCAAAATCACCACAGCAGATGTTCGGAGCCGTGATGAAAACTTACTTTGCAGAGAAGCTTGGGGTATCACCTGAGAAGATCTACACAGTATCTGTAATGCCATGTGTGGCAAAAAAAGGGGAAAAGGAGATGGAACTGTTCTATCAGGAATATGCGGGACATGATATCGATGCAGTTATTACGACAAGAGAACTGACAAAGATGATCAAATCAGCGCATATCAGTCCGGATACACTTGCAGATATTGACAGTGACCGGCCAATGCAGGATGGAACAGGAGCAGGTGTAATTTTCGGAGCAACAGGAGGTGTAATGGAGGCAGCTCTTCGAACTGCATACTATCTGCTTAAAGGTGAGAATCCACCGGAAGATGCATTTAAAGCTGTAAGAAGTACCGGATTTAATCAAAATCAGGGAATACAGGAAGCAAATTTCCAGATCGATAATGTAACAGTTAGAACTGCAGCAGTCAGCGGACTTGGGAATGCAAGAGCTCTTCTGGATCGCATCAATAAAGGAGAAGTTCATTATGACTTCGTAGAGGTAATGGCTTGTCCGGGAGGATGCGTAGGCGGTGGAGGACAGCCAATTCATGACGGAAGAGAACTTGCTTATGAAAGAGGACAGAAGCTTTACAGTCTGGATAAAAATGCAAAACGTCGGTTCTCACATGAAAATCAGGACGTTCAGAAAATGTATGAGGAATACTTTGTAAAACCTAATTCACCAAAATCACACATGTTACTGCATACAGAGCATAAACTGGAAGGTTTTTAAGGTGAAAAAGCTACATGTTAAAAAAATATCAAATATGTGAAAAAAATATCAAAATGTTATTGACAAAGAATTAACAAACGGTTATACTAAGACCATCGAAACAAACAAAAACTCACAGGAGGATAATCAACATGGCGACAAAGAAAAAAGAAAACGCAGTACCAGAGATTATTGATAATGTAGAAGCTCTCGAAGCTAAGATGAAAGCAATGAGAGAAGCTCAGAAAAAATTTGCTACTTACACACAGGAACAGGTAGACAAAATCTTTTTCGAAGCAGCGATGGCAGCAAATAAGATGCGTATCCCGCTTGCTAAGATGGCAGTAGAAGAGACAGGACGTGGTCTTGTAGAAGATAAAATCATCAAAAACCATTACGCAGCAGAGTACATTTACAATAAGTACAAAAACGATAAGACATGCGGCGTGATCGAAGAAGACAAAGCGTACGGAATTAAAAAGATTGCAGAACCAGTTGGTCTGGTAGCAGCGGTTATCCCAACTACAAACCCGACATCAACAGCAATCTTCAAAACATTAATCTGTTTGAAAACAAGAAATGCAATCATCATCAGCCCACATCCGGCAGCAAAGGCATGTACAATTGCAGCAGCAAAAGTTGTTCTTGATGCAGCAGTAAAAGCCGGAGCACCGGAAGGAATCATCGGATGGATCGATGTTCCGTCATTAGAGCTGACAACAACAGTTATGAGAGATTCAGATGAGATCCTTGCAACAGGTGGTCCTGGAATGGTTAAATCTGCATACTCTTCAGGAAAACCGGCACTTGGTGTTGGACCTGGTAACACACCTGTTATCATCGATGATTCAGCAGATATCAAGATGGCAGTTAACTCCATCATCCATTCTAAGACATTTGATAATGGTATGATCTGTGCTTCTGAACAGTCAGTAACTGTACTGGACAGCATTTATGATGAAGTTAAGAAAGAATTTGCATACCGTGGATGCTACTTCCTCAAGAAGGGAGAAGAACTTGATAAAGTTCGTAAGACAATCATCATCAACGGAGCATTAAATAATAAGATTCCTGGAAAATCAGCATATGAGATCGCTAAGTTAGCAGGTGTTGAAGTACCGAAGGCTACAAAGATCCTGATCGGTGAAGTAGAATCTGTTGATATTTCGGAAGAATTCGCACATGAGAAATTATCTCCTGTACTTGCAATGTACAGAGCTAAGACATTTGATGAGGCTCTTGCAAAAGCTGAGCAGCTTGTTGCAGATGGTGGATACGGACATACATCATCACTTTACATCCACCCATCACAGACAGAAAAGATTGAGAAACATCAGCAGGCTATGAAGACTTGCCGTATCCTGATCAATACACCTTCATCACAGGGTGGTATCGGAGACCTTTACAACTTCGGACTTGCTCCATCTCTTACACTTGGATGTGGTTCTTGGGGAGGAAACTCTGTATCTGAGAACGTAGGTGTGAAACACCTGATCAATATCAAGACAGTTGCAGAGAGGAGAGAAAACATGCTGTGGTTTAGAACACCTGAGAAAGTATACTTTAAGAAAGGCTGCATGCCTGTAGCATTAGATGAACTCGGAACTGTAATGCATAAGAAGAAAGCGTTCATCGTAACAGACAGTTTCCTGTACAAGAATGGTTATGTAAAACCGATCGAAGATAAATTAGATCAGATGGGAATCCAGCATACATGCTTCTTTGAAGTTGCTCCAGACCCAACTCTGCAGTGCGCTAGAAGAGGTGTAGAACAGATCAGAGCATTTGAGCCAGATACGATCATCGCTCTTGGTGGTGGATCCGCAATGGATGCCGGAAAGATTATGTGGTTAATGTATGAGCATCCGGAAGCAAAATTCGAAGATATGGCTATGGACTTCATGGATATCCGTAAGAGAGTATACACATTCCCTAAGATGGGAGAGAAAGCTTACTTTATAGCTATCCCAACATCTTCAGGAACAGGTTCAGAAGTAACTCCATTCGCAATCATCACAGATGCTGATACAGGAGTAAAATGGCCTATCACAGACTACGAATTAATGCCAAACATGGCTATCGTAGATGTTGACAATGCAATGACAGCACCTAAGGGACTGACAAGTGCATCTGGTATCGACGTAATGACACATGCAATCGAAGCATATGTATCTATCATGGCTACAGACTTTACAGATGGTCTTGCTATGAAGGCAGTAAAAGCAGTATTTGATTACTTACCATCTGCATATGAGAATGGTGCTAATGATCCAATCGCAAGAGAGAAGATGGCTAACGCTTCATGCATGGCTGGTATGGCATTCGCAAATGCATTCCTTGGACTGAACCACTCTATGGCTCACAAACTTGGTGCATTCCATCACCTGCCACACGGTATTGCTAACGCTGTAATCCTGACAGATGTAATGCGTTACAATGCTGCAGAAGTACCTACAAGAATGGGAACATTCTCTCAGTATCAGTATCCACATGCACTTGCAAGATACGCAGAATTAGGACGTTTTGCAGGATGCAAAGGTAAGACAGATGAAGAAGTATTTGAGAACTTCATCGCTAAACTGGAAGAACTCAAAGAGAAGATTGGCATTAAGAAGACAATCAAAGATTACGGTGTAGATGAGAAATACTTCCTGGATACATTGGATGATATGACAGAGCAGGCATTCAACGACCAGTGTACAGGAGCTAACCCAAGATATCCACTTATGAGTGAGATGAAAGAAATCTACCTGAAATGCTATTATGGAAAATAAAACAGGCAAAAATATAATATCCAAGAGTTTTTGTTTGCAAATCGGATAATGTATTTAGCATAGAAAAAGTGCAGCGTTCAACGTTGCACTTTTTCTTATGCAAAGAAAGATGGAAAATGTAAAGGGATGTTTCGAGTAGAATGATTTTCAGAATCGGATCTGTTACTTGGGAGAATAGACGGATAATAATGTTAAAAAAATAACAATAAATATATACGATAAAAAATAGTGAAAAAAATATCAAAAAACTATTTAAAAATCTGATAATAAGGTATATAATACAGATAACAAGAAGGAAGGGGCCAAAGATTCAATAAAAAGGAGGAATCTGTATGAAGCTTGAGAAGAAAAATTTAATCGTAGAGAGACCTTATAAATCAGTTTATAAGACAGAGGAAGGTATTGTTAAAATATTTGCAACAGATCATCCGAAGTCAGCGGTATTTAATGAAGCATTGAATACAGTGAAAGTTGAAGAAACAGGATTGGATATTCCAAAATTAAAAGAGGTAACTCAGATTAATGGAGAATGGGCACTGCTCATTGAGAACAGAGAAGGAAAAACTTTGGAAGAGATGATGAAAGTTGACCGTGCCAATCTTGAAAAATACATGTCAGATTTTGTAGATCTTCAGCTTAAAGTACAGAGCAAAACGGCCACAACATTACCGAAATTAAAAGACAAACTGGCAGATGAGATAAGAAGTCTGAAAGATTTGGATGCAACAGAACGTTATGAGCTTTTGACCAGATTGGAAGGAATGCCGAAGCATACGAAATTGTGTCACGGTGATTTTAACCCGAGTAATGTGATTGTTGAAAAGAACGGAAAGATGACAGTGATCGACTGGGCACATGCTTCACAGGGAAATGCAAGTGCAGATGCTGCAATGACATATCTGTTATTTGCATTACATGATCAGGAAAGTGCAGATCTTTATCTTAAGTTATTCTGCAAGAAGAGTGACACAGCAAGACAGTATGTAGAACAATGGCTGCCAATCGTAGCTGCTGCAGAGCTTGGGAAAGATATCCGTCTGGAAAAAGACTTCTTGATGAAATGGATCGATGTTATGGAGTATGAATAGATGATATTAATACAGGAAAGGTGTTGCCGCTAATTTCTACCGTGTACTATGGTATAAAAAATAAGCCTCAAAATGAGGCTTATTTTTTATACCATAGTATGCAGGAGACAATGTCAGCTACTAAATAAAATTAGAAAAATACATTTCCACCAATGTTGATTCCGGATACACCGGTTGACGCGGATCTGAACTGCAGACAATTGATAACTGCAGAATGTCTTGCACCACCAAGTGCAGCCCGAGCTACAGAATAAGCGGTGGATGAAGCACCTTTACTCAGTACTTTATTCAATGAACCGTTCCAGGTTGGAGCGAATTGTCCTGACTGGTATATAACAGCACGCAGAGTATTCGGATAAGCCGGGCTTGCTACGCGGTTCATGATAACAGTTGCAACAGCAAGCATTCCATCATAACTACCTGCCTCACATTGAAGGATTGCCGCTAATAATGCGACATCCGTTGTAGATACATTGGTGTTGTTACCTGTGTTGGTAGTATTGTTGCCGGTATTATTAGTGGTGTTATTTTTATTTTGATTAGTCGAACCGTTTGTTGTTGAATTTGTTTTATTCGCGTTATTCGTAGTATTGGTTGAGTTACTTGGTTTTGAGGCTTCTGATTTTACAGAGCCAGATATTTTATCATTCTGTGCAAGCTTTAATGCTTCCTCGGCAGCTTTGGCACGATCCAACTGTGCCTGATAATTTGCCAGTTCTCCGGAAGTGGATGAAATCTTTGAATTCAGTTCATCACGTTTGCTTGTCAATGTTTCCTGAAGTCCGGAAAGTTTGCTTTGCTGTTCTTCCAGATCTTTCTGTTTCTTTTCTACATTAGCACGAACCTGCTGTAATTCTTCCAGCATAGAGCGGTCATACTTACTGATAGTTGCAACATATTCAGCTTTATTCAGAAAATCTCCCATATTTTCGGAAGTGAGCAGAATCTGAACCAGAGATGCTCCGCCGCCTTCATACATGAATTTGATACGATCTTTCATGGAATCATACTGAGCTTCCTCATCAAGCTGGGCAGAAGCTAGATCCAGTTTTGATTTTTCTACTTTGGCAGCCAGATCCTCTACCTGACTGGAAGCAGTGTCCAGCTCTTTACTTAAAGAAGATAACTGGCCGTTTAAATCGTTTAACTCACCTTTGAGATCAGAGGTGGTATTTTCCAATTCATCTGTCGAAGGTGCTGAATATACCGGAGTACTAACAGAAGCAATTGTTACGGTACAGATGGTAATTGCCAAAGCCGATCGTAATGCTCGTTTCTTTTTCATACTTATCATAAACATATCCTTTCCCTTTTCGCGAATGCTTATTTATTATACAACAAAATTCATTATAAAGCAAATTTTAGGTTTCTTTTGGCAGGTTAAAGATATATTAAACTTTATGTAAACTAATTCGGAAAAGGTTTACAGAGGAAAGAATTATGTATAAAATAAATAGGTAGAATGTCTGAATAAGAGAGGAATATATATAATATGAAAAAATACGAAGAAGAAAATTATAAATTGGAAAATATCAGTGAGCAGATCTATCCGTGGATAAAAGCAGAGCTTACGGATTCCCAGGCTTTGAATGGAAAGCATTTTTCGGAAGAAGATGCACCTGTAATTGGGTTCCTTGGGGATCTGAACGTAGTGTTTGCAATTAAAAGAGGGGAAGATATATATGAGATCTTAAAGGATAACATGCTTCCGCCTGAATGTGATATCATAAAACTGTATCATAAAGCTTGTGAAAATCTGAATAGAGATGTAGAATTTGTAATTGCGAATACCTGGTATGGGGGATATGGGATCGTAGCAGACGGACATCATGAGGCAAGTTCCGTGTGCTTTAAGCATATCTGGCAGGTCTGCGCAGACAAGTTGAAGGATGATCTGATCATCATGATTCCGAGAAAAGATACAGTGTTGTTTGCTCCGGCCGGAAATAAAGATATCGTTGAAAAAATGATCGATCACGGAGAAAAGGCATATGAACAGGGAGAGAATAAGATCAGTAAGAAACTTCTTATGTTTTTAAGAGAAGGAAAGGAATTAATTACATATGAAAATTAAAACCAGAATGATTGGAATGGATCTGGATGGAACACTTTTAAAATCTGACAAAGAGTTGCCACAATATACGAAAGATGTGTTGAAAAGAGCGATTGAACAGGGAATTATTGTGATGCCGGCGACGGGAAGACCTATTACGGGAGTGCCAAAGGAACTGCTGGAATTCCCGGGCATACGTTATGCGGTTACTGCGAACGGCGGAAGAGTTATAGATCTTGAGAAGAATGAAGCAATTGTAGAGGAACTGCTTCCACATGATATTGCAGAAGTAATGATGGACGTATTCGAACATTATGATACATTTCGGGAGATTTATTTTGATGGCGTAGGCTATGCCTCGCGGGAAGCACTGGAACATATTGGTAAATATCTGAGTGTTCCGGCAATGGCGAATTATATTATGTCTACACGTGTGGCAGTGGATGATGTGAGAGTCAAATTTGATGAGACGAAACTTCCTGTAGATAAGATCCAGGCGTTATTTACTTCTGTGGAAGATCGTGATGCGGCCAGAAAAGAGATCGAAGATGTTCCGGGAATTGAGATCACGGGAGCGCTTCCGATGAATCTGGAGATTAATGCAGCAGGAGTGAACAAGGGAAAAGCAATGATCGAACTTGGAAAGCTTCTTGGAATTCCAAGAGAAGAAATCATGGCGTTCGGAGATGGCAACAATGATCTGAAGATGCTGAAAGAAGTAGGAATGGGTGTGGCAATGGAAAATGCCATTCCTTCCGTAAAAGAAGCAGCAGATTATGTGGCATTATCCAATGACGAAGAGGGCGTTGCGAAATTTATAGAAAAATATGTGCTGGATTAAGGAAAGGAGCGCAACATGTTAGATATTATCAAGGTTATAATTTTAGGAATTGTAGAGGGAATCACAGAGTGGCTTCCTGTCAGCAGTACCGGACATCTGATTCTGGTTGGAAATGTGCTGAAACCAAGTATGAGTGATGCATTTATGGAGATGTTTGATGTGGTTATCCAGTTAGGTGCGATCATGGCAGTTGTAGTACTGTATTTTCATAAGTTGAACCCGTTTTCACCAAGAAAGAGCCACAAGCAGAAGATGCTGACCTGGCAGATGTGGATCAAGGTACTGATCGCATCGGTACCTGCAGGAATCGTAGGAGTTCTGTTCAATGATATTCTGGATGAGATCTTCTATAAACCGATTCCGGTAGCAGTGATGCTGATCGTATATGGTATCTTATTTATCGTTGTAGAAAATCATAATGCAGGCAAAAAACCTTCTGTGACAAGGATCTCCCAGTTAAGTGTACAGATGTTATTATGGATCGGTTTCTTCCAGATGCTTGCGCTGATACCGGGAACATCAAGATCAGGAGCTACGATTGTCGGAGCACTGCTGATCGGAGTATCAAGAGAAGTGGCTGCAGAATTTACATTTTTCCTGGCAATTCCGGCAATGTTTGGTGCCAGTCTTTTGAAACTGATCAAATTCGGTTTCCATTTTACAGGCGCAGAATTTGGTCTTCTGATGCTTGGATGTATCGTGTCTTTTGGATTATCGGTTATTGCGATCAAGTTCCTTATGGGATATATCAAACAGCATGATTTTAAAGTATTTGGATATTATCGTATCGTTTTGGGCGGTCTGATCATTGTATGGACTATTATTCAGACTGTAATTGCATAGAAATGTATAAAGAAAATGGGTGGATGTTTTGCGAATATGTGGAATTATCCACTTGTTTTTTGATTAAAACATGATAATATATTAAGTATATATGTATTTTTATACAGTTTGTCAAAAGAATGGAGGAAAAGATTATGAAATTAAAGAAACTTATCAGTGTAATGCTGATTGGTGCGTGTGTATGTTCTATGGCAGCATGCGGATCTAAAAAAGAAGAAAAGAAAATTGAAAGTGCAGATGATCTTAAGGATGCAAAGATTGGTGTTCAGACAGGTACAACAGGCGATATCTACTGTTCTGATGATTTCGGTGATGATCATGTAGAGCGTTTTAATAAAGGTGCAGATGCAGTACAGGCACTGGTAAAAGGAAAGATCGATGCAGTTGTTATTGATAACGAGCCTGCAAAAGCATTTGTAGATGCAAATGACGGACTGAAGATTCTTGAGACACCTTATGTAGAAGAAGATTATGCAATGTGCTTTAAAAAGGGCAATACAGAGCTGGAAGACAAATTCAACGCAGCAATCAAGGAACTGAAAGAAGACGGAACATTTGACAAGATCGTTGGATATTATATCGACGGAACAGAAGAAAAAGGATATGAGTCTCCGGCAGATGTCGATCATTCTAATGGTAAACTTGTGATGGCAACAAATGCAGCATTTGAGCCATATGAATATTATGAAGATAACAAGATTGTTGGTGTTGATGTAGACTTTGCACAGGCAATCGCAGATAAGCTCGGTATGGAACTTACTGTAAATGATATGGAATTTGACTCAATTATTGCAGCAGTTGACAGTGGAAAAGCAGATTTTGGTGCGGCTGGTATGACTGTTACAAAGGGAAGAGAGAAACAGGTAGATTTTTCTGATTCCTATTACACAGGAAAACAGATGATCATCGTTAAGAAATAATCCAGAAGAGTAGGATGAGAATATGCAGGAATTGAAAAGTAGTTTTATTTCGAATTTTATAGATGATAACCGCTGGAGATATATTACAGATGGTCTGAAGATCACTTTGCTGGTTACTGTATTTGCAGTATTGATTGGTGTAGTACTTGGATTCTTGATCGCAATTGTCCGTACAACACATGATAAGACCGGCAAATTGAAGATTCTGAATGCAATCTGTAAAGTTTATCTGACGGTGATCCGTGGAACACCAGTAGTTGTACAGCTGATGATCATTTACTTTATTATATTTGGAAGTGTTGATATCAGTAAGGTTGTCGTTGCGATCGTAGCATTTGGTATTAACTCGGGTGCATATGTTGCTGAGATATTCCGTTCTGGTATTATGTCTATCGATAACGGACAGTTTGAAGCAGGGCGAAGCCTTGGATTTAACTATGCACAGACGATGATGTATATTGTTATGCCACAGGCATTTAAGAATGTACTCCCGACACTTTGTAATGAATTTATCTCTCTGTTAAAGGAAACTTCTGTATCCGGTTATATCGCATTACAGGACCTGACTAAAGGCGGGGATATCATTCGAAGCCGTACATATGATGCATTTATGCCGTTGATCGCCGTTGCACTGATCTATCTGGCAATGGTAATGATATTTACCAAGCTTGTCAGCTTACTGGAGAGGAGGTTGAGAAACAGTGACCACTAAGAAAGATGATGTACTGATCAAAGTAGAAGGTCTGCATAAAATATACGGGGATTTCCATGCGCTGAATGGGATTGACGAGGAGATTCACAGAGGAGAAGTGGTCGTTATTGTAGGACCATCCGGTTCCGGTAAGTCAACATTCCTGCGTTCTCTGAATCTTCTTGAGGTTCCGGATCAGGGACATATCTATTTTGAAGGTGTGGATATTACAGACAAACATGTGGATATTAACAAGCACCGTCAGAAGATGGGAATGGTGTTCCAGCACTTTAATTTATTCCCACATAAGACGATCAAGGAAAATATCACACTTGCTCCGATCAAGCTTCTTGGAAAGAGTAAGGAAGAGGCAGATAAAAGAGCAATGGAACTTCTGGAACGAGTAGGACTTGCCGAAAAGGCAGATTCGTATCCATCGCAGTTATCCGGCGGTCAGAAGCAGAGAATTGCAATTGTCCGTTCGCTGGCAATGGATCCGGATGTGATCCTGTTTGACGAGCCGACATCGGCACTCGATCCGGAGATGGTAGGAGAAGTTCTGGAGCTGATGAAACAGCTTGCAAGAGAAGGCATGACGATGGTTGTGGTAACACACGAGATGGGATTTGCCAAGGAAGTTGGTTCCAGAGTTATCTTTATAGATGCGGGACAGATAAAAGAACAGGCAAAACCGGAGGAATTTTTTGAGAATCCAAAAGATCCTCGTCTTAAGGAATTTTTATCTAAGATTTTATAATGAAAAATGAAAAGGAAATATATAATGTAAATGTTTTCGTTTGCTATGCAGAAAACCTTATAACATTATATATTTCCTTTTTGTGTTTTATGATGTTATAACAAAATCTCTTACAGGTTATATTTTACAACAGCTGTCCCGTTCGATCAGGTGGTGAGGAACAATGATCTTGGTTGCAAGGAGATTTGGATTTTCTATGTGGTTGATGATCTGGGAGGCGGCTTCACTTCCGAGTTGGCCTGCTCCGATGTCGATTGATGTTAACTGTGGTGAGGTCAGTCTTGCGAACAAAGAGTTATTGAAGGAGATGATCGACAAATCTTCCGGGATTGCAAGATGGTTTTCCAGACAGACTCTTTCTAAAGAGACGGCGAGGATATCGTCGCTGACCAGGATTGCTGTCGGGCGGTCTTTCTGCATAAGGAGCCCGCGTATGGCTTCTTCGTTATTCTCTGATACATTCTTTACTTCCACGCAATATTCCGGACGAACCGGGAGCTGGTGGCTTGCAAGCGCAAGCTGGTAACCGGCTTTGCGATCGGCAGAGAACATCAGGGAGCTGTCGGAACCAAGGTAGGCAATCTGGCGGTGTCCAAGCTGATAAAGATATTCAGCCGCTTCTCTTCCGGCAAGCAGGTTATCATTATCAATATAGATAGTCTGGTTGGTATACTGTGTTGCTTTTCCAATCAGAATATATAAAAGACCTTCGTTAAAAAGGTAATCGATGACGGGATCATCTTTCTTGGAATACAGTATGATGAAACCGTCTACTTTGCCACTTCTGGACATAGAGCGAACGGCGTCAAGGATCTCTGCTTCATCCTGCCCGGTTACAATTGTTGTCATATACTGTCTGCCATTACAATAATGGCTGATTCCCTGGATTGCTTCCAGATAGAAGGAGTTCTCATAGACTTCTTTTGCGGAAGCGGGGAGAATGATGCCAATGGTACGCGAATTCTGAGAGGCAAGATTGCTTGCCTGGAAATTCGGCTCATACCCCAGTTCCGCCATAGCCTTTCTGACACGTTCTTTCGTTTCTTCGCTGATGGATGGATTATTTTTACAGGTTCTGGACACGGTGGAAGGAGAGACTCCTGCCAACGCAGCCACGTCCTTGATCGTTACTGCCATAAAGATAACCTCCGTTTGTTTTGTAGTTCTGATATTCTTGTTTTATACGTTCCGATATCATAGATTTTTCATATATTTTTATTTTACAGCAAAGAAAACAACATTGCAATGCATTTGCATGAAATATTGCGCAAACGCACGCATGAGAAAACATAGGGAAAGTGCACAAAAACAATAATGCAAAATTGTAAAAAAAGTAGAAATCAGAGCAAAAAGTAAAATACTAATTGAAAACAATGCAAAAACTGAATATAATTAATGCAAACGGTTGCACAAAACAAATGCAAAAGAAGTGCAGATGAGAAAAACATGAGGAGGTTTCGTTATGAACGAGAATGAGAGTAAAAAGGTTCCAGAAGTAGTTCTTGCGCCGTTAACCGGAAAGGCAGTGCCTTTAAGTGAAGTACCGGATCCGGTGTTTTCAGATAAGGTATTAGGAGACGGAGTGGCAATTATTCCGGCAGATGTCCGCTCATCAAATGTTATCTGTAACGGAAAGAATGCACCGGTTGTATCGGATCATTATGGAGTTATGATAACGGTATAATGGATCATTTTATAATAAGACATCTGCAAAAATATAAAGCAAAAAGGAAATCAAAATAAATAGAAAAAAGAAGAGGGAAAGAAAGATGAGCGAAAGAGCAGCAGGCATACTCATGCCGATCAGCAGCCTTCCATCTGAATATGGAATCGGCTGTTTCTCAAAAAGTGCATATGAATTTGTAGACTGGCTGAAGAAAGCAGGTCAGAGTTACTGGCAGATCCTGCCACTTGGTCCTACAAGTTACGGGGATTCCCCGTATCAGTCATTTTCTACATTCGCGGGAAACCCATATTTCATCAGTCTGGAGGCACTGGTGGAAGAAGGGGTTCTGACAAAGGCGGAATGTGAGGCCGTAGACTGGGGAAAAGTAAAAGGGAGTATTGATTATAAAAAGATTTACGAAGGGCGTTACCCGCTTCTTCGAAAAGCTTACGAAAGAAGTAAGGTACATGAGAATGCAGAATATCAGAAGTTCGTAGAAGAGAACAGCTGGTGGCTGTCAGATTATGCATTATTTATGGCAGTTAAAGACAGATTTGACGGTGTGGAATGGAAGTTGTGGGCAGATGATATCAAGCTGCGCTGGGGACCTGCCATGGATTATTACCGTGAAGAGTTGTATTTTGATATTGAATTCCAGCAGTATATGCAATTCAAGTTCTATGAACAGTGGATGCAGTTGAAAGCATATGCCAATAAAAAAGGAATTCAGATCATCGGCGATATCCCAATCTATGTGGCAATGGACAGCGCAGATACCTGGGCACATCCGGAATTATTCCAGCTGGATGAGGAAAATGTACCGGTTGCCGTAGCCGGATGCCCGCCGGACGGATTCTCTGCAACCGGACAGTTATGGGGAAATCCACTGTACCGCTGGGGATATCATAAGGAAACCGGCTATCAGTGGTGGATATCTCGTCTGGCTTATGTATTCCGCCTGTATGATGTGGTAAGAATCGATCATTTCCGTGGATTCGATGAGTATTTCTCTATTCCATACGGGGCAGAGACGGCAGTAGACGGACACTGGGAAAAGGGGCCTGGCATGGATCTGTTCTGGAAAGTACGAGAAGCACTGGGTGAAAAACCAGTTATCGCAGAAGACCTTGGATATGTTACGGACAGCGTACGTGATCTGGTAAGAGACAGCGGATTCCCAGGCATGAAGGTGCTGGAATTTGCATTTGATTCGAGAGATTCCGGATCTGCGAACGACTATCTACCGCACAATTATCCGGTGAACAGTGTTGCTTACACAGGAACTCACGACAATGAGACACTTGCCGGCTGGTGGGGAAGCATCAGTAAGGATGAGCAGAAGCTGACCCGCGAATATCTCTGTGATACCTATACACCGGAGGCGGAACTGAATAAGCCTCTGATCAGTCTGATCATGAGAAGCGCAGCAAAATGGTGCGTGATCCCGATGCAAGATTATCTGGGCCTTGATAATAAGTGCCGTATGAATACACCGTCAACTGTCGGAACAAACTGGAAGTGGAGAATCCGCAAGAACCAGTTATCTGTGAAATTACAGAAAGAGATCCATGCGGTGACATTGCGTTATGGAAGAATGAACTGGACGGAAGATGTTGAAGAAGCAGCTGAAGCAGAAAAATAGAATATGTAGTATTAAGCAGAAAAATAGAATATGTAGTATTAAGAATAAAAATGGCAGATATCATTTGGGGGATATCTGCCATTTTGTTCTTATAAGAAAATTTTGTATGTTCTCTTCAAACTAGATAGGAAGTTCCAGATAAATATCTTTTCCTTCTTTGATAGAGATGACTACTTTACCATGCTTAATTGTAGTAACAGCACCCTGAACGCTTGCAGTAGGTGCAGCTTCAGCAGGAGCTTCCTCTTTGGCAGGAGCCTCTTCTGCTGCTAATTCATCATCAGTCTTGAATCCGTCTACATTGTCTGCTGTCAGTGGACAGAGAGAATCACTGGTCTTTGTTAATTTTGCTCCCAGAACCTGTCCGATCTTCAGACATCCATCAAGATTTAAAAGACCTGAATCTACTAATTCATCGAAGATTGCCGGATCCTCTAAGTTTGCTGGTTCAATTGTAATTCCGCCTTCTGCTCTACAACATAATACGGCAGGATCGTTAACATGAGCTTTCGCTGTTTCCGCTGTAATTGACATACCGAATACCTCCTAAATATTCATATTTATTTTCTATGAATAGTATAGGCTTTTCTAAATGAATTTTCCAATTGGTTTTTTCTATAATGATAAAATGAAATAGAAAATACCTATAATAATAGAAAAAATGAAAAGATTCAATAGAATATGACATATAGAAAATGCCTATAAGTACATGAGAATAACCAATTGGTAATTTAAAGAAAACGGGGATATAATAAATTCAAACGATAATATTGTTAGTGGCAAGGATCAGCCACATTCCCTTCTAAGAGCCCTTTTCCTGAAAGTGTCTTCCCCAAGACGACATTTCCAGGAAAAGGGCTTTGACGTTGTATAGAGAGATAAGTTATAATAAACCATATGTTCGAAAATAAAATAAGTGAGGAAACAACAGCAAAGGCACTTGTTTCCCAAATGGACAATGGAGAAACAGATGGAACATAAAGTAGTGAAAAAAACAGAAGTGAAAGTCGAAGAAGCAAAATCAAAAAAAGACAGAGAACTGCAGGAACCGAAGATGTCCTCAGAGGCAGAGCTTAGAAATATTGTAAAGCCGTTGGTGAACTGGTATCGGGAGAATAAACGGGATCTGCCGTGGCGCCATAATCCGGATGCATACAGGGTATGGGTATCCGAGATCATGCTGCAGCAGACACGGGTAGAAGCAGTAAAAGGATATTATGACCGGTTCTTAAAAGCACTTCCGACAGTGAAAGATCTTGCAGAAGCAGAAGAAGACAAACTGCTGAAACTGTGGGAAGGATTAGGATATTATAATCGTGTACGAAATATGCAGAAAGCGGCACAGCAGATCATGGTTGATCATGCGGGAAGGTTTCCGGATACTTATGAAGAAATATTGCAATTGAAGGGAATTGGCAATTACACGGCGGGGGCGATCAGTGCATTTGCCTATGGAATCCCGAAACCGGCAGTGGATGGCAATGTGCTCAGGGTGATTTCCAGAATTACGGGTAGCTATGAAGATATCATGAAACAAAGCGTCCGCAAAAAGATAGAAAGTGCACTGGAACAGGTGATACCTACAGATGCCGCCAGCGATTTTAACCAAGGACTGATTGAACTGGGGGCAATTGTGTGTGTTCCGAACGGGGGACCGAAATGTGAACAATGTCCGGTAAAAGAGTATTGTATTGCACATGCAGAGAATCTGACAGCGGAGATACCGGTAAAGAAGAAAGCAAAGGCCAGAAAGATCGAAGAAAGAACTGTACTGATCTTCAAAGACGGTAAACAGATTGCAATCCGAAAACGTCCGGCAAAAGGATTGCTGGCCGGATTATATGAATTCCCGAATCTGGAAGGAAAATTTTCAATGGCTGAAGTTACGGAATACAGCAAGAAGATTGGTCTGATGCCGGTCCGCATACAGGAACTTCCGGAGGCGAAACATATCTTCAGTCATATTGAATGGCATATGACAGGTTATGAAGTGACCGTAGATGAACTGGAGAAGACGAATGAGGAAGGTTTTCTGTTCATTCATCCGGAGCAGATAAAAAAAGAATATTCGATACCGTCGGCATTTGAGAAGTATACGGAGTATGCAGGAATTCGGAGTAAATAGATAAGGAGGTGTATGTTTTGGATGTACACCTCCTTAATTTATATCGTCATGTGTTCGAAAGAAATTGCCAGTGCTAGGTTTTGTAGATCAGAGAGAAAATAAAAAAACCACAAGAAGAAATAAAAAAATTCTAGGGAGTAATACCAAATGTCAGTTGTTTCAATTGCCGGATGTATTTCTGAATAAGTGTGCGTGTCTGGTTCTCTGGAGTTATGTATTCCGAATCGGCCAATAATTGGAAAAATTCAGAAAATGCATTGCAGATACTACTTTCCTGAATGATGATAAAAGAAATATTCGCTTTATCTGCAAGGTTGATAAGGAACAATGAATGATTATTGCGTAATTCAATATATAAAGAATCCGGATAACTGAAAGTAGAATTCAGCATGTGATGATTCTCGTTTGAAAAGTGTTCCAGAAAATATTTAAGAGAGGTGATTCTCTCTTCAGGTGAAAATTTGGGAATGACAATACTACTGGTACCTGACGAGATCCCGTATTCACAATACTTCTGAAAACCATTGATGGTAAAAAAGTCATTCCGATTGGCTTGATTTATAACATTTAAAAAAGATTTGTATGCGTTCATAAATGGAGCATATTCCGGAGAATGTTCTTTTACCCGATCAAAAAAATATTCATTATCCATGAAATCACTGTCACAAGGAGTGGCGTCCAGACTGGTTATGTCTTGAATTGTATCAAATGAAGTCATATAAAGTTGGAGCGCTTCATCAAGATTTTTACTTTGCTGTAATAGTGGGGACGAATGCTCCAGACAATTCTGAAATTCTTTTGTATATTCCTGTAAAATCGCGGGATCCGAATGAAGGATTCCTTTTGAAAGATCGGATGCCAATTGCAGTACATATTTTTCCGTAATAATATAGAACGGATATAGAAGATTTGGCCGATCGTTTCGGGAAAGCTTACTATAATAATAAAAAGGTATGTAATTAATGCCGGCTGAAAAACATAGCGGAATAATCTGGTGCAGTGTCTCCAGATTCTCATAAGCATAGGATGCATTCGTCTGGAAATGGATCAGATGCTTTATCAGAATAGCTTTACCGTATTGCGGAATCATAAGATTCAGATAATGTGGAAGCAATGTATCTGTACCTGGAAGATTAGTGTAAAGTTCAGGAGACTCTTGTTCCTGTATAGTCTTCCTGAGAACATATTGCAATAATAGTTCGGTCTCGTATTTATCATTTGAGATAGGTGAAATCAGTTTCATTTCACCATAATCAACGATTGATCTTTTGTTAAATCCTTCATTTTTTTCCAAAGCAGATAGTTTTTCAAAAAGGTGAAGGATTGTGGTTTGGTTTCGGTAAGCAGTTTCACCGATGGCTTCCATTTTATATAATTCCATTATTTCTTTCTTTTCAGGCAGTGAAATCCGAAGCGCCTGACAGAAATGTTCGACAAATTCAGGTCCGGGCAATCTTTTACCAGTAACCATTCTCTGAAGTGTGGTACGTTCCAGAGATGCTGCCTGAGAAAGGCGGTATACGTTGTAACCGTTTTCTATAAGCAACTCTTTACATTTCTCACTGAATTTTGACATGATTTATCCCCTCTTGTATTAGTAAAAGTAAATAATGTGCGCACATATGTGCAGGTCACTTGTTCAGTTTAGTACATTTATCAATCGAAGGTCAAGAAAACGGAACAAAAGGCAGTGAAAGTGCACGAGCACAATCAAGAGCACATATTGAAAGGGGAAGATAGAGTATGACATTATATTACATAAAAGGTATATTGTCGATATTATTGTGTAGAAATATATTATTTATATAAAAAATATTGTTACATATGAAATTTTATTATGCAGTAGAGAGGAGAAATATATGAGCGAGTTTATAAAAGACATTGATAAAGATTTAGGTACTATAATCAGCAAAAAAATGCATATGCAACCCGTTCTAGCTGAAAAATGGAGCTGGAAAATTTTAAATGAATATCCGGAAGATTTAAAAAATGTGATTCGTAAGTGGGCAAAAGATGAACAAATACCAGAAATTGAATATAGCAGAATTTCTTTAGAGATGGCTATGCAAGGAATAGGATTGGATATTTTAGAAGCAGTGGATTTACTGTATATAACTTCTAAAGATCCGCTACATGGGTATGAAATATTTACAAGATTTGCGCGTCGATAAAGAAGGAAGTGATATGAATGTTGGGATTTACCAAATTTAAGATAAATCGATTGGTAAACCGGCGCGAACTGTATAGTAATTTTTCATATAATAAGAGGAATCAGTTAGATACAGGTAGTAAATGGAAATGTTTACAACAACTAGAAAATCATTTTGCAGCCGAACAGGGGCGTCCAGCAGTTAAGGTTTTACCGATTTCTTCGAAAGAAGTGAGAGGAGACTATGGTGGATATGACCCAGACAAGAATGTTATATATATTAATCGTGATTTGGTAGAGTATGGAACACTCGTAGGACCGGTAGATATAAATCATCCTACACAGCTTGACGCTAATATGCAGCTATTTGATACCATTGCACATGAAGGATATCATGCATATCAGGGTTATGCAATAAAGCATCCGGGATTTCATAAAGATATGAAACAAGTAAAAGAGTGGGCCATAAATGATAGAAATGTGAAATATTTTAGAAGAGGTGATGAGTATCTGGTGCAACCTCGAGAGCGTGATGCATGGAAATATGGGAGTGAAAAGACCAGAGAAGCTTTTGATGAAATTGAAAAATATTATGGGACAGAGCCTGGACGTGCAATGTATGAAAAGTCAGTTGAGGATAATTCGTATGAGAATGCGTTGGAGCGACTATGGAATAATAATCCAGATGCTTTGAACCAGATGTATAAAGAAATGATGGATGCATATGAAGAACGGTATTGGGAGAATAATTCTACAGTTAATCTGGATCCGATAACTGTAGATGAGTATGATGCAATATCAAGAGAAGCAGTAAATCGATATTATGAGCATCTAAAAAATAATCCATCTTTATCTAATGAAGATGTTATGCGAATGACCGGAGATATGAGTGAAAAATATTTTTCTGCGGTAGAAGAATACAAAAATGCTGTTCAACAGAAAGAAAAGAGCGAAGACAGGGGAGAAAAAGAAAATAGAACAGAAAAATATGAAGCACAAAATCCGGAGAATCGTTCAATATTTAATCCAGATCGAGTAAGTGTGGAAGAGTACGATAAAACATTACGGGATCAGGTGAATAAATATTATGAGCATTTAAAAAATGATCCATCTTTATCCAATGAAGACGTTATGCGAATGACCGAAGAAATGAGTGAGAAATATCTTACGGCAGTAGAGGAGTACAGGAATGCTCAGAAACAGGAAGATGAAGGATTCCAGGAAAAGTCAGGGGACAAGGAGAGTACGGAAAAGCGGTATAAAAAAGAAGAAATAGAGAAAGAAAATCCAGAGCATAAAAGAGACGTAGAAAATCAAAGGAAAGAAGAAGTTGAAGAAGAAAATAAATCAGAGAAAAAGGATAAATTAGAGAATCGGGAAGATGAAAAAGACTACGAAGAAGAAGGGGCAGAAAACAAAGATAAAACAGAAACTCTGAGTGAGGATGAGTTAGAAGAGGAGAGGTGGAACGAGTCAGAAAGTGAAGATGAAGCAGAGTTGTTGAGTGATAAAGCGGAAGCGGGAGAAGAACAGAATGCAGAAGATAAAGCAGTAATAGAAACCGAATCAGAATTGCAGGATAATGCGGCAGATTTATCAAGTGAAGAAAGTTCTGGAGAAACCGAAGACAACTCAGAGACAGAGGACAATGTAGAAGATTTATCAAGTGAAGAAAGTTCTGAAGAAACCGAGGATGAATCAGAGAAAGAAGATAAAGATGAAGATCTGTCAAGTGAAGAAGGCACTGAAGAAACCGAGGATGAATCAGAGAAAGAAGATAAAGCCGAAAATCTGTCAGGTGAAGAAAGTTCTGAAGAAACCGAGGATGAATCAGAGGAAGAAGATGAAGCCGAAGATTTGTCAAGTGGAGAAGGCACTGAAGAAACCGAGGATGAATCAGAGAAAGAGGATAAAGCTGAAGATCTGTCGGGTGAAGAAAGTTCTGAAGAAACCGAGGATGAATCAGAGGAAGAAGATAAAGCTGAAGATTTGTCAAGTGAAAAAAGTTCTGGAGGAATCGAAGACAATTCAGAGGAAGAAGATAAAGCCGAAGATTTGTCAGGTGAAGAAAGTTCTGGAAAAATCGAGGATGAATCAGAGGAAGAAGATGAAGCCAAAGATTTGTCAAGTGAAGAAAATTCTGGAGAAACCGAAGACAACTCAGAGGAAGAAGATAAAGCTGAAGATTTGTCAAGTGGGGAAGATGATAGTACATCCTATGAAAGTGGGGGTAATGAAGAAGACGAAAATTATTCATATTAACAGAATAGGAGAAAATACAGATGGCAATAAATACAAATGCACAAAATGTAATTATAGGTGACAGCTTAGTGGATTATTGTACATATCAGGAAAGTGCATCCCGGTATGCAATACCGGGAAAAAATCATATGGGACAACCTATGATGATTCCGATTGGAGAACATATTTTGTCACGACATATGTTGTTATTAGGAGGAATCGGTACAGGAAAATCAAATGCATTTAATCACATTATTCGGAATACCAGGTCGAATCTGACGAATGAGGATGTCATGATTATTTTTGATACAAAAGGTGACTTTTATAAAGAATTTTACAGACCAGGTGATGTAGTAATAAGTAACGATGCGAGAGCAACCGGAGGCAGTGAAGCGGATTACTGGAATATTTTTGAAGAAGTAACAATTGATGATCGTGTAGAGGAAAATATACTGGAGATTGCCAAAGGATTTTTTGCTGAGAAACTGGAACATACAACACAACCATTTTTCCCGAATGCAGCCAAAGATTTGTTCGCAGCATTGATGCTACATCTGGTGCGGAATGATAAATTTGCAGATAAAAGAAATAATAAATCATTACGTTCGTATCTGAATAGTATTACACCACATATTATGGTTGATATATTAAATCAACATTCAGATTTAAAGGCTATGCAGTCGTATATTTATGATGAAAAATCAGGACAAACACTGGGAGTTATGGCTGAGTTACAGCAGATGATGCGCGAGATTTTTATCGGTAATTTCCAGAAAAAAGGCGGATTGTCGATGAGAAAACTGGTGAGAAGAAAAGGTGGACGAGTTATATTTGTTGAATATGACCTTGGAATCGGTGGAATGTTGATGCCTATTTATCGGCTGTTAATTGATCTGGCGATTAAAGAGGCGTTGTGTCGAACCTCAAATGAGGGAAATGTTTACTTTTTTATTGATGAGTTTAGACTGGTGCCGCATCTGGAGCATATAGATGATGGTGTAAATTTTGGACGTAGTCTAGGAGCAAAATTTTTTGTGGGTATTCAGAATATTGATCAGGTAATGGCAGCTTATGGTGAATATACAGGACGAAGTATTCTGTCAGGATTTGGAACAACTTTTGCATTTCGGGTAAATGATGTTGGTTCAAGGGAATATATAAAAAATTTATTTGGACGGAATATCAAGCAACAGTCTTATATGTCAAAAGTTCAAAACCGAGGAATTGCTGAGCAGTTGAGAGAAGGGTACGTCGTAGAAGATGATGATATTAATAATCTTCCGGTCGGAGAAGCAATTGTAAGTGCACCAAGCGGAGAACCTTTCCGCTTTAAATTTAATTTATATCAATAATACGAAGGAGGAATAAAAGTTATGTATTGTAATGAGTGTGGTAATTCATTACCGGATGGTGTGGAAAGATGTCCGGTCTGTGGAAGTAAGGTAAAAGTACAGTATGCCAATAATGGAATGAATGATTTTAATAATGGTCAGAAGAATGATCCGGTACAGAATCAATATCAAAATGACAGAATGGGATACGTAAACAATAATTATGGAGAGGATTCTTCATTGTCAGGGATTGTTTTATCAGAAAATGAGCAGTTGGTAAGGCAGTATCATTGTAGTAGTGTAAAACAGCCAAGATGTGAGGGATATTTAAGCGTGACAACGAGGCGTATGATTTTTCAGGCAGAAGGAGGTACCTTTTTCAGAAGCCGTATTTCAAAAGAAATTTCGTTGGATAAAGTCACCGGTGTTGACTGTTATTATGGAGTAAATATGAAAATTACACAGATTATTGTGGGTGTAATTCTGACTATTTTAGGCTTTTATGCATGGGGAATTAGCTCGTCCTATATTGGCAGTGGAAGATTTTATTCTTTTTTGATAATGATACTAGGAATTGTTCTTATTGTTAGTGGAATTAGAAAAAGTTTTAAATTAACTATTTATGCGTCTGAATGTAGTCCATCTCCGATTAACATTGGTGAGGGTGCTCTTTCATTGCAAGGAAACGCAGTTTTTTACGCTATTGTCAGCGAGCCGACAAGTGATACTGACCGTATGATGAATGAAGTGGGCGCACTGGTACATGATTTGCAGACAATGGGAGATATGGCAGTATCCAAGTGGAAAAATTAAACGAAAGAAAAATCAATATTTATTTTTAAAGAAAGTTGGTTACAGAGGAATGGACTATGAGATGTAGAGTGTGTGGATCTAATAATGAAGATGGTTCAAAATTTTGCTGGAATTGTGGAAATAAATTAACGGAGCAATCAGAAACGAGAAGCAGTAGTGTTAACCAGCCTGGAATACAGCAGAATTCAGGAGACGTACAGCATAATCAAGTAGGAACACCACCAAAACAGGTAAGGATGCCACAGAGACAAGTCCCGCCAGGTGGATTTGACTGGGAAAACGGGAAGAAAATGGCAGAAGAGCGGTTGCAAAAAGGCAAAAATATAGCTGATGGCTGTGTAGGACAATTAAAAAGAGTAGCAGAAAATCAGACTATAACAGATAAACTTAAGAAAATTTCAAAAAAGACATGGGGAATCATTGGAGCATGTGTGGCGCTAGTTTTAGTATTGTTAATTGTAATTGCTCTGCATAAACCAACGGTTAATTTGAATGATTATCTGAAAGTTACATATGGAGGATATGATGGAGGCGGTGTGGCTTATACTGAAATTGATTGGAATAGTATGAAAGAGGACTTTGAAAATAAAATTTCTTATAAAAGGGGAATGGCGCAAACAGGAGGTATGACACCGATAGATATCATCATGGAATATACAAATGCTAATATTGAAGGTAAGAATGAAAAATTATCAAATGGAGATAAAGTGTCTTATACTTGGAAGGTAGATAAAGATGCGATTGCAAAGCTTATCAAATGCAAAATAAAGTATAGCGATGGATCAAAGAAAGTATCTGGACTAAAAGAAATGGAATTGTTTGATCCGTTTAAAAATTTGAAAGTAACGTTTTCGGGTGTAGAGCCAAATGGAGAGGCAGATATTGAATATAATGGAGATATGTTGTCTGAGTATGATTTTACCTGTGATAAAACTTCTGGTTTGAAAAATGGTGATAAAATTAAGATTTCTCTTACTGAGGATGCGGGGTATTATGTTGACCAATATAATAAAGCACCGTCTGTGTTAGAAAAGGAATACAAAGTAAAGAATTTAGGAAAGTATCTTTCAAAAATCAAAGAAGTTGATACTGATGGTATGAATTCTGCTCGTGCAAAGGCTCAGAAAAGTATTAGCGATATGGTAGATTACTGGTCTGAGGATGTTACGTTGGATAAAGTGTCATATGCAGGAGATTATCTGCAGGTTGCAAAAGACAGCGACGATTATACTAAAAACTACTATGGTGTGATTTATCAGATTAATGCGCATATTCAGCCAGATGGTGGACAGAGAAAAGATGTAGTTAGTTATTATAGTATGAAATTTGAAAATGTTATTGTAGGTGGGGATGGAAAGTGCGAAATTGATCTGGATGAATATGATGTACCATATGATGATTTTAGTGTAGAAGTAACCAGTGGAGATTTATCTTCTGGTTCATATAGCTTTGATGGATATCAGACACTTGAGGAGTTAAAAAAGAATTATGTAGATGAAGTGGCTGATGAATTTGACTGTGAATGGGATGTTTCGGGGAAACTTGAGGCTGTAGATTTAGGAGTTACCAGTGACTATCTGTGTTCCTATAGCAGTGATCGTTTACTGACAGACAGTGATGTTGAAGGATATTTAAATGCAAATTATTCAGAATATAATTTTCCGGAAGGTATAAATATTATTCAGATGATTATCAACGAAATATACGCAAAACATGGATATGAATTTACAGATTCGAAGTTGTCTGCATATTTTTCAAACAAAACATGGTATAAAAGTAATACAAATAAAGTGAATGATATGAATGCTGTTTCGGATAGTATGTCGGAAATTGAAAAGAAGAATGTTGATTTTTTGAATAGTTATAGATAATTTTGTATATCGGTCTGTTGATGTGAAATAAGATATCAATGGATCGATATATTAATTTTTGATAATGAAATATGAGGAAAAATATGAAAAAGTTAAAACTGGCAATATATTTGCTGACCCTAGTTTTTGCATTAACTGGTTGTAAAAAGGACGTGCATGTGAAAACGATCAGTGAAATTAAACAGATGAATAAATCTCAAAAGCAAAAGAGTCAAAAGAACAAAAAAAGAGTTAAGAAGTCAGAGAATACAAAATTAACAGGAACAGAAAGTTCACCTGTACCGGAAGATGAAACAACGGATAACGAACAGGAAAATCAAACAGTAACGGATAAAAAAGTGATTGTTCTTGATCCGGGACATTCAGCAGTTGTAGCAACTGGGACAGAACCATTGGGACCCGGATCATCAGAACAAAAGGCAGCAGATGCCAGCGGGACGAGAGGTATTTCAAGTGGTGTGCCAGAATATGAGTTAACATTAAATATATCCGTTCAGTTGAAAGAAGTATTAGAACAACGAGGATATCAGGTGGTTTTAACAAGAGAATCTAATAATGTACCAATCAGTTGTGTACAACGTGCAGAAGTTGCAAATAATCTAAATGCCGATGTATATGTGCGGATTCATGCAAATGGTTCAGAAAACTCTAATGCGAAAGGAGCGATGACAATTTGTACAACACCAAATAATCCATATAATGCATCGATATATGGCGAAAGTAAAGCGTTATCAGAAGCAATTCTTGATAAATACTGTGAAGTTACTGGTTGCAATAAAGAATATGTATGGGAAACAGATACAATGAGCGGAAATAACTGGAGCCAGGTACCGGTAACGATTGTTGAAATGGGATATATGACAAATCCTGAGGAAGATGTTCTGATGCAGACAGCAGAATATCAACAAAAAATGGTGCAGGGGATTGCGGATGGAATAGATGCATATATGGAAAATTATTAAATACATCAATTAAAAATAAAAGTGTATACTAATCATAGCATGAAGGAGGGAGCCAGTGAACAATCAACTCAATTTCCCGGTAGGAATATCCGACTTCAAAAAAATCCGGGAAAATGACTACTACATAGATAAAAGCGGACTGATCAAAGAACTGTTAAAAAGAGAGTCTGCAGAAGTTACACTGATCATCCGTCCGAGACGCTTTGGAAAAACAATGGGGATGGGTATGCTTGCCCATTTTTTGATATACGGTCCGATAACAGGAGGTTATTCGATGGTCTTGAAATTATCTACGATGAAGCATTGTGCAGTGCATGGATGAATCAATATCCGGTCGTATTCCTGACGTTAAAAGACATTGATGGGCTGACTTTCGAAGATGCATATGAAAGACTGGCAGTTCAGATATCTAATTTGTACAAAGAACATACATATCTGTTGGAAAGTGAACGTATGGATTCGGATGACAGGACGCTTTTTAAAGAGTTAAAAAGTGGAAGTGCGGGAAAGATTCAGATAGGACAGTCCCTGCATACTATGAGTACGGCATTGAAAGATAATACGCCACTTCGGTTTGCGGTGATAACAGGTTGTCTGAAGATTGCAAAAGAAAGTATCTTCACAGGAACGAATAATTTTGTGCCTGATAATATTACGGATTCCAGATTCAATGAATATTTTGGATTTACACAGGAAGAAGTAGATTAGATTCTGACCGACGCAAATGTGTCCGGAAAGGCAGAAGAAGTGAAAAGATGGTATGATGGTTATCATTTTGGACGCTTCGATGTATATTGTCCGTGGGATGTCATGAATTATATGCGGGATCTGCAGCAAAATCCGGAAGCAGCACCGGCAAGTAGAAAACGGAACAAAAATAAAAAGATGCAGGTAACTGTCAGTTATATAACAGTTACCTGCATCTTTCTTTTCGTAGCATAATATACAAAAAATTGCCAATAGCTAGTCATTTCTATATTCATGTTACGTCGGCTGCTGAGAAAGCTTCGGCGCTTTTTTATCCGCTGTCACATACACGAATGGATAAATAATACATGCCATCGTAACAGCTGCAATCACGTCCGTCACGGAATGCTGTTTTAAGAACATTGTAGACAGGATAATGAGCACTGCCAGAATATAGGCACTGATCTGGATCCATCTGTGCTTTTTAAGATCATTACTGTGTGAAATAGCAATACTGACACCGATGGAATTAAATACGTGGATACTAGGAAGCACGTTCGTCGGTGTGTCTGTCTTGTACAGGACTTTTACCATATCTGTAAATACATTATCGCGTGGAAATACAGTTGGTCTCAAATTTAATGCATTTGGGAAAACCGTGCATATGATCAGGAAAATCGTCATACCTGAAAATAAAAAAGCACATAGTCTGTAAAATCCCCATTTATCCTTAATAAGGAAATAAGCTACCGTTACGGCAATGAATACAAACCACACTAAATACGGCACGATAAAATATTCAATAAACGGAATATGATTGTCGATTGGGGAATGTATCATGTAATGACGTACATTCGTGCGCTTCTCCAGATAAACAAACCATGGCATATAGATCAGAAAGTATGATAATACCCATGCATGACGGTACTTCTTCAAAAAACTCTTTGCTTTATCAATGGCTTTCATATGAACTACCCCTTTTTCAAAGCCTTTGTTATTATCTTATCTCGTTTCAAAGCGCATTATAACATGAAAAAATTGAATCAACAATAAAGTTCATGGAATATTAACATTTTTTACAAAGTTAATAGTAAGTGTTCTTTTTCTCGAATATCTGCATATCATAATGCCGTTTTCCCTTTTTTAAAGCATCAGGTGTCCGCAGAGTCCACACTGCAACCGGAAGATGCAGAATGTACTTTAAAAACCAGACTTCAAACATCGGAAGGTCTGCAAGCTTATACGAAATAAAATCCGGCCGTCCGAGTACATTACCAAGCAGATGCTTTACAACAAAGGTCAGGATCCATGGCTCCGGAAGATGGTCGGCAGTCAGGTTGGAAGAAAGCTGACCTCTTAAGACATGGGGTACATGACGGCGGAACCACCAGATACCAAGTGTGTTGAAAGACTGTACCATATAAGGTCCGTTATAATTTTTAAGAATCTCCCAGGTCTTTTCACAGATGCCAAGAGAAGACTTTGGAATCTTCAGTTCGATCAGAAGCGGAACCTGGCCGCCCACCAGGGATAGTACATCGGTGAAAAGTGGGATAGTCTCATTCGTATTCTGTAACCGGCAGCTTTGTAATTCTTTTAAAGGGAGTGATTCAATGGTTTCCGGTCGTCCACAGATACGAGACAGGTCGTCATCATGGAATACGACAAGTTTTTCGTCGCTTGTCAGATGGACATCCAGTTCGATCCCATATCCATGGGAGATAGCGGCACGGAAAGAAGGTATGGAATTTTCGGGAATCCCTTTTTCAATACAATGATATCCACGATGGGCGAACATCGTGTGAAGAAATGGACGGATCTGTCGTTTCCTAGACAGTCTCGGCCAGATCAGATAAAAGTAAAATAATATAAGAAATACAATAATTCCGGTAATCAGTAAACGCATAAAAGAACCTCCCCGTGAACAATATGATTAACAAGGTGTAATAATACGTAACTTTTCTTTCTCCAGATGTACGTGGATCTCAGATTGTAAAAAGACGGGCTCGCCGTCTGTATGTACAGGCAGTGGGTAATCGCTTATGACAGTCACTTCTGTGCAGGTATCAAGATGGATTCCATGGAAACGTGTGTGCCATCCTTTGAAGGCCGTTGGCAGCAGACAAAGAACTTTAAGTCTCGGTAATTCTGCTACGGTAATGATATCTAACCTGTCATCTGTACCACTGGCAGCAGGACAGAAGTTAAAACCGCCACCTTCATATTTCAGATTCATAACAGCTGTGAAATATACTTTTTCATATGTTTTTGTCTCACCATTTTCGGTTGTGACCGTCATAGTGACTGGTTTTAATGTGAACAGTTTATGAAGGGCAACACCAAGATATGTAAGCTTTCCGAGCTTCAGCCGGTTGAGGAAAGCCTTAAGCGGTGTGACCATCACCTGATGACAGACTGCAGCATCGAAGCCAATTCCGGTACTTACAGCGAATCTTCGGTGCTTATTCTCGTAATCAAGTACACCTACATTCATGGCGGTGTAATGCGTTGGGGCAAGAATCTGCTCCAGGGCACCGTGAATATCCGTTGGAAGACCAAGGCCTCTGGCAAAGTCATTGCCGGATCCAAGCGGAATATATCCGAGTGTTACCTTATCGAGATATACGATTCCGTCGATCACTTCATTCAAAGTACCATCGCCTCCCAGTACAACGATCGTATGGGATGCGCTATCGGAGGTAAGATCATGAACCAGTCTGGTAGCATGATGCTGGTATTTAGTAAATAAAACTTTATATTCAATTTCTTTTTCCTGTAAGATCTTCTCAATCTGTTTCCAGAGAAGAATCCCTCTGCCGGATCTGGCATTAGGATTGGCAATAAATGTGTACATATCGCATTCATCCTTTGTAAGTTTTTGAAATTCGATAAAGTATCTATATGATGTAATGATTTGTTAGAATAATCCGTTCAGATAAGTAGTAAGGGACCGACGCATATTACCTTCAAAATCAGCATCGCCGCTTTTTAAGCACCATTCGAATACATTTCCGATTACGATCATACGGATGTCAGTTGTAATATCCTCAAGGTCTGCCGATGGGGAAATGATTCCGGATTCGATCACACGCTTCAGATAATCATGAACGGTAACGATCGGGTATGGTCTTTCTGTACGGATCAAAGGATTCAGGGACTGATTCTTAGGTGTATAATAATTGGCCATGAATTCCACTCCGAGCTCTTCGCAGTAGTGAACATAATTTAAATAAACTGAGATGATTGCTTCTTTTGTCTCAGCAGCACTGGACGGAAGTTCAAGAAGATCCGGATCCATACTTGGCTGTTCTTCTATATAATAAGAAAGAAGATCATCTTTCGTCTTAAAATGGTGATAAAAACTTCCGTTGGAAACGCCTGCTTCTTCGCAGATATTTTTGATTGACAGTTGTTCATAGCCCTGCTTTTGCAGAATGCGTTTGGCTGCTTGGAAGATCTTGGCGCGTGTTTCTCTGGATTTGATTTGTTGTTTTGAGAGTCCCTGTGTTTCCTGATTCATAAGTAAAAGCCCCTTTGAGTATTTATATTTTCTAATAAGTTCAAGCAGTTTCAGTATAACATAGAGAAAATGTATTTTCAAGAAAACAGAGTGAACTCTGTATTGCCGGCGGCATTGCATACGGAAGTGAATTCAGTTATAATTATCCGCGTAATAAAGAAGAGAAAAATCTTCGAAATACAGCAAGAAAGGGACAGACAAAACATATGGATATTAATCAGGTGATTACCGGAGAACTTGGTGTCAAGAGATGGCAGGTAGATGCTGCGGTAAAATTAATTGATGAAGGCAATACGATTCCGTTTATCGCAAGATATAGAAAAGAAGTTACAGGAACATTGGACGATGCACAACTGCGGACACTGCATGAAAGACTGATGTACCTGCGTAATCTGGAAGAAAAGAAAGAACAGGTTCTGGCAAGTATCGAAGAACAGGGAAAGCTTACCGAAGAACTGAAAAAGCAGATCCTGGCAGCAGAGACAATGGTAGTGGTAGAAGATCTTTACCGCCCATACCGGCCGAAACGCCGGACACGTGCCATGATTGCAAAAGAGAAGGGACTGGAACCGCTTGCAGCACTTATCACACTTCAGAAAGCGGAGAAACCGATAGAAGTGTATGCAGAAGAATATGTGAATCCGGAGAAAGAAGTAAAATCCGTAAAAGAAGCAATTGACGGAGCAAAAGATATCATCGCCGAATCGGTATCGGATGAGGCAGATTACAGAAGCTGGATCCGTAAAGCAACCGTACAGCACGGAAAAGTAATTTCACAGGCAAAAGACGAAAAAGCAGAGTCGGTATACGAGATGTACTATGATTTTGAAGAGCCGGTGACAAAGCTTGCAGGCCACAGAGTGCTTGCACTGAACCGCGGGGAGAAAGAAAAGTTCCTTACAGTAAAGATCGAAGCACCGCAGGATGACATCTTAAGATATCTGGAAAAGAAGATGATCCACAGTGATAACCCGCATACCACACCGATTTTAAAAGAAGTAGCAGAAGACAGCTATAAGCGTCTGATTGCACCGGCAATCGAGCGTGAGATCCGAAGCGACCTGACAGAGAAGGCAGAAGACGGGGCAATCAGCGTATTTAAGAAGAACCTGCACCAGCTTCTGATGCAGCCTCCGATTGTAGGACAGACTGTACTTGGCTGGGATCCTGCATTCCGTACCGGATGTAAGCTTGCAGTTGTAGATCCGACCGGTAAAGTGATCGGAACGACAGTGATCTACCCGACAGCGCCGACGACACCGAAGAAAATCCAGGCGTCCAAAGACCTGCTGAAGAAGATTATTGCAAAATATAACATTACACTGATCTCCGTAGGAAATGGTACTGCATCCAGAGAGTCTGAGCAGTTCATTGTAGAACTGTTAAAAGAGATCCCGCAGAAAGTGCAGTATGTAATCGTAAATGAAGCAGGAGCTTCCGTGTATTCTGCAAGTAAGCTCGCATCAGAAGAATTTCCGAAATTTGATGTGGGACAGAGAAGTGCGACGTCTATTGCAAGAAGACTGCAGGATCCGCTGGCAGAGCTTGTAAAGATTGATCCGAAATCCATTGGTGTCGGACAGTATCAGCATGATATGAACCAGAAGAAATTAAGCGAAGCCTTATCCGGAGTTGTCGAAGATTGTGTAAATAAAGTCGGAGTTGACCTGAATACAGCATCCGCACCGTTACTTTCTTATATTTCAGGTATTTCCGGTGCGATTGCTAAGAGCATTGTGGCATACAGAGAAGAAAACGGAAGATTCACAGACAGAAAACAGCTTCTGAAGGTTGCAAAGCTTGGACCAAAGGCGTTCGAACAATGTGCCGGATTCATGAGAATACAGAACGGTACGAATCCGTTAGACGGAACCAGTGTACATCCGGAGTCTTATGAAGCTGCAGAAAAACTTCTGAAGAAACAGGGATTTTCACTGGAAGACATCAGCGGAGGAAAGCTTGCCGGACTTTCTCTTACGATCAAAGACTATGCAAGACTTGCAAAAGAACTGGAGATCGGAGAGATCACCCTCCGGGATATTGTGAAAGAACTGGAAAAACCGGGACGTGACCCGCGTGATGAGATGCCGAAACCGATCTTAAGAACAGATGTCTTAGATATGAAAGACTTAAAAGAAGGCATGATCCTTAAAGGAACCGTAAGAAATGTCATTGACTTTGGTGTGTTTGTAGATATCGGAGTGCACCAGGACGGACTGGTACACATTTCCGAGATTACGGATAAGAAATTCATTAAGCATCCGCTGGAAGTGGTAAGTGTTGGCGATATCGTGGATGTAAAAGTGATGAGCGTGGATCTTAAGAAGAAGAGAATCCAGCTTACGATGAAAGGAATTTCATAATCTGGAAAATGAAGAAAGAGAATCCACATTATTAATATAAAAATGTGGAAAACATGAGTTTACAGGCAGTTATATGGGGATAACTGTCTGTAACGGGTTATATGTATAATCGCAAAATAAAATACGGAGAGAGGATGGGACATATGAAAAAAAGTTGGGGAAAAACAATCAAAACTATTCTGGGTGTGCTGGTCGGTAATCTTGTACTGTCATTTGCTGTGGCTGCGTTTACCGTGCCAAATGGGATCATCATGGGAGGTGCAACCGGTATCGGTCTTACGATCAGCCATTATTTTCCGGTGAACCTGTCGCTGATCATTTTGGCAATCAATGCGGTGCTGTTCGTTCTCGGTGCAGTATTTCTGGGAAAGAAGTTTGCATTGACAACGATCATCAGTTCTTTTATTTATCCAATATTCCTGTCGATGGTACAGTCCATTCCGGGAATAGACAAAGTGACGGAGAATAATGCTATGCTTGCGGCATTATATGGAGGGGTCCTTCTTGGAATCGGTATCGGATTGGTGGTAAGAGTAGGTGCATCTACCGGTGGAACCGATATACTGGCACTTGTGTTACATAAATGGTTCCATGTCCCGGTAGCGGTATTTTTGTATATTGTAGATTTTTCGGTGCTGGGACTTCAGATGTTGTTTTCAGATTCGGAACAGATACTGTATGGTATTCTGAATTTATTTTTAAGTACGGTTGTGCTGAACCGGGTGATGCTTCTTGGAAAGTCACAGATCCAGTTATTTATAATTTCGGACAAATACAGAGAAATCCGTCAGAAAGTCTTAACGGATATTGATGCCGGAGTGACAATGGTAGACATCGAGACCGGTTATGGAGAACAGAAGCAGCAGGGCGTATTATGTGTCATCCACAGCAGAAAGCTGTATTCTGTAAAAGAGGCAATTCAGGAGATTGATCCGAAAGCATTTATCACGATCACGCAGATCAATGAGGTAAGAGGACGTGGATTTACAATGGAAAAGCTGCGTTACGACGAATTGAATCAAAACAAGAATGGAAATATGGGTTAAGAAAGTGCATGAATGCAGAATGAAAACAAAGTTACGAAAAACTAGACTTTACAGGTATTGTGAGTTAGAATGTTAACAAAGATTGAAGGAAGGACGAGGTATCATTTATGGAGAAATATACTGGCAAATCAATATTTAAAGGAATTGCAATTGGAAAAATATTGTTCTACCAGAAGGGAGAACAGCCTGTAAAACGTGTGAAAATAGAGGATACTGCAGAACAGATCAAACGTTACGAGGATGCACGTGCAAAGGCAGCAGAGCAGTTACAGGGACTGTACGAAAAAGCATTAAAAGAAGTCGGAGAAGCGAATGCTGCTGTATTTGAAGTACATCAGATGATGCTGGAAGATGATGATTATATTGATTCTGTTGTTAATATCATCGAGACACAGCAGGTAAACGCAGAATTTGCCGTTGCTACAACAGGAGATAACTTTGCGAAGATGTTTGCAGAGATGGAAGATGATTATTTCAAAGCAAGAGCAGCAGATGTAAAAGATATCTCGGAACGTATGGTAAATATCTTAAGTGGGAACGAAAGCGGTGGAGCCCTCGGTGATGAACCAGTGATCGTTGTGGCAGAAGACCTTGCACCGAGTGAGACTGTCCAGATGGACAAAGAGAAACTTCTTGCATTCGTAACCAGACTTGGATCTGCAAACTCACATACTGCAATCCTTGCAAGAACCATGAACATTCCGGCATTGATCGAAGTAGATATCAAAGAAGAATGGAATGGAAAGATGGCAGTCGTAGACGGCTACACAGGAACATTCTACATTGATCCGGACGAAGATATCTTAAAGAAAATGCAGGAAAAGAAAGAAGAAGACATCAAAGCAAGAGAACTTCTTCAGGAATTAAAGGGAAAAGAAGACGTAACTGTAGATGGAAAACACATCAAATTATATGCAAATATCGGTGGCGTAAAAGACGTTGCAAGCGTACTTGCCAATGATGCAGCCGGAATCGGTCTGTTCAGAAGTGAGTTCTTATATCTGGAAGCAGATAACTATCCGGATGAAGAAGCACAGTTCCAGGCATACAAGACGGTTGCAGAGAACATGGCAGGAAAGAAAGTAATCGTGCGTACACTGGATATCGGTGCAGACAAGCAGGTAGATTACTTCAACCTTGATCATGAAGAAAATCCGGCCATGGGATACCGTGCGATCCGTATCTGCCTGGATAGAAGAGATATCTTCCGTACACAGCTTCGCGCACTTCTCCGTGCAAGTGCATATGGTAACATCGGAATTATGTACCCGATGATCATCTCTGTAGATGAAGTAAAAGAGATTAAGAAAATCGTAGAGTCTATCAAGACAGAACTGACAGAAAAAGGAATCGAGTACGGTGAAGTTGAACAGGGTATTATGATCGAGACACCGGCAGCAGTGATGATCAGCGATCTTCTGGCAGAGGAAGTTGACTTCTTCAGTATCGGAACAAACGACCTGACTCAGTATACACTGGCAATTGACAGACAGAACAGCAAACTTGACAACATTTATGATTCACATCATCCGGCAGTGCTCCGCATGATCCAGAAGACGATCGAAAACGGACACAAAGCAGGATGCTGGGTTGGTATCTGCGGAGAACTTGGAGCAGATATGACTCTGACAGAGACATTCCTTAAGATGGGAATCGATGAATTGTCTGTATCTCCGACATTTGTTCTTCCAATCAGAAAACTGATCCGTGAGATGAGCACAAAATAATGGTTGCATAGACGGATATGCCGTACTATAATATAAGACGAAAGAAGATTCTTCGGGGCAGGGTGTGATTCCCAACCGGCGGTAAAGTCCGCGAACTGGTCATTTGAAGAATTTCTGGTCAGAGATATCTGAACAGATGTTATCAATGTGATGATCAGCCGATTTGGTGAGATTCCAGAACCGACAGTAAAGTCTGGATGAGAGAAGGATGATACGATATTTACAGGATTATCAGAATGATATGATTGCCTCGTTGCCCTTTGGGTGGCGGGGTTTTTGCTTGCTATGTGAATATTGTATGGTTCAAAATTAAGAAGTTTCTTCCTTTAGAATATAATTCGGTTTAAAGGAGAAAGAAAGATGAGTACAAAAGTAATGACAAGACAAAATGAAAAGAACAGAAACAAAATCAGGACAATGGCACAGATTGGTATGTTATCGGCAATCGCAACAGTATTGATGTTGTTCGAAATTCCGCTTCCGTTCGCTCCGTCCTTCTATGAGATAGATTTCAGCGAAGTACCGATTCTGATCGGAAGTTTTGCAATGGGACCACTCGCCGGAGCGGCAATAGAACTTATCAAGATCTTACTGAACTTTGCAATCAACGGAACTATGACAGCGGGAGTCGGAGAAATTGCAAACTTCCTGATTGGCTGTTCACTGGTTGTGCCGGCCGCATTGATCTACCATAAGAAACATACCAGAACCGGAGCAGTAGCCGGAATGGCAGCGGGAACCGTATTCATGACAGTAGTCGGATGTTTCCTGAATGCCTTCGTATTACTACCGGCATATGCCAAAGCATTCGGTATGCCGATCGACGGACTGGTTGGAATGGGAACGGCTGTGAATAAGCATATTACAGACCTTAAAACATTCGTGATACTGGCAGTTGGACCGTTCAATCTGCTGAAAGGTGTGTTGGTGTCTTTGATCGTGTTACTGGTTTATAAGAAGATTAGTCCGATATTGAAGATGAATGCGTAGGGGTGTTTCATTTATTATATGGTGGCTTACCCAGGGCCTGAATAAAAGTATAGGAGTGATTTCTGTGCTGATTCGATCATGGAGTAACTCTAGAGCAACAAAATTGTCCTAAAAGCAGTCCTGGAAAAATCAAAACTCGACATTCGTCTCAGACAATGATTTTTCCAGGACTAACGGCCAATTTTATTACTCAAGAGTTACTAACCATGACCTCATATGCACAGAAATCACTCCCATACTTTTATTCAGTCACGTTTTCGCATGCCATAATAAATGAAACAGTGGAACCGTAACCGTTGTGACACCGAAAGTTTGCTTATAAAACTGTTACCTACATAACTTGCAAGCAATAGTTTCTTACGGAGATACGGCGACAAAAAGCCAGAAAGTCAAGGGCCTTCACCACAACTTTCCGGCTACACACAAAGGTTACAGTCCCTCTGTTGAATTCATTATCATTGGCCTATCACGACATGAGAAAGACTTGGTATCCTGGTGCGGGCGTATATGGAGCGATGATTAGAAGTTGTTAGGGCGTCAGAATTTTCGTTACCCGGAATATGTGCCACTGTTTGAGCCGAATGGCGAGTTTTGTACATATTTCGGGTGTTTTTAGAAAATTCTGACGCCCTTATAACTTCTTCATCGTGGAATCTTAGCCCGCACCAGGATACCAAGTCTTTCTCATGGACCGGGGTAAGCCACGATAATCAATTAAATACAAATCTTACTCCGCCGGACAAATCTCCACCCAATACCCATCCGGATCATTAATGAAATAAATACCCATCTCCGGATTCTCAAAACAGACGCAATTCATCTCTTTATGGAATGCCAGTGCCGCGTCCATATCATCTGTCTGCATTGCCAGATGAATCTCATTGTCTCCGAGATCATAAGGTCTGTCCATATCGCGCAGCCATGTGAGCTCTAATTTGTGCGGGGTGGTATCATCTCCCATGAATACCAGCTTGAAGCTTCCGTCGGCAGCTTCTGTCTCTTTTGTAATCTTAAGTCCAAGTGCTTTCTTGTAGAATTCGATAGACTTGTCAAGATCAGCAACGTTAATGTTATTGTGATAAAATGTGAATTTCATACGTTTTCCTCCATTATTGATAAAAATTAATATATTTAAGCTGTTATCAGAAAGTATATCATGAGTAGCGGAAGAAAAAAAGATGTGTTATACTTAAAGATACTGAATACAGTGATTTCAAAAAATGGAAAGGGAGAGCTTATGATAATAGAGACAAACAGTGAGAAAGAGACTTGGGATCTGGGATTTAGTCTGGGTGAAAAAGCCTGTGCAGGACAGGTGTATACATTGGTGGGAGATCTGGGTGTCGGGAAGACGATATTTACCAAAGGTCTTGCCAAAGGACTGGGGATAGATGAACCGGTCAGCAGTCCTACATTTACCATTGTGCAGATCTATGATGAAGGAAGACTTCCCTTTTATCATTTTGATGTGTACCGAATCGGTGATGTGGAAGAGATGGATGAGATTGGCTATGAAGATTACATTTACGGAGAGGGCGTCAGCCTGATCGAGTGGGCTAATCTGATCGAAGAGATATTACCGGAACATTACACAGAGATTAAGATAGAAAAGGATCTGGAAAAAGGATTCGATTACCGGAGGATTACAATATGCGAATATTAGCATTAGACAGCTCAGGACTGGTCGCCAGTGTAGCTGTAGTAGAAGACGGGGCAGTGGATGACCAGGTCATTGCCGAATATACAGTCAATTATAAGAAGACACATTCACAGACATTACTTCCGATGCTGGACGAGATCGTGAAGATGACAGAACTGGATCTGCGTACCGTAGATGCGATAGCGGTAGCCGGAGGGCCGGGATCATTTACGGGACTTCGTATCGGTTCCGCAACGGCCAAGGGACTTGGACTTGCGCTTGAGAAACCGTTGATCCATATTCCGACACTGGAGGGACTTGCTTACAATCTGTGCGGAATCGCAGATGTTGTATGTCCGATCATGGATGCAAGACGCGGGCAGGTGTATGCGGGAATCTATGAATTTGACGGACAGAAGCTTCACATACTGGAAGACCAGATGGCAGTTCCGATAGAAGAACTGGGAGAAAAGCTGAAAAAATATTTAAAAGAAGGAAGAAGAGTAACCTTCCTTGGCGACGGGGTTCCTGTGCACAAGACAAAGATTAAAGAAGAGATCCTGCCGGGAGAAGCTGTTACATTTGCGCCGGCAAATATGAACCGGCAGAGAGCTGCATCCGTAGGAACACTGGGAATGCAGTATTATAAAGAAGGAAAGATCGAAACTGCAATGGAGCATGAACCGGATTATCTCCGTGTGTCTCAGGCAGAAAGAGAACGGAAGGAGAGACTGGGAAATGTATAGATTTCAGTGTGATTATACAGAAGGTGCCCATCCTGCAATTATGCAGCGGATGGTAGAGACAAATATGGAACAGACCGACGGATATGGACTGGATCCATACTGCGACAGCGCAAGACAGAAGATTAAGGATCTGTGTGAATGTCAGGATGCAGATGTGCATTTCCTGGTAGGCGGAACACAGACCAATACAACTGTGATCAGTGCGGCACTCCGTCCTTATCAGGGTGCAGTTGCAGCAGTAAGCGGACACATTAATGTGCATGAGACCGGAGCAATTGAAGCAACCGGACATAAAGTACTGCCGCTTCCAAGTGGAGACGGAAAGATCAGTGCCGTACAGGTAGACGAAATGTGTCATGCTCATTTTACAGATGGAAGTCAGGAGCATATGGTGCAGCCGGGAATGGTATATATTTCCCACCCTACAGAGAATGGAACACTGTATACAAAGAAAGAATTAATGGATCTGTATGAAGTGTGCAAGAAATATGACATGTTACTCTTCCTTGATGGAGCACGTCTTGGATATGGACTGATGGCAGAGACCAATGATATTACACTTACAGATCTTGCAAAATATACAGACGTATTCTATATCGGTGGAACCAAGGTAGGAGCGTTATTTGGTGAAGCTGTTGTGATCACGAATGAGGCATTAAAGAAGGATTTTCGCTACATGATCAAGCAGAATGGCGGAATGCTGGCAAAGGGCCGTCTTCTTGGCGTCCAGTTTGATACACTGTTTACAGATGACCTTTATTTTAAGATATCTGCACATGCAGATGAACTGGCAATGAAGCTTAAGAAGGTATTTCAGAAAAAAGGATATGGCCTGCGTTACGATTCCTATACGAATCAGCAGTTCCCGATCCTGCCGGACAGCCATATTGAGAAATTAAAAGAAAAATATGTGTTTGAATTCTGGGAGAAGGTATCGGATGCAGAAAGTGCGGTCAGATTCTGTACAAGCTGGGCAACAAAGCCGGAAGTGGTGGAAGAACTGATCAGAGACATTGAGGCATGTTAGAAAAGATATGTAAGGCAGAACTGTCGGATCTTCAGGATATTGCCGCGTTGGAAAGTGAAATATTCTCCGATGCATGGAGCCTGAAAAGTCTGGAAGAGACATGGAATCAGAAGAATGCAGTGATATTTGCAGCAAAGACAGAGGAGAAAATCGCAGGCTATCTCATTATCTATTACGTATTAGATGAAGGCGAGATCGCAAGGATCGCAATAGCTCCTTCTATGCGCAGACAAGGGGCTGCCGGACAAATGTTCCAGGAACTTGTGGCGTTTTGTGAGGAACAGCAGATAACAAGAATCATGTTGGAAGTAAGAGAAGGCAACGAAGCCGCCAGAAGATTTTATGAGAAATGTGGATTCACAGAAGATGGAATCCGTAAAAACTATTACGAGAATCCACAGGAAAATGCCATTTTGATGTCAAAGAATCTATAGGAAACAATGGTAATTCTTACAGCACTTTCCACTGGTCAGCATACAGATGGAAAGCTATAATATAGGCGTAACCGAGAGAACAAAAAGATAGAGAGTAATGAAAAGAGAACAATGTAACAGCAGAACAGCACCGGCAAAAACGGTGCCGGAATTACAGGAGGAACGGTATGCGCCAGTTTGAAGAACAGACAAAAAAAGTAAAAGAAGTTACAAGTATCGTATGTAATAAATGCGGCAGAGTGATTCCGGTGATAGAAGGGGTTCCCCAGGAAGATGTGCTGAGCGTGGACAAGCGATGGGGATATTTTTCTGACAAAGATAACCGGATGGATCATTTTGACCTTTGTGAAGCCTGTTATGATGAACTGACGGGCAGTTTTAAGATTAAACTGGAAGAAGAATAGAGGAAAATTATGTTAGATGTATGTTTGTTAGGAACCGGAGGGATGATGCCATTGCCATACAGGTGGCTTACATCCCTGATGGTGCGCTATAATGGAAGCAGCCTGTTGATCGACTGCGGAGAGGGAACGCAGATTGCGATCAAAGAAAAAGGCTGGAGTTTTAAACCAATCGACGTGATCTGCTTTACGCATTATCACGGGGATCATATCAGCGGACTTCCGGGCCTGCTTCTTACAATGGGAAATGCAGACCGTACCAAACCGCTTACATTAATCGGGCCAAAGGGGCTGGAACGGGTAGTAAATGCCCTGCGCGTGATCGCACCGGAGCTGCCGTTCCAGATTAAATATATGGAAATTACGGAAACCGAGCAGACATTCGAATTGAATGGCTACCGGTTAAAAGCATTTCGTGTGAATCACAACGTAACCTGTTATGGTTATACAATGGAGATCGACCGTGCAGGAAAATTCGATGTGGAAAGGGCGAAAGCGTCAAATATCCCACAGGAATACTGGGGACTTTTGCAAAAAGGTGAAACAATAGAGACTAAGAGGCACGTATATACACCGAATATGGTACTCGGGCCGGCAAGAAAGGGAATCAAGCTTACGTATACCACAGACACGAGACCGACGGAATCTATTAAGCAGAATGCAAAGCATTCCGATCTCTTCATCTGTGAAGGAATGTATGGCGAAAAGGATAAGCAGAAGAAGGCCAAAGAATATAAGCATATGACATTCTATGAAGCAGCACAGCTTGCAAAAGAAGCAGAAGTAAAAGAAATGTGGCTGACACATTATAGCCCGTCACTGACAAAACCAGAGGAATATATGGACGATGTCAAGGCAATATTCCCGAATTCAATCGCAGCAAAAGATAAGCGCTCGGTAGAACTGGTATTTGAAGATTAGGAGGGAAAATATGAGCGAGACAAAAGATGTATTAATACTGGCAATCGAAAGCTCCTGTGATGAGACAGCAGCGGCAGTTGTAAAAAATGGAAGAGAAGTACTGTCCAATGTCATTTCTTCACAGATTGCCCTGCATACATTGTATGGAGGTGTTGTGCCGGAGATTGCATCCAGAAAACATATAGAAAAGATTAATCAGGTCATTGAAGAAGCACTGAAAGAGGCAGAGGTAACACTGGACGATATCGACGCAATCGGTGTAACTTACGGACCGGGACTGGTAGGTGCACTCCTCGTAGGCGTGGCAGAAGCAAAGGCAATCGCATATGCAGCAGGTAAACCGCTGGTCGGAGTACATCATATCGAAGGGCATATCGCAGCCAATTTTATTGAACATAAAGAGTTAGAACCACCATTTTTCTCACTGGTAGTATCCGGAGGACATACCCATCTGGTTCGTGTGAAGGATTATGGAAAATTCGATATCATCGGAAGAACCAGAGATGATGCGGCAGGAGAAGCGTTTGACAAGGTGGCCCGTGCAATCGGACTTGGCTATCCGGGAGGACCGAAGATTGATAAAGTTGCAAAAGAAGGCAATCCGGATGCCATCGCATTTCCACGTGCAAATGTAGAAGACGCACCATATGACTTCAGTTTCAGTGGATTAAAATCCGCCGTTCTGAATTATATTAACGGATGCAAGATGAAGGGCGAAGAATACAACCAGGCAGATATCGCGGCTTCTTTCCAGAAAGCAGTCACCGATGTACTGGTTGCTAAAGCTATGCATGCAGTAGAAGAATATAAAGTAGACAAATTTGCCATCGCAGGCGGCGTAGCATCGAACAGTGCTCTTCGTGCGGCAATGAAAGAAGCATGTGAAAAACGAGGCGTGAAATTCTATTATCCGTCTCCGATTTTCTGTACCGATAATGCGGCTATGATTGGTGTGGCAGCTTATTATGAATATATGAATGGAACCAGAAGCGGATGGGATCTGAATGCAGTTCCGAATCTGAAGCTTGGCGAGCGTTAAAAAGGAAAAAAAGGCAAAATTAAGGCGGGAAAAAGTAAATGAAAAAGAGATGCATGGCAATCGTACTTTCGGCAGGGCAGGGGAAAAGAATGGGAACATCTATCCAGAAACAGTATATTGAGCTGTGTGGGAAACCCATCATCTGTTACTGTCTGGAAGCATTTGAAAAGTCAGAAATTATTGATGATGTGATCATGGTAGTCGGAGCCGGGCAGGAAGACTATGTGACCGAAGAAATTGTAAATAAATATCATTTTGGAAAAGTGCGCGCAGTAGTTTCGGGCGGTAAAGAACGCTATGACTCTGTCTGGAATGGATTGAAGGCTGTCCGTGACGGTATGGCGGGAGAAGAAGCGAAAGAAGGATATGTCTATATCCATGACGGCGCCAGACCGTTCGTAGACGAAGAGATTATAAAGAGGGCTTATACATGTGTGGAAGAAAACCGTGCATGTGTTGCCGGTATGCCAAGCAAGGATACGGTAAAGATCGTAGATGAAAATCAGTTTGCAGTTACTACACCTGCACGCAAATACGTATGGAATGTTCAGACCCCGCAGGTATTCGAGACAGCTCTTATTACACAGGCGTATGAGAAGCTGATGCAGCATGACAGAGAAAATGTAACCGATGATGCCATGGTAGTAGAACAGGAGATGCAGATTCCTGTGAAATTATTCGAGGGCTCTTATTGTAATATTAAGATTACGACACCGGAAGATCTGGAAACGGCGAAGGGATTTATTGAACATCAATAATCCTGTGCCGGGATCTGTGAATTGCCATGCATTTGGAAGAATTTGCCGATGGTGGGTTCTGCAGATATCAAAATATGCAATAGAAGCTGCAGATGGCAGGTTCTATGTATAAATAATGAAAAATAAGTGTATTTATAGATGAAAAATACAGGAAAATAAGAAAAATACAAAAAAATAAAAAAAGTTTGAAAAAGGTGTTGACGACAGTGAAAAGCTGTGATAGAATACATCTTGTCGCTGAGGTGATACGGAAGCGGCGGACAAGTAAATAGATGGAGAGGTATCGAAGTGGTCATAACGAGGCGGTCTTGAAAACCGTTTGTCCGAGAGGGCGCGTGGGTTCGAATCCCACCCTCTCCGCTTTATAAAAACTACCAAGTTTATCCTGGTAGTTTTTTATATGCCATAGTATGCAGGAAAAGTTGCCGATAGCAATTCTGTGTATGCAGGAAAGATATGTTGAGAAAGTGATATGCATAACAACGGGTTATGTATAAAACAATCGAGCAGTTTTTATTTGGAGAAATACCCAAGCTGGCCGAAGGGGCTCCCCTGGAAAGGGAGTAGGTCGTTAATAGCGGCGCGAGGGTTCAAATCCCTCTTTCTCCGTTTGGTTGATATATAAGCAGTATGAATAAAAAAGTTTAGAAAAACTTATTGACAAAGTTCGACTACTGTGATATATTAACTGAGTCGTTGTGTTAGACAAGGCCGTGAGGTAACAGAGTCGAAGCAGAAGACGGCGCTAACTGATTGGAAAACAGCAGGTAATGCTGAATGGTAATCAGAAATCTTCGGGAATTGCTCCTGAAAAAAAGAATAAAATAACAGTTGACAAACACAACTGATTATGATATTCTTAATAAGCTGTCGCTTGAGGCAAACGAATGTTTGACGAAAGGATAGCGGTCGAACAGCTGAAAAGCTGGTCGAAAAAAGATTAAAAAAGTTCTTGACAAACGTCAATGAATATGATAATCTAAATAAGCTGTTTCAAACAGCGAAGACAAAGAACCTTGATAATTAAACAATAGACAACAACCCTGAAAATTCTAAAGAGAATTATTCAGAACAGACATTTAATGTCGAACCTTAAAACAGTAAAGGGGATAAGAAAGCTAGTAGTTTTCTTGAACTGGAACGAACTTGATTTTTGAATCTGTGTTAAAGCAGGTTTGAGATATTTTTACGAGAGTTTGATCCTGGCTCAGGATGAACGCTGGCGGCGTGCTTAACACATGCAAGTCGAGCGAAGCACTTTGGAAAGATTCTTCGGATGATTTCCTTTGCGACTGAGCGGCGGACGGGTGAGTAACGCGTGGGTAACCTGCCTCATACAGGGGGATAACAGTTAGAAATGACTGCTAATACCGCATAAGACCACGGTACCGCATGGTACAGTGGTAAAAACTCCGGTGGTATGAGATGGACCCGCGTCTGATTAGGTAGTTGGTGGGGTAACGGCCTACCAAGCCGACGATCAGTAGCCGACCTGAGAGGGTGACCGGCCACATTGGGACTGAGACACGGCCCAGACTCCTACGGGAGGCAGCAGTGGGGAATATTGCACAATGGAGGAAACTCTGATGCAGCGACGCCGCGTGAAGGATGAAGTATTTCGGTATGTAAACTTCTATCAGCAGGGAAGAAAATGACGGTACCTGACTAAGAAGCCCCGGCTAACTACGTGCCAGCAGCCGCGGTAATACGTAGGGGGCAAGCGTTATCCGGATTTACTGGGTGTAAAGGGAGCGTAGACGGCACGGCAAGCCAGATGTGAAAGCCCGGGGCTCAACCCCGGGACTGCATTTGGAACTGCTGAGCTAGAGTGTCGGAGAGGCAAGTGGAATTCCTAGTGTAGCGGTGAAATGCGTAGATATTAGGAGGAACACCAGTGGCGAAGGCGGCTTGCTGGACGATGACTGACGTTGAGGCTCGAAAGCGTGGGGAGCAAACAGGATTAGATACCCTGGTAGTCCACGCCGTAAACGATGACTGCTAGGTGTCGGGTGGCAAAGCCATTCGGTGCCGCAGCTAACGCAATAAGCAGTCCACCTGGGGAGTACGTTCGCAAGAATGAAACTCAAAGGAATTGACGGGGACCCGCACAAGCGGTGGAGCATGTGGTTTAATTCGAAGCAACGCGAAGAACCTTACCTGATCTTGACATCCCGATGACCGCTTCGTAATGGAAGTTTTTCTTCGGAACATCGGTGACAGGTGGTGCATGGTTGTCGTCAGCTCGTGTCGTGAGATGTTGGGTTAAGTCCCGCAACGAGCGCAACCCCTATCTTCAGTAGCCAGCAGGTTAAGCTGGGCACTCTGGAGAGACTGCCAGGGATAACCTGGAGGAAGGTGGGGATGACGTCAAATCATCATGCCCCTTATGACCAGGGCTACACACGTGCTACAATGGCGTAAACAAAGAGAAGCGAACTCGCGAGGGTAAGCAAATCTCAAAAATAACGTCTCAGTTCGGATTGTAGTCTGCAACTCGACTACATGAAGCTGGAATCGCTAGTAATCGCAGATCAGAATGCTGCGGTGAATACGTTCCCGGGTCTTGTACACACCGCCCGTCACACCATGGGAGTCAGTAACGCCCGAAGTCAGTGACCCAACCGTAAGGAGGGAGCTGCCGAAGGTGGGACCGATAACTGGGGTGAAGTCGTAACAAGGTAGCCGTATCGGAAGGTGCGGCTGGATCACCTCCTTTCTAAGGAATAAAAGTAAGGGTTGTTATCTATTGTTTAGTTATTAAGGCTGTCAAAAGCTTAATAATGATTTTTGGTGGCGATGCGCTTAGGGGAAACACCCGTTCCCATACCGAACACGATGGTTAAGACCTAAGCGGCCGATGGTACTTCACTGGAGACGGTGCGGGAGAGTAGGTGGCCGCCAAATCTAAAAAAGATGGGCTTATAGCTCAGCTGGTTAGAGCGCACGCCTGATAAGCGTGAGGTCGGTGGTTCGAGTCCACTTAAGCCCACTTATAAGCCTAAAAATAATTGAATATGGGGGATTAGCTCAGTTGGGAGAGCGCCTGCCTTGCAAGCAGGAGGTCACGAGTTCGAATCTCGTATTCTCCACTTGATAATGAAGATTCATTATCATCTATGTACCTTGAAAATTGCATATAAGAAATAGAAATGATAAGATTTTTAAATATCTTAATCAAGACATCCGAGGTAATTGTTATAAACAGAGTAATAATTACTGTCTGAAGAAAACAGACTTAAATAAAATTGACCTTAAGCCAACGCCGATAACGCTATATCGGTGTAGCGATCATTCATTCCCGTGAATGAAAGCAAGTTGGTCATGCTAGAAAGAGCGTATGGTGGATGCCTTGGCACTAAGAGCCGATGAAAGACGTGATAAGCTGCGAAAAGCTTCGGGGAGGAGCAAATATCCTTTGATCCGGAGATCTCTGAATGGGGAAACCCACTTGAGCAAACCTCAAGTATCCTAACGCCAATACATAACGTTAGGAGGGGAACCCGGTGAACTGAAACATCTAAGTAGCCGGAGGAAGAGAAAACAACATGTGATTCTGTGAGTAGCGGCGAGCGAAAACGGAAGAGCCCAAACCGGGGTGCGTGCATCCCGGGGTTCGGACCGCATAATTGATTCAACAAATTTAGCAGAACGGTTTTGGGAAAGCCGGCCAGAGAGGGTGAAAGCCCCGTAAGCGAAAGATGAGTTGACATGGCGGTATCCAGAGTAGGTCGAGACACGTGGAACCTTGACTGAACATGCGGGGACCACCCCGTAAGGCTAAATACTCCTTAGTGACCGATAGCGCATAGTACTGTGAAGGAACGGTGAAAAGGACCCCGGGAGGGGAGTGAAACAGAACCTGAAACCATATGTTTACAAGCTGTGGAACCACTTTATATGTGGAACCGCGTACTTTTTGTAGAACGGTCCGGCGAGTTGCGCTGGCTGGCGAGGTTAAGCACCAAAGGTGTGGAGCCGAAGGGAAACCAAGTCTTAATAGGGCGAATGAGTCAGTCGGAGCAGACCCGAAACCGGGTGATCTATCCATGTCCAGGTTGAAGTTGCCGTAAAAGGCAATGGAGGACCGAACCCACATCCGTTGAAAAGGGTGGGGATGAGGTGTGGATAGGGGAGAAATTCCAATCGAACCCGGAGATAGCTGGTTCTCCTCGAAATAGCTTTAGGGCTAGCCTCATATAAGTCTTGCGGAGGTAGAGCACTGAATTTCCTAGGGGGCGTCAAAGCTTACCGAAGAATATCAAACTCCGAATGCCGTGTAGATGTTGTATGGGAGTCAGACTGTACGAGATAAGTTGGACAGTCAAAAGGGAAAGAGCCCAGACCTGCAGCTAAGGCCCCAAAATGTGTGTTAAGTGGAAAAGGATGTGGGATTTCAAAGACAACTAGGATGTTGGCTTAGAAGCAGCCATACATTCAAAGAGTGCGTAATAGCTCACTAGTCGAGAGGTCCTGCGCCGAAAATGTCCGGGGCTGAAACACACTGCCGAAGCTCAGGAATGTACCTAGTACATTGGTAGAGGAGCATTGTATACGGGACGAAGCAGTACCGATAAGGAGCTGTGGACTGTATAGAAGAGAGAATGCCGGAATGAGTAGCGAGAGGAAGGTGAGAATCCTTCCGGCCGAATATCTAAGGTTTCCAGAGTAAAGCTGATCTGCTCTGGGTAAGTCGGGGCCTAAGGCCAGGTCGAAAGACGTAACCGATGGACAACAGGTTGAAATTCCTGTACCTTAAGTAAACAGAACTGTGGGGACACGTGTGGAGAGCACAAGCCGGAAATGGAAAAGCCGGTGCAAGCGGGGTAGGAGTACAGTAGGCAAATCCGCTGTACAATCCGAAGACGTGATGCGGACCGAATTAAGAGTAGGGAAGTGTGTGAGCCATGCGTCAAGAAAAGCCGCTATTGTTTTACTTAAGCCCGTACCGTAAACCGACACAGGTGGATGAGGAGAGAATCCTAAGGCCGACGGGAGAAGCATTGTTAAGGAACTCGGCAAAATGACTCCGTAACTTCGGGAGAAGGAGTGCCAGCGAGAGCTGGCCGCAGAGAATTGGCCCAAGCAACTGTTTAGCAAAAACACAGGTCTATGCAAAACCGTAAGGTGAAGTATATGGGCTGACGCCTGCCCGGTGCTGGAAGGTTAAGAGGAGAGGTTAGCGGTAACGCGAAGCTTTGAATTTAAGCCCCAGTAAACGGCGGCCGTAACTATAACGGTCCTAAGGTAGCGAAATTCCTTGTCGGGTAAGTTCCGACCCGCACGAAAGGCGTAATGATTTGGGCACTGTCTCAACAATGCACCCGGTGAAATTGAAATACCAGTGAAGATGCTGGTTACCTGCGCCAGGACGGAAAGACCCCATGGAGCTTTACTCCAGCTTGATACTGGGATTCGGTATTGCATGTACAGGATAGGTGGGAGGCTAGGAAGTGATAACGCCAGTTGTCACGGAGCCGCTGTTGGGATACCACCCTTGCAGTATTGGATTTCTAACCAGCGACCATGAACTGGTCGGGGGACAATGTCAGGTGGGGAGTTTGACTGGGGCGGTCGCCTCCGAAAGGGTATCGGAGGCGCTCAAAGGTTCCCTCAGAATGGACGGAAACCATTCGAAGAGTGCAAAGGCAGAAGGGAGCTTGACTGCGACACCGACGGGTGGAGCAGGTACGAAAGTAGGACTTAGTGATCCGGTGGTATAAAGTGGGATTGCCATCGCTCAACGGATAAAAGCTACCCTGGGGATAACAGGCTTATCACTCCCAAGAGTTCACATCGACGGAGTGGTTTGGCACCTCGATGTCGGCTCATCGCATCCTGGGGCTGAAGTAGGTCCCAAGGGTTGGGCTGTTCGCCCATTAAAGCGGTACGCGAGCTGGGTTCAGAACGTCGTGAGACAGTTCGGTCCCTATCCGGCGTGGGCGTAGGATATTTGAGAGGAGCTGTCCTTAGTACGAGAGGACCGGGATGGACTGGCCGCTGGTGTATCTGTTGCATACCAAATGCATGGCAGAGTAGCCAAGCCGGGACGGGATAAACGCTGAAGGCATCTAAGCGTGAAGCCCCCCTCAAGATGAGATATCCCTACGTAAGTAGTAAGACCCCTTGAAGACGACGAGGTAGATAGGTCAGAGGTGGAAGTACAGTAATGTATGGAGCTGACTGATACTAATCGGTCGAGGGCATGACCAAGCAAGGTGATAGGTAGGATGAAAGAAAATATTTCTTGTATGCAGTTTTGAAGGTACATAAAATAAAAAAGTAAGTAAAAGCCCTTGTCAAAAGAGACAAAAGGGTTTATACTATATAAGTATTCCTCGATAGCTCAGTGGTAGAGCATTCGGCTGTTAACCGAAGGGTCGTTGGTTCGAACCCAACTCGGGGAGTTAAAGACAGAAATCGATTTGATTTCTGTCTTTTTATATTATAAAAGAGTATTATATAATGCTTAATGCGGATTAAAAAAGTATTAAAAATAGTTTGATAATAAGATGCAAAAAGGGATAAAAAGATGAAATATATTTTACAAACGGATAATGAAACAATAGAGATTCCGATTATACGATCAAAAAGGAAAACACTAGGGTTAGAAGTGAAATATGATGGTACAGTAAATGCAAGAGTTCCAATGCGGGCACCAAGAGAGATTATAGAAAGATTTATCCGGGAACATGAAGCGTGGATTATCAGAAAGCGGCAGGAATGGAGCCTGGCTGGAAACAATCAGGATGATGTGGCAGGAGAGTTTGGAGAAAGAAAGAGACGTGGGGCGAATGCGGTAGATCCGTCGAAGATTCTTCCACCGGTCGAAACGAAAGAAGGAAAAGCGAAGATCAGACAATATATAGAAAGGCAAGTTGAATATTACGCAAAAATAATGGGTGTTACATATGGAAGGATATCTATGCGTAATCAAAAAACACGATGGGGAAGCTGTAGCAGTCAGGGAAATTTGAATTTTAATAATCGGTTGTTATTTGTGCCGGAAGAACTGGTTGATTATGTAGTGGTGCATGAACTGGCACACAGAAAAGAGATGAATCATTCGAATGCATTTTGGAATGTGGTAGAGAAGTATATGCCGGATTATAAGGAACGCAGGAAAAAACTAAGGGAGTATCATATAGAATAAGAAGGAATACACAACAATCATAAGAAAACATTTACTTAAAGAAAAATATATAGAAAACTTCTATAAATCATAATGCTTATAGAATATGTGCGAAAGATACAAAAATAAACAAATGCTTTGTAGGTCTATGACGATGAAAAATAATTTGAAAATGTTAAAATGTTAACTTGTTAGGAATAGAAATAACAGGTCTGGAGTAGGTGAAATGTTTAAAGTAAGTTATTTTTTGGAAGTCCTGCCGATTATTGCGAGTAAAGTTAATATTACATTTGAATTAACGGTAGCTGCGACAATATTCGCACTGATTGTGGGAGTCATTATTGCAATCATCGGTTATTACAAAATTCCGGTGTTGTATCAGCTGACCAGAGTGTATGTCTCTATTATGCGAGGTACACCGGTCGTAGCACAGTTATATTTCTTCTATTATGGAATTGCATTATACAGTGCATTTGTAAGAAATATGACACCTCTTATCGCAGTAGCGGTAGTTATGAGTTTTAATATGGGAGCTTTTATGTCAGAAAGTATCAGAGGAGCATTATTATCCGTTGATGAAGGACAGAAAGAAGCTGCATATTCACTGGGAATGACGAATTTTCAGCTGGTTACGAGAATCGTAATTCCACAGGCTGTACGTGTGGCATTGCCGCCGCTTTTTAACGACATCATTAATTTGATCAAGATGACTTCACTTGCATTTATGCTTGGGGTACCGGATATCATGGGAGCCGCCAAGATTGAGGGAGCCAGAACGTTCAGATATTTTGAAATTTATGCGGCCGTTATGCTGGTGTACTGGCTGATCATATTTGTGCTTGGAATCTTACACAAATTATTAGAAAAGAAATGTGCAAATATGTATTAAGACAAGATCTTAAATGGAACAACCCCATTAAGATAGATGCATTATCATTTATATGACAAAGAGGAGATTAAGTATTATGAAAAAACGTGTATTAGCTGCTTTATTAGTAACTATGATGACAGTAGGAACTGTTGCAGGATGCGGAAGCAATGCCAAATCTGATGATTCAGATAAAAAAGCAAGTTCAGAGTCTAAGAGTGATGACAAAAAAGATTCCGGAAAGAAAGTAACAGTTGTTACATCTGGAACAGGAGAACCATACAGCCTTATTTCTGATGATGGAAAATGGACAGGTATCGACGCAGAGATGTGGGATGAAATTGAAAAACGTACCGGATGGGAAGTAGAAGTAAAACAGGCTTCTTTCGATGCTATGTGGGGAGAACTGGATACAGGACGTGCTGATGTAGTTGCAAACTGCCTTGCAGTAAAAGAAGAAAGAACAGACAAATATAATGCAACAATCCCATACTACGGAGATTCACAGTGCATTATCGTAAATGATGATTCTGATTACAAGACATCTGATGATTTAAAGGGAAAGACTGTAGGATGTACAAACGGACAGGCTGCACAGACAATCATCGAAGACATGGCGAAAGAAAAAGGATTTACAGTAAAACTTTATGAAGACAGTGCTGTAGGTATGAACGATCTGAAACTTGGAAGAATTGATGCATATGCGAATACAACAACAAATGTAAATGCATTTACACATAACAATACAGATGCAAAATTCCGTTTCTTTGATGAACAGCTTCTGGCAAATAATGTAGCTTATTTCCTCCAAAAAACAGATGACGGAGATAAACTGACAAAAGAATTAGATGATGTAATCCAGGATATGTTAGATGACGGAACAGTAGCAAAGATTACTGAAAAATGGATGTATGCTGATATGACAAAATTAATCCAGAAATAAGAAAAGTCAGGAAGATTAAAACGTATGGGAACAGAAACACAGTTGGTTAAGGTTGAACATTTATATAAAGAATTTGATGAAAATACAAAAGTATTAGAAGATATCAATCTGACGATCAATAAGAATGAAGTGATTGCAATTTTAGGACCTTCGGGAACTGGTAAATCTACATTACTCAGATGTCTGAATTACCTGACAGTACCGACAAAGGGAAAAATAACAATTGGTGATGTAACGGTAGATGCACAGAACCATACAAAGAAGGATGTAATAGAATTGAGAAAACATTCTTCCATGGTATTTCAGGGATATAATCTTTTCAAGAATAAGACTGCATTAGAAAATGTAATGGAAGCGCTGACCGTTGTACAAAAAAAGTCAAAGGCAGAGGCGGAAAAAATTGCGTTAGAACTGCTGGATAAGGTAGGAATGAGTGAAAGAAAGGACTTTTACCCATCGAAACTGTCCGGAGGACAACAGCAGAGAGTTGGAATTGCAAGAGCACTTGCAGTAAATCCGAATGTGGTATTATTTGATGAGCCGACATCGGCATTGGATCCGGAACTGGTAGGAGAAGTACTGAATACGATCAAATCTCTTGCCGAAGAAGGAACGACAATGATTCTGGTTACGCATGAGATTGGATTTGCAAGAGAAGTAGCAAGCAGAATCCTGTTCATGGACGGAGGAAGAATTGCAGCCGATGGAAGACCGGAAGAAATCATCGATCATCCAGAGAATCAAAGACTTCAGCAGTTCCTGAATTTTGTTAATCGGAAATAGAATGACTGAAAGGTCTGCACAGGATTTGTGCAGGCCTTTTTTGAGGAGTTGGTACAATGAGCAATATAAATGATAAGATAAGACAAATTGCAAAAGAGACAGAACCGGAACTGATCCATATCAGAAGAGAACTGCATCAGTATCCGGAGCTTGGAATCGATCTTCCAAAGACACACGAGATCATCAGCCGTGAGTTACATAAAATTCCAGGCCTTAAGATAAGAGAACATGCTGCCGGTGGGTATGGTCTGATCGCAGAACTTAAGGGGAAGAAAGAGCAAGGGAAAAATGTTCTGCTGCGGGCAGATATAGATGCACTTCCACTGGAAGAAAAAGTGGAAAGTGATTATAAATCCAGATATGATGGATGTATGCATGCATGCGGACACGACGGACATGCGACATGGCTGATCGGTGCGGCAAAGATTCTGGCGCAGTTGACAGATGAATTCGGCGGATGTATAAGATTTGCATTTCAGCCGGGGGAAGAAGTCGGACTTGGTGCGGATACAATGATAGAAGAAGATAAAGTACTGGAAGATCCGAAGATGGATATGGCATTTGCTGCACATGGCTGGCCATCTGTGGAGAGTGGAAAGATCGGAATCGTGAGACGCTATGCATTTGGCTGTGTGGGAGATTTTAAAGTCAGAATTATCGGAAAGAAGGGGCATGCATCATGGCCGGAGCAGACGGTTGATCCGATTGCGGCGGCAAATGAGATCTACCAGCATATCCCGGCAATACTGACACGTACAGTCAGCGGAACAGAGCCTAAGATCATGTCAGTTACTTATATGCAGGCAGGGGATGTGAATGTCAGAAATATCATTCCACAGGACTGCGTATTTGGCGGAACGATGAGGGCCGTAAAACGAGAAGTTCTGGAAAAAATGAAAGCAGAACTGGAAAAAGAGATCAAAGGAATCTGCCAGGTATACGGAACTTCTTATGAGGCAGATATCAGGATTCATGGTGGAAGTGTAAAGAATGCTCCGGAATTATTAAATGGAGTGAAAAAGTCAGCGGCAGATGTACTTGGAAAGAAAAATGTTTACATCATAGAAGAGGACAATCTGGGCGGAGAAAATTTTGCGGAATATAGCAGCCGTGTTCCAGCGGTCTATATGTTTATTGGAATAAAACCGGAAGAGAAAGAAGCGATTCCGGGTCTGCACAGTCCGGAATATCAGTTTGATGATACGGTACTGGCAGGAGCAGCCGCTGCATTTGCCAATATTGCGATTCACGGCTGTATGGGAGAACTGAAAGAAAATTAAAAAGAACAGGAGAGGTATCAGAATGGAAAAGCTGGTTTATGTAGACCGAAGAAATACAAACTGTAATAAATGGGACGGACAGCAGAAAATGTTCGGAGAAGAAGGACTTCATGCAATGTGGGTGGCAGATATGGACTTCCGTGTACCGGAGTGTGTAGTCAGTGCACTGAGGGAATATGTGGAATCCGGAGTGTATGGGTATTATAAGATTCCGGATGCTTATTATCAGGCATTCATTGACTGGGAGAGAGAACATCACGGATATGAAGTGAAAAAAGAATGGATCCGGTTTTCACCGGGAGTTGTAGCAGGATTCCACTGGCTGTTGCAGATTCTGACAGAAGAAAATGATGCGGTAATTGTAAATACACCGGTATACTATCCGTTTTTAGACGCAGTAAAGAACAATCACAGAAATTTAATCTGTTCCGATCTTAAGAACGAGAATGGAGAATACTCGATTGATTTCGATGATTTTGAGAAAAAGATCACAGATCATCAGGTGAAATTATTTATTTTGTGTTCACCACATAATCCGGCGGGAAGAGTATGGAAAAAAGAAGAGTTAAAGCGGCTTTTTGAAATCTGCAGAGCGCATCAGGTGTATATTATATCAGATGAGATCCATCAGGATCTGGTATTTGGAGAGAATAAGCATATCCCATCTTTGTCAACCGGAGAGTATGATGATATTATGGTATCGATCGTGGCTGCATCGAAGACATTCAATATTGCGGGTGCACAGAATTCTATGGTGATCATTCCGGATGAAAAACTTCAGGAAAAGTGGGATGCTTATGTAAAAGGCAACAGAGTACTGGGAGGAAATGCTTTTGGTTATGTTGCAGCGCAGGCTGCATATACAGGAGGTAATGAATGGCTGACACTGGTACTGGATCAGATTGAAGAGAATTATCAATATCTGAAAGCAGAACTTGCGGAAAAACTTCCGGAGGCGGTTGTGACTCCGCTGGAAGGAACGTATCTTTGCTGGATCAATCTGGAAGCATATGTAAGTGCAGATGAGATGAAAGAAGTGATCCAGAAGAAGTGCCGTCTGGCCGTTGATTTCGGTGACTGGTTCGGCGGAGAACGCTTTGGTACGTTTATAAGAATGAATCTTGCGACATCAAAAGAGAATGTAGAGATTGGTGTCAATGCGTTGATCATGAACTTAATGAGAAAATAGCTATAGAAATTATCAATAAGATCGAATCACTGGCATATGATTTTCTATTTGACAGATAGAATTTTCTACGAGAAAATATCTGTATATGGAGTGAAAAAGATATGTATGAGATTGATGTCTGTTATAAAATAATTTTTGAAGCAATGCTGGAAAAGCCGGAATTGAAGAGTATTGCTGAAAAGATAAATAAATATACGGGTGCGAAGATAATATTTGTGTCAGGGTCTGGAAAGATCCTGGCATATTCGTATGCATGCGAGCAGGATAACAGCGAATCTGTCAAATGGAACCATGTAACATTTTCTGAATATGAGAAGTTCCGTCGGGGAGAGGCTGCAGGAGCGTATCAGATTGCTTTGAAACCGGTTGAAATACCGGGAAGGCCAGACGGATATGTAGTCATTTTGTATTCGGAAGAAGAGTTCCGGCAGTTTTTTGAAGAGCTGGCAGGTGTGCTCGGACAGGCAGTAAAGCATTATTTCGCGGAAGCAGAGAAAGAGCTGGTGGTTTTACAGCCGATGCGTGAAGCGCTGCTTGCTTGGAGTCTGTTCCATGGAAAGACAGAAGGAATACGGCAGATAGAAGAGATATGGGCCGGACAGTATATAGAAGTGATGGTATTAAAAAAAGATCTTAAGGGAAAACAGGTTTTGTGGGTAAAAGGAATATGGGACAGTTATTGTATCTGCGAAGAAACGGACAGGATCCTAATATTATTTTATGGATTAAGAACAAGAAATACGGAAGAAGTTTACCGGAAGATCACGGAAAAAGGGATAAGATGCAGCATCAGTGAACCATATGGAAAATTAGACAGATGCGAGGCAAAGTATAAGTTGTTAAATCGTATGGCGATGGTGAGCGGACTGGAAAATGATCCGGTTATGAAACGGGAAAAGGAATGGTCGGTACAGGGACTTTATACATATACAACACCGCTCTTTAAAGAAGCGGGATTAAGTGATTACCGGTTGTTACGGCTGCTTCAGGAAGACAGAGAGAATAATACGGATCTCTACTATACATTAAAGGTATATCTGCTGAATGAAAATAATGTAACAATGGCGGCAGACAGCCTTCATATTCACAGAAATACACTGGTCTACCGGTTAAAGCAGATCAGGGAATGTATAGAAGCTGATATCAATGATAACGAAACAGCAAGGGAACTGCTGGCATTTATGATGATGTATGACGTGTCGAGACAAGATCAGAAAAGGCAAAAGTAAGGAGAGCATATATGAAACTGGTGCAGAATTTACCAGAGATATTTGAAGAGTTTGGAGAAAAAAAGAGAGAAGCATTTCTGGAAATAAAAGAATATAAGGATAAGGGAATTCCGGTTATAGGGATGTATTGTGCCTATTTCCCGACAGAACTTGCAATGGCAGCGGGAGCAATCCCGGTAGGCCTTTGCTCTTTTTCAAATGAGACGATCACGGCTGCGGAACGCGATCTGCCGAAAAGTATGTGTCCGCTGGTAAAATCCAGTTATGGATTTGCGATCAGTGACAGATGTCCGTTTTTTCATTTTGCTGATCTTGTGATCGGAGAGACGACCTGTGACGGAAAAAAGAAGATGTACGAGCTGATGTCGGAATTCAAGCCAGTTCATGTAATGGAACTTCCGAACAGTCAATCCGAAAGAGGACTTGCTTTCTGGAAAAGTGAGATTATTCGTACAAAAGAATATCTGGAAGAATTCTTTCATATAGTGATTACGGAAGAGATGATCCGTGATGCAGTACATTTAAATAATGAGATCCGTATGTCGTTGAAGAACCTTTGCGAATTGATGAAACTGGATCCGGCTCCTGTAAAGGGGGAAGATATCCAGAAGATGGTGCAGGGGAGTAAATATCGATTCGATTTTGCAACAACTCCGGGAGTGGTGAAAGAAGTGATCGATAAGATCATGACAGAATACAGACAGGGAAAGCATCTGGAAAAACGCCCGAGAATACTGGTGACAGGATGCCCGATTGGCGGCGACAGCCTGAAAGTGATCCGTGCGATAGAAGATAATGGCGGAGTTGTTGTGGCGATTGAAAACTGCAGCGGTGTGCGGACACTGGGAAATCCGGTGGAGGAAGACTGCGAAGACATCTACGAAGCCATTGCAAGAAAATATCTGTCAACGGGATGTTCGATCATGACACCGAACGATAACCGGATCGATCTGATTGGTGAGATCATTGATGAATATCATGTAGATGGAGTTGTCGAGATGATATTGACCGGATGTCATGCGACAGGGGCAGAGTCTGTCTATATAAGAAAATTTGTGACAGAAGAGAAACACTTACCGTATATTGCGGTCGATACGGATTATTCTACTGCAGATCAGGGACAGATCGCCACCAGACTGACAGCGTTTCTGGAAATGATCCAGCCAGGGACAGATGAAGATCTGGATATCAATTATTGCTATAAGATTGTGCTGGCAGGGATGACGGAACAAAGGTCAAGAGCAGAAATTTTGGAAGAAATATGGAAATATACGCATATTCCGGTATGTATAAAGAGCGGGGAACAAGAAACAGAAGAATGGGTTGGAATCAGCAGGGAAGAAGCAGAACAGGAATGTGGAAAGAGAATGGAATATAAACTGTCAGAAAAGAATGGAGTTGTGATGGCAGTTGTTCCAGAGGGCGTCAATAAGGAAAGTGTGGAAGAACTCTTAGAATTGTTGGCAAAAAGCTATCACATGAGAACGCATACCCGTGAGACAGAAGAAAGAGAAATTCCGGATTATATGTGGATTATAACGGAAGAACCAAAAAATCTTATACATATCGGACGGGATCTGACAAAACAGGCCAGAGTGAACAAAATGCTCACCGGATTGAAGCTAAGGCAGATACAGGATAATGAATTATTTATATCGGGAATGGATGGCAAAGAAGCCAGAAACGGTATAATTGATGTGTGTCGCAAATCTATGGAAGATGAAGATGGAAAAATAATGATCGGAAATGGATTTTCGGACTGGGGGAAAAAAGAAGAGAACAGACAGTTGCAGTGGCAAGTATTGAATATGGCTGTAAGACAGAAACAGAAAGAACAGGTACTGCTTGTGGAAAATTATTACCATGAACTTGCAATTAGTTGTATCAGTGAGAATCTGGGACAGGAAAACATATATCTGGAAGAATTAGAGATTTTGAAAGAGGAGGATAGGAAAACGGGAAAAGAACTTTATAAGACTTTGTACTGGTACCTTCGGATGAAACGGAACGTTGCACAGACGGCCGCAAGACTTAGGATCCACAGAAATACATTACTGCCAAGAATTGCACGGATCAATGAGCTTTTAGATCTGGATGAAAAAGACGGAATGGAATGTGAAAGAATTCTGATGGGAATGGAAATAGAAAAGTTAAAAAATGACTGATACGCAGGGTATCGGTCATTTTTTTAATTATGTTTAAATTCTTCAGACATTCGATACCCACGGAATAAAAGTTAGGATTCCTAACTTTTATGTAGGTCCAGGTAGCCAGTCTGATGCATTAAATACCAATTTTATTATGTATATTACTGTTTCTGCTTCAAATATTGCTTCGTATAAGTACAGACCGCAAAGCACTTCCCGCACAGATCCGTATCAATCCCAGTACTCTTTCGCATAATTTCCCGCTGCTTCTTATAACATGCAGAAACAGATACGATATCTTCGCGTGGCATACCCGAACGCCACAATGTATTTTTCAGTGCATGTGCCGGGCAATACCGGACGCAGGCATGACAGGCACCGCACTGAGAGCGTGTAACCGGAGCATCGCAGGTCAGCGGGGCATCGGTCAGAAGAGAAGAAATCCTTACAGCAGAGCCATATTGTGGTGTTACAAGCAGACAGTTTTTGCCGATCCAGCCGAGGCCGGCTCTGGTGGCAACAGTTTTGTGAGGTAAAGGACTGCGGTTGTCCGAGTCTACTGTTATCCGGTCTGTTGTCTGGGCATAAGCCTGGTATCCTCTGCCTGTCAGATATTTTTCACCGGCAGTTACAATGGCATTCAGTTTGTCGTTCAAAGTAGTATACAGTTTGTAGTATTCTCTGGTTGGAGCAAGTTGAAGATCTTTGATGACATGTTTCGGCAAGGGAATTGCGACTGCAATTCCAACCGGATAGTCAGAAGATGGAACTGCGGTCAGATCCCCAATTCCGACCAAAGCAGCACCCTGTGAGATCATATAATCTCTGAATTCTTTTGTGGGATTCATAAAAATCCCTCCTTTCAGAACATTTCCGTTCATTGACTTATTGTACATTCAATTTTACAATAGAATGCAGAAGAAAGATAGTGGGAAGGGAAACTATTATGGAAAGTAGAATGATGGAATTAATGGAAGCGATTCAGGAAAGTGAAGGACAGGCAGAACGCAGGGTGCTTACTTTGCTGGGCGGCAGATACATTTCTGAAAAGGCACTGGTCATAGATGGAAAAATTGTCTGGGAAAGCAGGAAAAATGGTTATTTTCATGGATATACAGATGAGATAAAGAATATTACAGAAAGTGGAATCACCTATATTGGAAATGAGAAAGTATTCTGCGATACATTGGGACAGGAAAAACAGATTGTGATCTGTGGTGCCGGTCATGTGTCGATTCCGGTGATTAAAATGGCAGTGATGATGGACTGTGAGGTAATTGTACTGGAAGATCGTCCGATGTATGCGGATCATGCAAGAATGGCCGGGGCGTCACAGGTTATCTGTGAACCATTCGAAGAAGCACTGGACAAGATACAGGGAAGTGCGGATACGTATTTTGTGATCCTGACGAGAGGACACCGGTATGACCAGATCTGTCTGGAGAAAATAGCTGCAAAAGAGCATGCCTATATCGGTATGATCGGAAGCCGCAGAAGAACAGCACTGGTAAAACAAAGTCTGGCGGAAAAAGGCGTGGATCAGGAGGTGCTGGATGCAGTGTATACACCGATCGGTCTGGATATCGGAGCGCAGACACCGGCAGAGATCGGAGTGGCAATTATTGCAGAGATTATTGAAGTAAAGAACAGGAAGAAACGGACTTATGGATATTCCAAAGAAATTATGCGTGCGCTGACTGCTCAGGAACCGTATCCGGAAAAGAAGATAATGGCAACGATCATTACCAGACATGGTTCCGCACCACAGGGGCTGGGAACCAAAATGCTGATATACAGAGATGGCCGCTGCGTTGGGACGATCGGCGGTGGATGTATGGAAGCAAGAGTCATCCAGATTGCCAGACTTATGGCAGCAGGAGAGGGAGAACAGGCAAGGATCTGCCATGTAGACATGACCGGAAATGAAGCCGAAGAAGAAGGTATGGTCTGTGGCGGGGAAGTGGATGTATTTCTGGAAATCGTCTAAGCGCGGAAAACAGAATCATCGGAGGCATTAAAAAGATGATAGAAGTAGAGGTTAAAATACCCATTGAAAATATAGAAAAGATAAAGCAAAAATTGCTTGAAACAGGGTTCATATATCAGAAAACCGTTGTGGAGACGGATACTTATTTTACCAGTGATCACTATGATATGCGGAAGAAGGACAAGGCACTGCGCATCCGTAAGACGGAGAATCTGGATACGGGAGAAGTAAAAGCACAGCTTAACTGCAAAGGACCGAAATTAGACCAGGTATCCATGACCAGGAAAGAAACAGAGATTGATATCTATGAGCCGGAAAAGATGGAAGACATTCTTAAAGAACTTGAATTTTATCCAGCGTCTTGCAGAGTGAAGAAGACAAGATGTTATTATATAAAAGATCATATGACAGCGGCTGCAGATAAGGTAGAGAATCTGGGCAACTTTCTGGAATTGGAGATAATTGTTGCAAAAGAAGAAGAACGAGCAGGTGGATTGGATATGATATATGAACTAATGAGAATGTTGGGATGCGAAAAGACAGAGACAGTAAGGGATTCATATCTGTCAATGTTAGAAAAACGAGGTGTCTAACATCAGAAAGAGCCATAAGGGACAGATAAAGAGCCAAAATTCCCCGTCCCCGTGGTTAGCTGTTGACAAAAATTATCGATAAGCCTATACTAACCTTACGAGTTGAGAAATATTATCAGTAACAGTGGAAATAATACCACTGCCTGTAGATAAATTTGGAAGGAAGTACAGACGATGACATTAAAAGAATTACCGATCGGCAAAAGTGCAACCTTGACAGTTGTAGGTGGAGAAGGTGCATTGAGACAGCATTTTCTGGATATGGGACTTATTCCGGGGGCAGACGTTACCATGGTAAAATACGCACCAATGGGTGATCCGGTGGAACTTCGTATCCATAGTTATGAACTGACACTCAGGCTTGCAGATGCGGAAAAGATAGAGATTACAGATGTCCGTGATGAGATTAAGATTAAGAATCAGATTCCGAAAGAGAAGATTGATCATCCGGGACTTGGAGAAGGTGGAAAATATCATGAAAAAGCAGATGAAAATCCACTGCCGGATGGAACAACACTGACATTTGCACTGGCAGGAAATCAGAATTGCGGAAAGACGACACTGTTCAACCAGCTGACCGGCTCTAATCAGCATGTGGGAAATTTCCCGGGAGTGACAGTTGACCGTAAAGATGGAGTGATCAAGGAACACAGTGATACCCTGGTGACAGATCTGCCGGGAATCTACTCTATGTCGCCGTATTCCAGTGAAGAGATCGTGACCAGGAACTTTGTGTTAAATGAGCATCCAAAGGGAATCATCAATATCGTGGATGCAACCAATATTGAGCGGAACCTGTATCTGACCATGCAGCTGATGGAGCTGGATATTCCTATGGTTCTGGCACTGAATATGATGGATGAGGTGCGGGACAACGGCGGTTCGATCCTGGTAAATGAGATGGAGCAGGAACTTGGAATACCGGTTATTCCAATCTCGGCTGCGAAGAATGAAGGAATTGGCGAACTGATTGAGCATGCCGTGCATGTGGCAAAATATCAGGAAAGTCCGGGGAGACAGGATTTCTGTGATGCAGATGACCATGGCGGGGCAGTACACAGATGCCTGCACGGGATCATGCATCTGATCGAGGATCATGCGAAGAAGGCAGACATTCCGGTAAGATTTGCGGCATGCAAACTGGCAGAAGGGGATGAACTGATCCTGGAACAGCTCAAGCTGGATGAGAATGAAAAACAGCTCCTGGAGCATATTGTAAAGCAGATGGAACAGGAACGTGGACTTGATCGGTCCGCAGCAATTGCAGATATGCGTTTTACATTTATTGAGAAGATCTGTGATGCTACGGTTGTGAAGCCGAAAGAAAGCAAGGAACATCTGCGAAGTGCGAAGATGGATAAGATCCTGACGGGAAAATATACAGCTATTCCATGCTTTGTTGCAATTATGGCGGCTGTATTCTGGCTGACATTTAATGTGATCGGAGCTGCGTTGTCGAATCTGCTGGATATGGGAATCTCTGCACTTACGAATCTGGTAGATGGTGCGTTGACATCCTGGAATGTCAATTCCGTTATTCATTCGCTGGTAATCGATGGAATCTTTAATGGTGTGGGAAGTGTGTTAAGTTTCCTTCCGGTTATCGTTACCTTATTCTTTTTCCTGTCCATTCTGGAAGACAGCGGATATATGGCAAGAGTTGCATTTGTGATGGATAAATTACTCCGTAAGATCGGACTTTCCGGACGGAGTATCGTACCGATGCTGGTAGGATTCGGATGTACGGTTCCCGGTGTTATGGCGAGCAGGACACTGCCTTCGGAGAGAGACCGTAAGATGACGATCCTTCTGACACCATTTATGAGCTGCTCGGCGAAACTCCCGATTTATGCATTTTTTACGGCAGCATTTTTCCCAAAACAAGGAGCAGTAGTGATGGTAGCGTTATATTTTGGTGGAATACTGATGGGAATTCTGATGGCGCTGCTTTTAAGAGGAACGATGTTCAAAGGTGAGGCCGTACCGTTTGTCATGGAACTTCCGAATTACCGTATGCCGGGAGCAAAGAATGTAGGGCAGCTTCTGTGGGAAAAAGCAAAGGACTTTTTGCAGAGAGCATTTACCGTAATCTTCTTTGCAACAATTATCATCTGGTTCCTGCAGACATTTAACTTACACATGAATGTGGTAGCAGATTCCAAGGACAGTATCCTGGCAGTTGTGGCAGGAATCATTGCACCGGTATTCCTTCCGCTTGGTTTCGGAAACTGGAAGATTTCTACTGCACTGATCACAGGATTTATGGCAAAGGAAAGTGTGGTATCTACGCTTTCGGTACTCTTTGGAAGTACGGCAGAACTGACGGGAGCAATTACACCGGTGGCAGCCGCAAGCCTTTTGGTCTTCTGCCTGTTGTATACACCATGTGTTGCGGCAATTGCATCGATCAAGAGAGAACTTGGCGCAAAATGGGCGGCATATGTGGTGCTGGGACAGTGTGTGGTTGCGTGGATCGCAGCATTTATCGTGCATCTGATTGGTACGTTGGTGATGTAAAGAGTCATAAAAAACTCCTGTGGATGGAATTAGATATGTTCCATTCACAGGAGTTTTTTGCTGCATATATTAAATTACATGCTCTGCTTTTGCTATTTGTTCTTTTATCTTATATCTTCCGCTGCGCCGGAGACTTGCGAATAAAGAGCCCGAAATATTGTGCCATATACTGAAGATCGCCCCAGGCAGTGTGGCAAATGGGTTTGCGGCAAAGTTTGCGGTGGCAAGTGTGATAGCAAGACCGCTGTTCTGCATACCGACTTCGATCGCAAGGGCGGTTGCTTTGTCATATTCCACATGGAAGATGCGTCCGGCAAGTAATCCAAGTCCCATACCTGCAAGATTATGTAAGATAACGATACAGAGTACGAGGAATCCGGATGTCATGATCTTTTCCGCATTTACTGCGACGATTCCGCTGATGATCATGACGATGGATACAACGGAGATCAGTGGAAGGATGCTGGATAATTTCTCAATATGTCTGCCGATCAGTTTGCGGAGAAGGATACCCAGAAGAACCGGGATCAGTACGACCTTTACAACCGAGATTACCATCCCCGGGAAAGATACCTGAACCCATGCACCGGCAAGTAAATATACCAGAAGAGGTGTCATAACCGGTGCTGCCAGAGTTGAAGTGATCGTCATACCGACAGAAAGTGCAACATCACCACCTGCGATATAAGTGATCACATTGCTGGCAGTTCCACCAGGGCAGCATCCGACCAGGATGACACCAAGTGCGATATCCGTTGGCAGATGAAGGAGGACCGAGAGTCCCCATGCGATCAGCGGCATAATCGTATATTGTGCGGCAAATCCGATAATGATCTCTTTGGGTCTGGTAAATACCACTTTAAAATCTCCGATATGAATCGTCAGTCCCATGCCGAACATGGCAACGCCGAGAAAGATCGAAGTATAGTTTGTAGTCCATGCAAATCCATCACGCCAGAAGAAGGCAATGACAGAAAAGCAGATAATGATCATTCCAATATATTTGGTAAGAACAGAGCTGATCCGTGATAATACCTTTGTTATCTGCTCCATATATTATACCTCGTAACTGAAATTGTCGATGAGTCGGGTCTTTCCGATATAAACTGCCATAGCAACCAGGACGTCAGCATTTACAGAGTCAACAGGCTGCATGCTGAGTGCATCGACCATGGATACGTAATCGATATGTGCCAGCGGTTCACCGTTTATGATCTCACACATCGGTTCTAATACTTCAGATGCGGCAATACCATTTCGGATCAGTTCCTGACCTTTCTTTACAGCTTTTGAAAGGCAGAGGGCAGCTTTGCGTTCTTCGCAGCTTAAGTATGTATTACGGGAAGATTTGGCAAGTCCGTCTTCTTCACGTACGATCGGGCATCCGACAATCTGGATATCAAAGTTCAGATCCAGAACCATTTTGCGGATGATAGCAAGCTGCTGTGCATCTTTCTGTCCAAAGTAAGCACGGTTTGGTTTTACGATGTTAAATAACTTTGATACAACGGTACACACCCCTTTGAAATGGATCGGACGCGTCTTACCGCACAGCGTATCAGATAAAGTATCGATACTGACAAATGCGTGTGGATCATGATACATTTCCGCCGGTGACGGACAGAAGATCAGATCTGCTCCGATGCTTTCACAAAGTGCACTGTCGCGGTCAAAGTCTCTTGGATAAGCTTCCAGATCTTCATTCGGTCCAAACTGTGTCGGATTGACGAAATCAGATACAACAACGATATCATTTTCCTCGCGGCAGCGACGGATCAGACTGGCATGTCCCTCATGGAGATATCCCATAGTAGGGACAAGACCGATGGTCTTACCTTCTTTCTTCCAGTTATTTACGAGTTCTCTTGTTTTTTCAATTGTGTTAGTTACCTGCATTGGTATTCTCCTTTATTCGTTATAATTCGGAGAGTTCTCTTCTGAATACACTGTGATCTCTGGTGATTGCATGTAATAAAATATGTTGTGATAATTGAGTATCTTTTTATTCCATGTCTTTTAACAGTCCGTGACGTTCATAATTGGTCACGCGGTTTACCTTGTTCTCCTCATCTACGAATACAACCGCAGGTTTGTGTTCTTTTGCTTCATCCGGCGTATACTGTCCGTAAGCCATGATGATGATCTTATCTCCGGTACTGACACATCTTGCAGCAGCTCCGTTTAAGCAGATCATTCCACTGCCACGCTGTCCGCTGATGGTGTACGTTTCGAAACGGCTTCCGTTGTTTACATCAACGATCTGGACTTTCTCATATTCGAGAATTCCAGCAGCCTCCAGTAATGCTTCATCCACCGTAATGCTTCCTACATAATCAAGTTCTGCCTGAACGACAGTAGCGCGGTGGATCTTTCCTTTTAATAATTCAAGTGTCATCTCATATATCCTTTCCTTTTAAGGAAAAAAATTCAGCCAGAATACATCTGGTCCTGAGTCTTATTTCCTGAAAATATAAGCTCATTTTTGTTGAAAATTATGAGATTCCAGTGCTTCAGTTCTGAGTATGGTTCTGTCAGGGACAGATACCGTCTCCGCTGTTCATTATAAAAAGGCAGAAAAGGTATGTCAATCTATGTATACGAAAAAAAAACAGAACCGGATTTCTGAAATTATAAATCCGGTTCTGTATTATTTCTTATTATCTTTTTTTCTTTTCCTTTGCAAGGAGTGCGGCACCAAGTGCACCTGCATATCTTCCATGTTCGGTAGGAGATACGGTCTGTCCGAGTTTCTGTGAGAGAATCTTCGTGAAGTAGGTGCTGTTACTGAGTCCGCCAGTCAGGATTACTTTATCCGGCAGGTTTTTCTTCATGGCAAGTTGTGCTACCTTGTTGGCAACAGAATCGACAACACCGGCGGCAATATCTTCCCGTTTCTGTCCCTCACCGATATAGTTGATGACCTCAGATTCGGCAAATACCGTACACAGGGAACTGATCGGAAGAACAGTTCCTTTATCTGCCATATCAAACAGTTCCTGCAGGGTAACGCCTAAGCGGTTTGCCATAATCTCCAGAAATTTTCCGGTTCCGGCAGAACACTTATCATTCATCTGGAAGTCCTGTACCATGCCGCCGGACACCAGGATGATCTTGGTATCCTGTCCGCCGACATCGATAATGGCACATTCATCTCCGGCCATCTCCCGGCCGCCTCTTGCATGGCAGGTAATCTCCGTGATAACATGATCTGCAAAATCTACAGCAACACGGCCATATCCGGTTGCGACCACTTTTGAATCGTCCGACAGTACATCTACACTGTCTTCCAGTAGACGATCCTTGATCGTCTGGCAGGTTTCCTTGCTGCTCCATCCGGTTGGCAGTACAAAATGTATATCATGATCTCCTTTTACAACGACTTTGGATGCCGTAGATCCGATATCAATTCCAATATAATCCATAATAAAATTTCCTCGTTTCACATATATTTTTTAACAATATTTATCCCGCTTCGGGTTGATATCCCGTTCAATGGCGGCAATTTTTAATATTTCGATCTGATTCTCGTCGATGCATTTCTGGATCGTATCCAGGTCTTCTTCTCTAACGAGCAGTGAGATGCCGCAGCATTTACTGGCCACGCGCGGTGTAGGAGCGATAGTGGTCTTGATTCCGGCTTCTTTTAATATCCCATACAGACGCATTCCGTTGTCATGGTTGGGAAATAATACATAATGCTGTATCTTTTGCATGATCTGTTACCTCGGTTATGTATCGGACATGAATTGTCTGATATTATTTGTTATCTAACATTTCGATAAATGCACTGATTCTGGTACGAAGTTGTCCTGCATCGCTGTCGGTGTAATCGGTCTCGATTCCAAGGACAGGGATTCCGGATTCTTTCAGTGCTTTCTCTACGAAATAGCCTTCGGTATCATAAAGGTTACAGAACTTGAGGTTCACATCGATGATACCGTCAACTTTGTATTCCTTAGCAAGACGTAAGATGTCATCAATACGGCCTTCATTTGGTGTAAAGCATGCGCAGTTGATCTTCATGTATCTTTCAGCCAGAGCCATATACTGGTCTTCCAGTGTTGTCTTGCTTTCATCGACAAGATTTTCAAAATATCTGGTTCCGGTACACATCTCTTCACAGACGATTGCAGCACCACTGGTCTCTACAATATTATGAAGCTTCCAGTTCGGAATTGCAAGAGGAGTTCCGGTCAGCATGATACGTTTGGTTCCGGCAGGAACAACGCTTACACCGTCTTTTACTCTCTGATCCAGTTCGTCACATAACTTATTCGTCATCTGTGTAAATCTTGCAGGATCATCATAGAATGCAATCTGAGAGATCAGAAGTACATCACATCCGCTGATTGGAAGATTCTCATTCTTACGAAGATTGTAAAGACGCTCCAGAGCTTTTCGTTTATTGTTAATTAATTTAATACTTTCGGCCAGTTTTTCGGCAGTGACTACATTTCCTGTAAATTCTTCTACGACATTTTTAAATGTCTCAATTTCTTCTGCCCATGCCTTGATGTCTTTGGCACGTTTCATTTGAGGAAGGTCCATCACATGTAACGGTACGTCTTTGGCAAGAATCTCCCATGCTTTCTTCTTGCCGTCGCAGGTGGTCTCCCCGATGAACATATCTGCGATACGGAAGAATGGACAGGTGCGGTCAAGACGTGCACCAACAGATGCCTTGATCAGTGGACAGGTATTGGCAGGAAGGACTTTCTCTCCGCCAGGAACCCAGAACTGGGAACCGCCGCATAATCCGGTTGCAATCGCATCTGCCGCAAATACGATCTCGTCCGGTACATATACACAGAATGTGCCGAAGACTTTGCCGCCTTTTTTCTGATGCTCGATCAGTTCTGCAGGGCGGATACCGTGAATATCTGCAACTACCATATTATAATAGTCCATAGAATCCGGACGGTTTTCCTGCGATAAAAATACATCTCCAAATGCCTGTGGAAGTACTGCACAGAGCTGGTCATGCAGTTCTACATCCATTCCGAGTTCTTCCCACATTTTACGATAATCAGCCATTTTAAAATACCTCCTTATAGTGTAATTGATCCAATTGTATCGATAAGTTAAACGTAACACTTTTAGGGGGCCCAGGCAATGCATACCGGAAGAATTGGCTATAGATAATTTACAAGTTCAATAGAATATATCTATAGATTCTATACTGAGAACAGTTCTCGAAATCCAGCGATGCACTGGTCGATTTCTTCGATGGTATTAAAGTGGCTGAAAGCAAAACGTATCGTTCCCTGAGGCATTGTATGCAGGGTCTGATGCGCCATCGGGGCACAGTGGAGTCCGACCCTTGTCATAATTCCATAATCCTGTTCCAGAGCAAATGCAATCTCTGCATTGTCATAGTCCGGGAAATCAAGAGAGACGACAGCAAGCCGGTCCTGAAGGGTCTGCCTTCCCACAATATGTGCCTGTGGAATTTCACGTATTTTTTCAAGAAAATGTCCGGTCAGTGCCATTTTCTTCTGATGGATTGCGGAAATCCCGGTTTCGTCCAGATAAGTGAGGGCAGCGTGAAGTCCGATGATGCCAGGGAGATTTAATGTGCCGCTTTCATACTTGTCCGGGAGATAGTCCGGCATAAGAAGCGAATCCGACTGGCTTCCGGTCCCGCCTGCAATCAGAGGTGTCAGTTCCTGATCCAGAGCTTCTGAGATCAGAAAGCCGCCGATACCCTGCGGGCCAAGCAGTCCCTTATGTCCGGTAAATGCAAGAAAGTCGATGTTATATTTCTGCATATCGATATCGACAGAACCGGCACTCTGTGCAGTGTCCACGGCAAAGAACAGATGACGGCGCCTGCATATCTCACCAATCTCACGGATTGGCAGAATGGTTCCGCATACATTGGAAGCGTGGAGCATGATGACTGCTTTTGTCTCCGGACGGATCAGAGCTTCGAGCGATTCCGGATGCGTTGTGCCGTCTGTCTCTGCAGGAATCATCGTATAATGGATATCCTGTGAAGCAAGCTGACAGAGCGGACGCATCACGGCATTGTGTTCCAGACTGCTGACCAGCACGTGGTCGCCGGGCTTTAAAAATCCTTTGAGCAGACAATTCAGAGAATAGGTGATCCCCGGTGTAAATACGACACATCTGGAATCCGGTGCATGAAAAAATCTGGCGAGCTGCATGCGGGTCTTAAGTACCTGATTTTCAAGTTCGTAGGCACCTTCGTAATTTCCCCGGTTAATATTGAAGGCACCGGATTCTAAAAGTTTCGTCATGGAAGCAGCGACTCCCGGTGCTTTCGGCCAGGATGTGCTGCCGTTGTCAAAATATATGTTCTGTTCCATAGAAAAACCTCCATGATAAATATGGTATCTGATACGTATATTGTAACAGATTTCCATATTAACGTATACAGGAGATGAAGTCAGGAAAAGGATAGAAAATGCGAATAATATTCATAGACGATATTAATAGAATGGAACGATTTATCAATATTTCCTATTATGTAAATACAGGTACAGGTGGTATGATAGTCTTATGAAAAAAATTATCAAAAAAATTATCAAAAAATAAAAAAAGCACGGAGGAAATTTATTATGGAGTTAATTAAAGAACTGCCGGAGGTATTCGAAGAATTTGCAGAACAGCGTCAGAAATCATTCCTGGCAATGAAGGGGTTAAAAGACCAGGGAGTTCCGGTTGTTGGCGCATATTGTACTTATTTTCCGGCAGAGATCGCAAGAGCAATGGGAGCAGTTACAGTCGGCTTATGCTCTGTATCCGATGAGACAATCCCGGACGCAGAGAAAGACCTGCCAAAGAACTTATGTCCACTGATCAAATCCAGCTATGGATTTGCCAAGACAGACAAATGTCCATTCTTCTACTTCTCAGATGTAGTTGTTGGGGAGACTACCTGTGACGGAAAGAAGAAAATGTACGAGTATATGTCAGATTTCAAAGATGTATTCGTAATGGAACTGCCAAATACACAGAGCGAGATGGCCCTGAAACTCTGGAAGAGTGAACTGATTCGTTTCAAAGAATATCTGGAGAAAAAATTCGACGTAGAGATCACAGATGAAGCTGTATTAGAGGCCGTAAAAGAAGAAAATAAAGTAAGAAAAGTCATGAAAGACCTGTATCATGTCATGGCACTTGATCCTGCACCGATCAAAGGCGGCGACCTGTTCAAAGTATTATACGGAAGCGGCTTCAAATTCGATCGTAAAGCAATCCCGGCAGAGATTGAAGCCATGAGAGAGAAGATTGAAAAAGAATACGAAGAAGGTAAGAGACTGGACAAGATGCCTCGTATCCTGATCACCGGATGTCCGATCGGCGGAGCAACTGAGAAAGTGATCCGCGCCGTAGAAGACAATGGTGGAGTTGTAGTTGCATTCGAAAACTGTAACGGAGCAAAATCTTTTGACAAATTAGTAGACGAAGAGAATCCGGATGTATACGATGCACTGGCAAGACGTTACCTGAACATTGGCTGTTCTGTAATGACACCGAATCCAAACAGACTGGACCTTCTGGATCGCCTGATCGATGAATTTAAGGTAGACGGAGTTGTCGAGATGACACTTCAGGCTTGTCATACATATAATGTAGAGTCACTGGCTATCCGTAAATTTGTGAATGAGAAGAAGGGTATTCCGTACATTAATGTAGAGACGGATTATTCGCAGGCTGATATCGGGCAGTTGAATACTCGAATTGCGGCATTTATAGAGATGCTGTAAATTTCTATTTAATGCATCATGGCGGCTGTCACCGACCGGAATAAAACTACAAGGTCCCAGCTTGTGCTGACTCTAACCATGAGTCCGTATGCACAGGCTGGGACCTTGTAGTTTTATTCCTGAGGTTTCGCATGCCATAATAATTAAACAGAGGAACCGTAACCTTTGTGATACCGGAAGTGTACGAAAAAGCCGGAAAATCAATGGTTTCACCACAACTTTCCGGCTACACAACGGTTACAATCCCTCTATTGAATTCATTATTATTGGCCAATCACGACATGAGAAAGACTTGGTATTGTGTTTGATGCGTATTTTGGCGCGATGTGTAGAAGTTCTTAGGCAGTTTGACTTCCCGTTAAAGGGACGGAGCGAACTGTTTGAACCCCGTAGGGGTGAGTTTTGAGCGGAGACCCTTTCGTTCTTAGGGAAGGCGGACTGCCTAAGAACTTCTGCATCTTGACATCCAGCAACAAACATAATACCAAGCCTTTCTCATGGACCGGGGTAAGCCACGATGATGAACTAAATAGAAAAAATCTATTGACATCATGAAGCAAAATGCTATAATTAAAACAAACATATGAATAACTGTTCATATATTCAAATAATCAAACAACGAAAAAGAAAGGAAGTATTATCATGAAAAAAACTTACAAAATCGACGTAGACTGCGCAAACTGTGCAAACAAAATGGAGCAGGCAGCTAAGAACACAGACGGAGTAAAGGATGCAACTGTAAACTTTATGATGTTAAAGATGATCGTAGAATTTGAAGAGGGTGCAGATCCTAAGAAAGTAATGAAGGATGTGCAGAAGAACTGTAAAGTTGTAGAAGATGACTGTGAGATCTTCCTGTAAGAGAAAATACTCATAAAAACAGGATATACGCAGTATTTTGTGAAGGAAAATGATTGTGGAGCGGCTTCATCAGGCAGAATGAAGAAGCGTTGAGAAGAGTGCAAGGAGAAAGGCTGGGGAAAGATATGACGAAAAGACAGAAAAAATCTCTGACCAGAATTATTATCGCAGCGGTACTTATGATCATATTGAAGTTCCTGCCTGTAGAAGGGTGGCTGAAGTTCGTACTTTATATGGTTCCGTACCTAGTTGTCGGATATGATATTTTAAGGAAGGCGTTCAAAGGGATTCTGAATAAGCAGGTATTTGATGAGAACTTTCTGATGGCAGTTGCTACGATAGGAGCAATTGCGCTTGGTAACTATAAGGAAGGCGTATCGGTTATGCTGTTCTATCAGATCGGAGAATTATTCCAGAGTTATGCGGTCGGAAAGAGCCGCAGGAATATCAGTGATCTGATGGATATCCGTCCGGATTATGCCAATATTGAAAAAGACGGGGAACTTGAACAGGTAGATCCGGATGAAGTGGAAGTCGGAACGATTATCGTCGTTCAGCCGGGAGAAAAAGTCCCGATCGATGGTGTGATCGAAGAAGGAAGCAGTACATTGAATACCAGTGCACTGACCGGGGAAAGTGTTCCGAGAGAAGCGGCAGCCGGTGATGAAGTCATCAGTGGATGCATTAACCTGACTGGTCTTCTGAAGATCCGTACAACAAAAGAATTCGGAGAATCTACCGTATCCAAGATCCTGGATCTGGTAGAGAATTCAAGTTCCAAGAAATCAAGATCTGAGAACTTTATTTCCAAATTCGCCAGATATTATACACCGGCAGTCTGCTATGGTGCGCTTGCACTTGCAATCTTACCGCCACTGGTCAGAATGTTTGCGTTTGCGCTTGCGCCGGAATGGGGCGACTGGATCTACAGAGCACTGACATTCCTGGTTATCAGCTGCCCGTGTGCACTGGTGATCAGTATCCCGCTCAGCTTCTTTGCAGGAATCGGCGGAGCAAGTCATGAAGGTGTCCTGGTAAAAGGATCGAACTATCTGGAGACGATGGCACAGACAAAATATGTGGTATTCGATAAGACAGGAACCATGACGCAAGGCGTATTCGAGGTGAATGGAGTTCACCACAATACGATGCCGGAAGAACAGTTATTAGAGTATGCGGCACTTGCGGAGTGTTCTTCTTCTCATCCGATCAGTAAGAGTCTTCAGAAAGCATATGGCAAACAGATCAACCGTGACCGTGTGACAGAGATTGAAGAACTGAGCGGTAAAGGTGTGACTGCAAAGGTTGACGGTATTCCGGTAGCGGCAGGTAATGCCAAACTTATGAAATATCTGAATGTGGAATATAGTGAATGTGAAGAAGTCGGTACGATCGTCCATGTTGCAGTAAACGGAAAATATGCAGGACACATTCTGATCTCAGACAAATTAAAACCGCATGCAAAAGAAGCAATCAGAGATCTGAAAAAAGCGGGCATCACCAAGACAGTTATGCTGACTGGTGACATGAAGCGTGTGGCAGATAAGGTTGCAGAAGAACTGGGAATCGGAGAAGTGTACAGTGAGCTTCTTCCTGCAGATAAGGTTGCGAAGGTAGAACAGCTTCTGAGTCAGAAATCAGAGAAAGAAAAGCTTGCGTTCGTCGGAGACGGAATCAATGATGCGCCGGTACTGTCGAGAGCAGATATCGGAATTGCCATGGGTGCACTCGGATCAGATGCAGCAATCGAGGCAGCAGACGTTGTCCTGATGGACGATGATCCGAAGAAGATCGTAAAAGCAATCAAGATTTCCAGAAAATGTATGCGCATCGTATATGAGAATATTTACTTTGCCCTTGGAATCAAGGCAATCTGCCTGGTCCTGGGAGCACTCGGAATTGCGAATATGTGGATGGCAATCTTCGCTGATGTCGGAGTTATGGTCATTGCTGTATTGAATGCAATCCGCGCATTATTTGTGAAAAACTTATAGAAAAGGCTGGTGGGCAGATGGCAAAATTAGAAGAAGGAATGGAAGTATGTGAATCATGTGAGGTACATGAGAATCTTCTGAAGATCGTAAATGAAAAGATGCCGGAAGAAACGGAATTGTATGATCTTGCAGAATTGTTCAAGGTATTCGGTGATTCGACCAGAATGCGTATCCTGTTCGTGTTGTTCGAAGCAGAGGTGTGTGTCTGCGATCTGGCAGAGGCACTGAATATGACACAGTCTGCAATCTCACATCAGCTCAGGATCCTGAAACAGAACAAACTGGTTAAGAGCAGAAGAGAAGGAAAATCCGTGTTCTATTCACTGGCAGACGATCATGTGCGTACGATCGTAGACCAGGGAAGAGAGCATATTGAAGAAGATCTGTAGCATAAGAAGCTTATGTGAAAGAATACAAAGAATTAAAATTAAAAAAGAAAATATATAGTATAATGAATTGTTATGAGAAAGCGGGAAACCTGTATCAGATGATAGAAAGTCTGATACAGGTTTTTGTGTATCACCATGTGTTCGAAAGGAGCTGCCGGTGGCAGGTTCTGTAGATACCGAAATATGCATCCGAAATTGTAGATGTATTAGACTAAAGTATGAAAACCAGTCTATTTACTGGCAAATTATCAGAAATTAACAAACAATAAAACAAAATGCGTTTAATATTACACTTTCTTATATTTGTATAAAAAAACTTAATATTTTATATTGACAATTTAATAACCATCTTTTACACTATGGTTACAAGGTATTCATTTCTAATTAATTTCGATATTCGAATGGAGGTTTGAGTTATGGAACAGAAACAAGAAAAATTTAGTACCATAGGTTACATAGCCGCCGCGTTAGGTATGTGTATTGGTACTGGTAATGTATGGCGATTCCCACGAGTGTGTGCGGCAAACGGTGGTGGAGCATTTATCATAGCATGGACGATTGCAATGCTGGTATTTGCAGTACCGCTCCTTTCCACAGAGATGGCATTCGGTAAAAAGACGAGACTTGGATGTATCGGTACTTTTCGTGATGCAGGTGGAAAGAAATATACATGGATGGGATTCTTTGTAGCAGCAGTATGTTTCTTCCTGATGAGTTATTATTGTGTACTTCAGGGATATTGTTTGAAATACGCAGTTAATTCTGTTACTTCAGCATTTAAACCGAATCTGTCAACAGAGACGACATCGGCAATGTGGACAGCATTTACAGATTCACAGGCACAGGTTATTTTATTCCATGCGATCGGATTTGCACTTGCATGTTTCATCGTTTATCAGGGAATTGCAGGTGGAATTGAAAAATTCTGTAAAGTAGCGATACCGGCACTGTTTATCATCCTTGTAGGATTAGCAATTTACGCAGTTACATTAAATGGAGCAAATCAGGGACTTCAGTATCTCTTTACTGTTAAGAAAGAGTATATTTTAAGCCCGAATACATGGATTCAGGCATTCATCCAGGCAGCATGGAGCACCGGAGCCGGATGGGGATTCATTATTACATATGCGAACTACGTAGGAGAAGAGGAAGATGTTCCGACAAGCTGTCTGATCATGGGACTTGGTGATAACCTTGGAGCAATCCTCTCGGCACTGGTAGTTATCCCGGCAATCTGTGCACTTTCAGCTACACCGGAGGCAGCGAATGAAGCACTCAGTCAGGGCAACTTCGGACTTACATTTATTTACATTTATCAGTTATTTACAACAATCCCGGGTGGAAGATTCATTTCCTTTATCTTCTTTGGATTACTTGCAATTGCAGCAATCACATCACTGTTCTCTATGATCGAAGTTGGAGTAAAATGTGTTGTTGACCTTGGATTGCCGCGGAAGAAAGCAGTTGTCAGTGTCTGCTTCGCAGGATTCTTAGTAGGATGCTTCTCATGCTGGTCACTGGTTAACATTGATAATCAGGACTGGGTATGGGGAATCGGACTTCTGATAAGTGGTGCCTTTATCGCAATCCTGGCATGGAAATATGGTGTGGAAAAATTACGTACACAGGAAGTAAATGCAAAAGGTGCAGATGTACATCTTCCAAAAGCATATTATACCGGATGTATGTATCTGATTCCGGTTTTGGTAGTGATCATGGTGGTTTACTGGTTATTACAGACAAAGGAATGGTTCCCGGATACCTGGCTGAATCCGTTTATTATTCAGGATAACACAGGAACTGTATTACTTCAGTTCGGAGTAGTGATCCTTGTAGGTCTTGCACTATCCAAGTTCTTTAATACAAAGACTGCAAGGGGAGCTATGAAAGATAACAAAGCTGCAAAATAATAGAAAGAAGGTATGAACTATGACGATAGATGCAATTATTATGATGGTGATTACACTGGTTGGATATATTGGCGGATTTAGTTATTTCATGATACGTGTATTTAAAAAAGAAAGAAGTAAATCCAAAGAGTAGGTATCGAACGGAGAATGAATAAGGGATAGTATGGTAAATTAGACGACGTTCTGATTGAAATGAATACATATCGAAAAGGAGCGGAGTCGGGATTTTGTCAGGAGTGACAGGATTCCGGCTCCGCTCCTTTTTATGCATGTGTATTAGATGTTAAGTGCAGCATGGTATCCATCTTTATTAAAGCCGGGAAATATTGTTCATATCCCCGGCTGATTCATTTTTTAATACCATCTCGTCATAGGAAGATCATTATTAATTCCCTTTGTCATTAAAATCTGATGGATATCAATAATTCCGTTATGGAAGGTGGCGGCACATGCAGAGAGGTACATATCCCACATCCTTAAGAAACGTTCATCAAACATTGTATGTGCTTCTTCAATATGATCTTTGAAGTTTTTCTCCCAGCAGAGAAGCGTACGGTTATAGTGAAGACGTAAGTCCTCGATATCCTGGGTATGGAAGTTATCTTCTGCCATGCAGTTCATGACTTCACGAAGACTGGGAACAGATCCGCCCGGGAAGATGTATTTCTTGATCCATGGATCACCAGGATGCTCTTTTAATGCACTGATGAAGTGGAGCAGGAACAGACCGCCGTCTTTCATGACCTTGCTGACACAGTCTAAGTATAACTGATAATTCTCACGGCCGACATGTTCGAGCATACCGACGCTGACAACGCGGTCATACATCTTGCCGTCAGAAGGAAGATCACGGTAGTCCATTAGCCTGACTTCCAGATAGTCGGACAATCCTTCCTCTTTGATACGTTTCTGGCATTCTTTGTATTGTTCTTCACTTAAGGTGATGCCGGTACCTTTAATTTTATATTTCTTAGCAGCTTCAATCAGAAGGAATCCCCAGCCGCATCCGATATCAAGAAGAGTCATACCTTCTTTCAGATATAACTTTTCAAGAATGTAATCAACTTTATTCTTCTGCGCCTGATACAGGGTATCATCTTCATGTTTGAAATATCCGCAGGAATAACTCATTGTTTCATCGAGCCAGAGTTTGTAGAAGTCATTTCCGATATCGTAATGACTGCTGACTTCTTTTTTCTGGTTTTTCTTTGATGAAGATGGGAACATGATAGATTTCAAATGATGTTCATCAGTTGAAAATTTACCCATCTGACCAAGAAGGTTATCAAGTGCCTGATAAAGGTTTCCCTCAATATCAAGATCACCATCCATGTAAGCTTCTCCAAGTGCAAGAGAAGTACTGGTGACCAGATCCTTTAATGGGATGACCTTTTTGAAATTTACGGTAAATGTAGGTGCGCCTTCCCCGATCAGATGTTCGTGTCCATTAATTTTGACCAGGAAAGGGTGTTCATCGAATTTTTTTAAGAATGTTATCATAGCCTGTTCTTCCAGCATAATATAACCTCCAGTTCTGCTGTCATTATTTCCTTCAGCAAGAATTATATTCCTTATAAATTTTGAAAGTCAAATAAAATAGACATTTTTTAAAAATTGTATTGGAACTACCAATAAATGAAAACATATATCAAGAACGCATATATTCCTTGACTTATGTGATAATAAGAGATAAAATACATATACCCCGTAAGGGTATGGATGTGAAAGGAGTATGCTTATGGAAGACAAGAATACAGATAATATGGAAAACAAATCAGAAAAAGGATGCTGTTGCCACACGTCCAAGCATCGTTCGGAAAAAGAATACAAAGATCTGATGAACCGCTTAAGCCGGATAGAAGGACAGGTGCGCGGAATCAAGGGTATGCTGGAGAAGGATGCCTATTGTCCGGAGATCCTGGTACAGGTGTCGGCAGTGAATGCGGCATTGAACAGCTTCAATAAAGTATTACTGGCGAATCATATCCGCACCTGTGTAGCGGATGATATCAGAGAAGGAAAAGATGAGACGGTTGATGAGTTGGTAAAGGTTCTGCAGAAACTGATGCGGTAAACAATAAGAAATAAGATGACAGGAGGAAACAGACAACGATGATACAATATATTGTAACCGGTATGAGCTGCGCAGCCTGCAGCGCAAGAGTGGAAAAAGCAGTTTCAAAAGTACCGGGGGTAACATCCTGCTCAGTGAGTCTCCTTACAAACTCTATGGGAGTAGAAGGCACGGCAACGGAACAGGAGATCATTAAGGCAGTCAAAGATGCCGGATATGGAGCGTCAAAAAAAGGAGAAGGAGCAGCGAAGGTGCAGCCGGCACAGGCTTTGGCCGGAGAGGATATGCTAAAAGACAGAGAGACGCCGGTACTAAAGAGACGTCTGATCGCATCGGTGGGATTTCTGATCGTTCTGATGTATTTCTCCATGGGACATATGATGTGGGGATGGCCGGTCCCGGGATTCATGAAAGACAATCATGTAATGATGGGACTGTTACAGATGCTTCTGACGATTACAGTCATGGTGATCAACCAGAAGTTTTTCATCAGTGGATTCAAAGGACTGATCCACCGGGCACCGAATATGGATACCCTAGTGGCACTTGGATCCGGAGCGTCTTTTGTATACAGTACGTATGCACTGTTTGCAATGACAGATGCGCAGATGCATGGGGATATGGATGCAGTAATGTCTTATATGCATGATTTTTATTTTGAATCAGCAGCTATGATCCTTGCACTGATCACCGTCGGAAAGATGCTGGAGGCAAGATCCAAAGGAAAGACGACCGATGCATTAAAAGGACTGATGAAGCTTGCGCCAAAGACAGCGGTTGTGATCCGTGGAGAAAAAGAAGTTCAGGTATCGATCGAACAGGTACAAAAGGGAGATTGCTTTGTTGTAAAACCGGGAGAGAATATTCCGGTTGACGGAGAAGTCATAGAAGGAAACAGTGCAGTCAATGAATCTGCTCTTACAGGTGAAAGTATTCCGGTAGATAAGGCTGTCGGTGATAAGGTATCAGCCGCAACCGTAAATCAGTCCGGATATCTGAAGTGCCGTGCGACCAGAGTCGGCGAGGATACGACACTTTCGCAGATTATTCAGATGGTAAGTGATGCGGCTGCAACGAAAGCACCGATCGCAAAGATTGCGGACCGTGTATCCGGTGTATTTGTGCCAATGGTTATCACAATTGCAGTGCTCACAATTATTGTATGGCTGATCGCAGGACAGAGTATTGGGTTTGCATTATCCAGAGGAATTGCGGTGCTGGTGATCAGTTGTCCATGTGCGCTTGGACTTGCAACACCGGTAGCAATTATGGTCGGAAATGGAATGGGTGCCAGAAATGGTATTATGTTCAAGACAGCAGTTTCACTGGAAGAGACTGGAAAGATGCAAATTGTTGCGCTGGATAAGACCGGTACGATCACAAGTGGAGAACCGAAAGTGACAGATATCATTCCGGCAGCGGGAGTGACAGAAGATACCTTATTAAAATGTGCGTATGCACTGGAGAATAAGAGTGAACATCCACTGGCAAGAGCAATCCTTGAAAATGCAAAAGAGGAAAATGCCGGCATCGAAGAAGTTACTGGATTCCAGGCTCTTCCGGGTAACGGCTTGACAGCCATACTGGATGGTCATACATTATATGGAGGGAATCATACATTTATCAGCAGTAAGGTATCCGTTGATGGAGATATCCAGAAGAAGGCAGAGAAACTTGCCGAAGCAGGTAAGACACCATTATTCTTTGGAAATGAAGACCGTTTATTAGGTGTAATTGCAGTGGCGGATGTCATCAAAGAAGACAGCCCGCAGGCGATCAAAGAATTACAGAACATGGGAATCCATGTAGTCATGCTGACCGGAGATAACGAACGTACTGCAAAAGCTATCGGGCAGCAGGCCGGAGTTGATGAAGTGATTGCAGGTGTACTTCCGGAAGGAAAAGAGCAGGTGATCCGTAAGCTGAAAGAAAAAGGAAAAGTTGCGATGGTCGGAGACGGTATCAACGATGCACCGGCACTTACAAGAGCTGATATGGGTATCGCAATCGGGGCCGGAACGGATGTTGCAATCGATGCGGCAGATGTTGTGCTGATGAAGAGCCGGTTAAGTGATGTACCGGCAGCAATCCGCATGAGCCGTGCGACACTCCGTAATATTCATGAGAATCTGTTCTGGGCATTCTTCTATAACATTATCGGAATCCCGCTTGCGGCCGGCGTGTGGTATCCGCTGTTCGGATGGAAATTAAATCCGATGTTCGGTGCGGCAGCCATGAGCTTATCAAGCTTCTGCGTAGTATCGAACGCATTGAGATTGAATCTTTTTAAGATGTATGATGCATCAAAAGATAAAAAATTAAAAGCCAAAAAAGAAAAAAAGAGATCCAAGAAGGAGGACAAGACAATGAAAAAAATAATGCATATTGAGGGAATGATGTGTGGACACTGTGAGGCAGCTGTAAAGAAAGCACTGGAAGCACTTCCACAGGTAGATGAAGCGGTTGTAAGCCATGAGACAGGAACAGCAGAGCTGACATTAAATGCAGAGATCGCAGATGATGTGCTGAAGAAGACAGTAGAAGACAAGGATTATACGGTGACATCTGTGGAATAATCTATGATTTCTTATATACAGAGTATACTTTTTATTTGAAGCATCCAAAGAACACTGCTATACTTAATTATAAGTATCATAACGAGGAAGGAACGAAAGTTAATGAGAAAGAGTGGAATGTTAATGCCGGTCTCTGCACTTCCGGGGGCATATGGAATCGGATGTTTTTCAAAAGAAGCGTATGAATTTGTAGATATATTAAAAGAAGCAGGACAGAAATTGTGGCAGATCCTGCCGCTTGGACAGACGGGATACGGCGATTCACCGTATCAGTCTTTTTCAACATTTGCGGGGAACCCGTATTTTATCGATCTGGAGACGTTGATCGAGGATGAACTTCTGACGAAAGAAGAGTGTGACCAGGCAGATTTCGGAGAGAATGAAGAAGAAATCGATTATGAAAAAATATATAATGCAAGATTTAAAGTATTAAAGCTTGCATATGCAAGAGCCAAAAAGAACGGATTGATGGAAAGTAAGGCATACCGTACTTATCTGGAAGAAGAAAAAGCATGGCTTGCGGATTATGCATTGTATATGGCAGTGAAAGATTCATTTGACGGAAAAAGCTGGGATCAGTGGGAGGAAGACATCAGGCTGCGTAAGCCGGAAGCAATTGCGGCATATCAGGAACAATTAAGTGCAGAGATTGATTTTTATGAATTTCTGCAGTATCTGTTCGCCGGACAGTGGGCCGGACTGAAAACATATGCCAATGAACAAGGCATTGAGATTATCGGGGATATCCCGATCTATGTAGCATTTGACAGTGCAGATACCTGGGCGAATCCGAAGCTGTTCCAGTTAGATGAAGAGAATCTGCCGGTTGCGGTAGCGGGATGTCCGCCGGATGCATTTTCGGCAACCGGGCAGCTGTGGGGGAATCCATTGTATGCATGGGATTACCATAAGAAGACAGGCTATGACTGGTGGATGAAGCGGGTGGCCTGCTGCTTTAAATTGTATGACATCATCCGTATCGACCATTTCCGTGGGTTTGATGAATATTATGCAATCCCGTATGGAGATGAGACGGCAGAGAATGGTGAATGGATGCCGGGACCGGGCATGGATCTGTTCCTTAAGATGAAGGAAACATTAGGTGACCTTCCGATCATTGCGGAAGATCTGGGATTCCTGACGGATACGGTGAGACAATTGTTAAAAGACAGTGGTTATCCGGGAATGAAAGTACTGGAATTCGCATTTGTGGCAGGAGAGGACAGTGATTATCTTCCACATAATTATGATAAAAACTGTGTAGTCTATACAGGAACCCACGATAACGATACCCTTCAGGGATGGTATCAGACACTTTCCGAAGAAGATAAAGAGATGACAAAGGAATATCTGAATAATCCATACACTCCGGATGAAGAAGTGCACTGGGATTTCATAAGTCTGGCGATGAGAAGTGTGGCAGATACGTGTATCATTCCGGTGCAGGATTATCTGGGACTTGGCAATAAGGCAAGAATTAATATGCCGTCTACACTCGGCGGTAACTGGATGTGGAGAATGAAAAAAGGCGCATTTACAGATGAACTGATCAAGAAGATCAGAAAAACGACAGAAGTCTGCGCAAGATAAACATAACAGGAAACAAAAAGAAAACACAATATTCAAACGAAGGATTCACTGAGAAGGGAATGGAAACGTTTTGGATATTGTGTTTTTCTTTTTGTTTTGTATATGCCAAAACTTCTGATTTTTCATAAAAGTATAATTTTTGACATAAAATGTATGATTTTTTGCATAACAGATATGATTTTTGGTAAAGAAAAAGTATAAAAAATTATAGAATGAGACTGTAATATGTTAAGATGGTATTAATAAAAGGTATGAGGTGTACTATGGGGTTGTTAAAACTGGTGATCGTAGATGATGAGCCGATCCTGCTGGAGGGTCTGGTAAAGACGTATGACTGGAACGGTATGGGATATGAGGTGGTTGGTTTTGCGCAGAGCGGAGAGCAGGCGTTAAAGGTAATACGTGAAAAAAAACCACACGTAGTGCTGACAGACATCAGGATGAAACAGATTTCCGGACTTATGGTAATGGAAGAAATCAAGAAAGAGAACCCGGAATGTCAGTTCGTGGTATTAAGTGCATACAGGGATTTTGAATATGCGAAGAAGGCATGTGATCTGGGGGCATTCGCATATCTTCTGAAGCCGATTGAAGATGAAAAATTACAGGCGACGATGACAGATGTCGGTAAAATCTGTGAAGATCAGATCAGAAATGAGGAAAAGTATGACCGCTGGGAGAGACTTCTGAAAAAGGACGGAGATGGATTTTTGCAGGTTGTCGTGCAAAAATATGTCCAGAACCGGCTGCCGGAAGAAAAAGTAGATGAAGTCTTCCATACGCTGCAGGATGTCATGAAGGAAGGAGACCGGTTTATTACAGTATATGCAGATCTTGATCTGGCCTATAAGATTACCAATGAACTGGAATATGAAGCCTCGAGATTTTCCATGGTCAGAATGATTGAAGAAAAGATCGCAGAGAGATTCACATACTGGAAATTCGAAAGTGAAGAAGGACATCGTACATTTATTGTAAAGACGCAGGAGAACACAGCGGTACATGAGCTGAAAGAACTACTGGAAGAGGTAAAAAAAGAAGAGAACAGCCCGGTTATTGCAGCAATATCCAAACCATATAAAGGGATCCGCGGAATCAGAAGAAGTTTCGAAGAAGCGCAGAGATTGTTCGCTGTTACAAATGCATCCGGAGCGGGAGTATTTACAATCCCGGAGACTGTTGAAGAAAAAGAGGAAAGCCCATATCCGGCGGAGGCAGAGATGATGGTGGTCAACAGCGTGCGGAAGAACGACGCCGTACAGTTAAAGCAGGCATTTGTACATTTTATTTACCAACTGCCACACAGAGAAGAACTGCAATGCCAGTATATGCACAAGATCATGGTAAAGACAGAATTCATGTTAAAAGACAGTTACGGGATGGACGAATCACTGAATCAGCAATTTGAAAATTATTATTCGAATATGAGAAACTTAAAGGCGGCAAAAGCAGTGGATGTCTGTTACAAGATTCTGGGAACTGCTATTGAAAAAAGACTGGAAAATGCAGAAAAGAAAGAGAATAAGGGATCAAAAGAATACATTGCAGCGGCTGTGGCATATATAGATGAACATCTGGATAATGAAGATCTTTCGATTGTATCAGTGGCGACACATGTATATCTGAATCCGGTATATTTTGGACGGGTATTCAAGAATACCTTTCATATGACATTCAAACAATATCTGCTGCAGCGTAGAATGGAGCTGGCAAAGAGACTGCTGGAAGACGGAAGAACCAGCATCGGTAATATCTGCGAGCAGGTCGGAATCAGTAATCCATCCTATTTTTCGCATTTGTTTAAAGAATATACAGGACAGCTTCCGAGAGATTACAAAAGGGAATATGAAGTATGAAAAAAAGTAAAATGTCAGGAATCCAGAAAAAGTATCTGAAGTATATGTGTACGCTTCTGATACTGGCACTGGTTCTTTCAAGCATCTGTGTATGGACTTATGTCAGACGGAATATGACAGATGTGATTGTGGATAAGTATGAATTCATGAATGAAAAGATGGGGATAGCCCTGGATAATCTCTACCGGAAGACGGATGCCGTGACAGCAGAGATCATCTTGGAAAATGATGTGCAGAAGAGTCTGAGGAATAAAGAACTGCAGGAAGTAGAGAAGAATGCACTGAGCAAATATTTTGCATATATAGATCTGAATCATGTCGCTGATTACTGCTACATTGATAATAAAAGAAATGTTTACGAAAAATCCTATTCCCAGATTGGTTATTCGGATTTTCAAAGCAGCGGTCTGCGTGAGAAAATGGGGGATGAATATGCGAAGACGCAGTGGATATGGACCCGGGATTACCTGTTTGGTACGGGGGACGAAGCTTTGTTTATCGGAAGATATGTGAACAGTATGGATTACGCACATGAACCTGGAATCGTGTATCTGAAGATGAATCAACAGTTTCTGGAAAGTGTTATGGATAAAGACAGGAAGATTGCAAAAGATGTTGCAGTGGGAATCATAAGTCCGGAAGGAAAGACTTGCATCCGGCAGGAACCGGAAGATCTCAGTATCGAAAAAAGGACAATGAAGAAGATTACGGAACTGACCAGAACGAAAAAATCCGGTGTGATCGTGCGGGGAAAAAAGATAGAAGGCGGGATTTTACAGGCATACCGGCAGGAAGAGACAGGGATGGTGATCTTTACACTGGTGCCGGATATGGTATTGAATCAGGGAATGACGCAGATATTGATCGTATTACTCACTATCTATGCGGTGATCGCAGTGCTGGCGTTTGTATTAAGTCTTTATGCATCACAGACATTTACCCGGCCGATCAGACAGATCAGTGATGCCATGACAAGTTTTGATGGAAATGATTTTACACATACCATTCAGATCCATACGGACACAGAACTGGATAAGATCGGGCATGCCTATAACGAGATGTTAAAGAATATCGAAGAGTTCCAGAACGAGGTCAAGAATCAGCAGAAAGAACTAAGAATCAGTGAGATGAATACGCTGATCAGCCAGATCAATCCGCATTTTCTCTATAATACCCTGGATACCATCTATATGCTGGCGCGGATCAACGGGGAAGAGAAGACGATGAAGATGATACAGGCACTGTCAAAGTATCTGCGTCTGTCACTGAGCAAAGGACGTGAGATTGTGACAGTAGAAGACGAGCTGGAAAATGTAAAAAGTTATATGGAGATCCAGCAGATCCGCAATGAGAATCTGTTCCGTTATGAGATCGAATGTGCAGAAGAACTGAAAACAAGGTGGATATTAAAGCTGATCTTACAGCCAATTGTGGAAAATGCAGTCAAATATGGATTTTGTGATATCTTCGAAGGCGGTCTGATAAGGATCAGTGTCACTGAACAGGCAGGACAGCTTACATTCAGTGTCTATAATAACGGAACTCCGATGGAAGAGCAGATGGCGGAGAAGTTAAACGGACTGTCAGAGATACCGGTGTCAAAAATGAAAGACAGTTTTGAAGACAAAAAACATGGTTATGGTGTGATAAATATTATTACGCGACTGCGGTTAAAGTATGGGGAGGATGTGAGATTTTTCTATGAATCGGATACAAATGGAACCGTCTGTGTTATCCAGATCCCGGATGACGGGAAAGAAAACAGTGAACAGTAGACGGATTATGGCAGCAGTGATGGTGATCGTCATGCTGGCAGCACTGACCGGCTGTGTGGGAAAAGAGGATACACAGACCAGAAAAAAGAATAAAGTAGTAGAGATCCCAATGATCCTTACCGTAGATTCCAGTACCGGTAATAAGAATGAAGAGGAAGTGGTGGAGCGGTTCAACAGGGCATACAAAGGGAAGTATCATATAGATGTGGACTGGGTGATGGAGACAGAGGAAGAATACCGGAAGAATCTGAAACGTATGAATGTGACAGATGAATTACCGGCTATTATCACTGATCTGCGTATGCTTCCGTCTTTCTATCAGATGATGATCAAGAAAGGCAGGATTGAGGACCTGACACCTTACATTAACGAAGATCAGGAATGGAAAGATATGATCGAACCGTCAGTAATGGAATCGGTCCGGGAAGAGGATGGAAAGATTTATCTGGGTCCGGTCAGCACGGCGGCATTCGCCTGTTCAGGGGTTTTCTGGAACCGGGAGTTATTTGAACAGGCAGGAATCAGCAGATTTCCTGAGACATGGGAAGAGTTCTGGAAATGTTGTGAGAAACTGAAAGCAGCAGGGATCACGCCGCTTGCCCTGCATACGGAAGGGACGGCATGGGCCGCAATGCTGCTTGCAACAGCAGAAGTAGCAGGAAGTGAAGAAGGTGCGGCATTCATGAAGCAATTATATCCGGATACCTATCAGAATGAACCGGGGCTGGAGATAGCCGGTACATTAAAAAAATTATTCCAATATACGACCCAGGATGCATTACATAATGATTTTGACGTAGCTTATGATAATTTCGTGGCAGGAAATGCAGCGATGATACCTAATGGTTACTGGATGATTGATAAGATTCCGGAGGAAATGCAGAAAAAAGTATGTTTTTCTACATTTCCTGAAAATAAACTGATAGGCTCACCGGAGACATTCGGCTGGGCAGTTGTATCAACTTATAGTGAAAAGGTGAAAAAAGGAGCAGTTGAGTTCCTCAAATTCAGAACGAAATTGAATAAAGAACAGAAAGAAGAATTGCTGAACAGCAGGACAAGACAGGAAGGGACGCTGTTGGATGATTATCTGAAGGCTTATACGGGAAATCCACAGATCGTACCGAATTATCAGGTGAAGTGGAATTCACTGCTGCAGGAGAATGTACTGGGAGAATGTCTGGCGGAACTGGTACAGGGAAAGATAACGGAGCAGGAATTCACGCAGGCAGAAGACGAAAGCATCCGGCAGTTTGAAGAAGAACAATAGATATGTTTTTTTGTATATCAGGTTGTTTTATTGATACAGGGTTTGAGCGCATTTCTGTTAATATAATGACAACAAGAGAAACGAAGGTTTCAAAAAAGAAAGGCGAGGGAAATGAATTATGAAAATGCGTAAAGTTGTATCAGCAATGCTGGTAGCAGCCATGGCAACAGGAATGGTTGCAGGATGTGGAAGCTCTTCTGACAGCAAGTCAGACAAGAAAGATGCAAAAGGAAAAGTATACTACTTAAACTTCAAACCAGAACAGGATGAGCAGTGGCAGGATCTGGCAAAAGAGTATACAAAAGAAACAGGAGTGGATGTAACAGTACTTACAGCAGCATCCGGAGAATACGAAAAGACATTAAAATCTGAGATGGCTAAGAGCAATGCCCCGACACTGTTCCAGGTAAACGGACCGGTTGGACTTGCAAGCTGGAAAGATTACTGCTACGATCTGAAAGATTCTGATGTTGCAAAACAGCTGACAAGTGATGATTTCGCACTGATGGACGGCGACAAGATGTCAGGAATCGCATACGTAATAGAAAGCTACGGAATCATTTACAACAAAGAACTGTTAAAGAAAGCAGGATACTCAGCTGATGATATCACTAACTTTGACAGCTTCAAGAAAGTTGTAGAAGATATCACAGCAAATAAGGACAAACTTGGATTCTCAGCATTTACATCCGCTGGTATGGACGGATCATCTGACTGGAGATTCAAAACTCATCTGGCAAACCTTCCAATCTACTATGAATACAAAGATGAAGGAATCGATAACACAGATGCTATCAAAGGAACATACCTTGATAACTACCGTCAGATCTGGGATCTCTACATCAACAACGCTACCTGCAAACCAACAGAACTTTCTACAAAGACAGCTGACGATGCAACAGCAGATTTCGTAACAGGTGATGCAGTCTTCTACCAGAATGGTACATGGGAATATAACAACATCAAAGACGTCGGAGATGACAATCTTGGAATCCTTCCAATCTACATCGGTGTAGAAGGCGAAGAAGATCAGGGAATCTGTACAGGTACAGAGAACTACTGGTGTGTAAACTCCAAAGCATCTGAAGACGACATTCAGGCAACACTTGATTTCATGAACTGGTGTGTAACATCTGATGATGGTGTAAAGGCAATGTGCAAAGACATGGGATTCACAATTCCATTTAAGAAGAACCTGAAATCAGACAACGTACTTGTTAACGAAGCAAACAAATATACAGAAGACGGAAAGACTCCTGTATCTTGGAACTTCTCAACAATGCCATCAGAAGAGTGGAAGAACGGAGTGGGTTCTGCACTGACAAGTTACGCAGCAGATCCGACAGATGCAAACTGGGCAAAAGTTACAACAGCATTCGTTGACGGATGGGCAAAAGAAGCTGCAGCAGCAAAATAAAAATAAAAATGTAACAATCAAAATAGTTATATGAAGTGAGTAGTGGCGGGCGGTTGCAAGAAACACCCGCCGCTTTTATGAAAAAGTGCAGGGAAATGAAGCGGAGATTCTCTGCATGGAAGGAGGAATTTATTATGGAAAAATCCATCAAACGTTATATGCCGATTTTCGTGCTTCCAACGTTTTTTGCATTTATTCTTGGCTTTATCGTTCCTTTTATTATGGGAATCTGGCTTTCATTTTGTAAATTTACAACCGTAACAGACGCGAAATTCGTAGGATTTTCAAATTACATAGAAGCACTGAAAGATACGGCATTCCGTCATTCATTCTGGTATACCGTACTGTTCGCGATTGCATCTCTTCTGATCATTAACATCATAGCATTTGCACTTGCAATGGCACTGACAAAAGAAATGCATGGAACAAATGTCTTCCGTACGGTCTTCTTCATGCCGAACCTGATCGGTGGTATCGTACTTGGATATATCTGGCAGCTGATCTTTAACGGAGTTCTTTCCAGATATGGTACCGCACTTGCTCTGAATGAGTGGTATGGCTTCTGGGGACTGATCATTCTGGTCAGCTGGCAGCAGATCGGTTATATGATGATCATCTATATTGCTGGTCTTCAGTCTATTCCTGGTGATGTCATTGAAGCAGCAGAGATTGACGGAGCAAATAAGATCCAGACATTATTCAAGGTAACAATCCCGATGATGATGCCATCGATCACGATCTGTATGTTCCTGTCAATTACAAACGGATTCAAGTTATTCGATCAGAACCTGTCCCTGACAGCCGGTGAACCGTCTAAGATGTCTGAGATGATGGCGCTTAATATCTTCAATACGTTCTACGGACGTACCGGATGGGAAGGAGTCGGACAGGCGAAGGCAGTCATCTTCTTTGCAATCGTAGTTGTGATCGGTATGATCCAGTTACGTGCAACACGTTCTAAGGAGGTACAGCAGTAATGAAGAAAAAGACAAGTAAATTAAGCTGGTTTGGAACAGGTGCATTTACGATCATCGGTATTGTATATATCATGCCGATCCTGATCGTGCTGATCAACTCATTTAAAAATAAAGTATTTATCAACAAAGAACCATTCAAACTCCCGACAAAGCAGACATGGGTAGGAATCGATAACTTCCTGTCCGCAATTGACAAATATGAACTGCTGAGTGCAGTCGGCTGGACTGTATTTATCACAGTTGGTTCCGTACTTGTGATCCTTGTATGTACTTCTATGTGTGCATGGTATATTACAAGAGTAAACAGTAAGTTTACAAAACTGTTATATTTACTCTGCGTATTTTCCATGGTTGTTCCGTTCCAGATGGTTATGTTCACCTTATCGCTGGTAGCTGACCGTACCGGTCTTCGTACACCTTGGGGAATCATCATCATTTACCTCGGATTTGGTGCAGGTCTTGCAGTATTCATGTTCTGCGGATTTGTAAAATCTATTCCACTGGAAATTGAAGAAGCAGCAATGATCGACGGATGTACACCACTTCGAACCTTTTTCTCTGTTGTACTTCCGATCATGAAGCCGACATACATTTCCGTAGGAATCCTGGAGACGATGTGGATCTGGAACGACTTCCTGCTTCCATACCTGGTACTGGATCTGAATAAGTATAAGACAATCTCAATTGCGATCCAGTATATGAAGGGAAGTTATGGACGTGTAGATATGGGTGCTGTTATGGCAGCGCTGATCCTTGCGGTAATTCCGGTAGTTATCTTCTATCTGGCTTGTCAGAAGCATATTATCAAAGGTGTTGCAGCCGGAGCTGTAAAAGGTTAATAAGATAAGAACAAAAAAGAGATTTGGCATTTGGATATGTCAGATCTCTTTTTGAATATGTAAAAGTATATAAAAAAAGTTGACAGCGGTGGAGAAGGAAGATATCACTTGACATTTTTCACTTATTTTTTAAAATATAGTGAGAGATGAAGAGGAGTAGTTTTTATTATGAATTCAAATTTTGAATATTACAAAATATTTTATTATGTAGCAAAATATGAAAATCTTACCAAGGCGGCAACGGTACTGAAGACCAGCCAGCCGGCAGTCACGCGTACCATACACAAACTGGAAAATGAACTTGGCTGCCGCTTATTTACGAGGAGTAAGACCGGAATGCAGCTAACTCCGGAAGGCCGGACATTTTATGGATATGTAGCGGCAGGATGTGCCCAGTTTTTCAAAGGAGAGAATGATCTGAGTAATCTGATCTCGCTGGAGAACGGAACGATCTATATCAGCGCTACGGAGACGGCACTTCACTGTTATCTTTTTCAGGCAATGGAAGAATTCAACAGCCTGTATCCGAATGTGAGGTTTAAGATTCTGAATAACAGTACGACAGAGTCGGTGAATGCAGTAAAAGAAGGAAAAGTAGACCTTGCATTTGTATCGGCGAACCTTCAGGTAGCAAAACCTCTTCGGATGAAGATTCTGAGAAAATATCATGATATCCTGATCAGTGGAAACAGATTTGGAGAATTAAAGGATGATGGGAAAGAGGTCTCGCTTAAGGAACTGGTGTCCTATCCGTGGATCAGTCTGACTGCAGAGACGATTACCAGACGTTTTCTAAATGAATATTTTGAAAAGAACAGTCTGACATTTACACCGGATATGGAGCTTGCAACGACGGATATGATACTTCCGGCGGTAAGGCACAATCTGGGACTTGGTTTCATCCCGGCGGAATTTGCAGATTCGGAACTTAAGTCCGGACAGGTATTTGAGATCAAAGTGAAAGAAAAGCTGCCGGAACGTAATATCATACTGATCTACGACATGGAATATCCGCAAAGTATCGCGGCAAAAGAATTTCAGAAATTCCTGAAAGAAAAAGAAATGTAAAAACCCGGAAGCTTACATAAATTCGGATGATCAATAATGATCAGATAAAAGATAAAGGTATCGAATTGGAGTAAAATATTGTAAGCTTCCGGGCTTTTATTATATTAAAACAAACTAATCAATAGAGGACTTTTTTATTTATGCCACTCCCAGTTACGGATCTCTTCAAGATCCTGTCCGTATTCGGCAATGTACTGTTTGTGCTCAACCAGCTTGTCGTTCATCTTCTGGATCAGGAATGATCCCTTGTTGCCAAGCTGTGGCAAGTGCATGATAGCATCTTTTACCAGGTTGAAACGGTCGATCTGGTTCTGTACACGCATATCGAATGGTGTAGTGATCGTTCCTTCTTCCTGATATCCATGAACGGAAATATTGTGGTTGTTACGTTCGTATGTAAGTTCATGGATCAGTGTCGGATATCCGTGGAATGCGAAGATGATCGGTTTATCTTTTGTAAAGATTGCATCATATTCTGCATCACTTAATCCGTGTGGATGTTTGTGATCTGATTCCATCTTGAACAGGTCAACAACGTTAACAACACGAATCTTGAGTTCTGGCATTTCATCACGAAGAATTGTAACAGCAGCCATTGTTTCAAGAGTTGGTGTGTCACCGCAGCAAGCCATAACAACATCTGGTTCTTCACCACAGTCGTTACTTGCCCAATCCCAGATACCGATACCCTGCGTACAGTGCTTAACAGCCTGTTCCATAGATAACCACTGGCAGCTTGGGTGTTTTGAAGCTACGATAGCGTTGACATAGTTCTTGCTCTTGATACAGTGATCGAAGCAAGAGAGTAAGCAGTTAGCATCCGGTGGGAGATACATGCGGACAACATCTGCTTTTTTATTAGCGATGTGATCCAGGAATCCTGGGTCCTGATGTGTAAATCCGTTGTGATCCTGCTGCCATACATTTGATGTCAGGATGAAGTTAAGAGAAGCAATTGGCTGTCTCCATGAAAGCTGGTTACATACTTTTAACCATTTTGCATGCTGAGCTGCCATAGAGTCAACGATACGGATGAATGCTTCGTAACTTGCGAAGAATCCGTGACGTCCTGTTAACAGATAACCTTCCAGCCATCCTTCACACATATGCTCACTTAACATACCATCCATGATACGTCCGTTTCTTGCAAGACAATCGTCTGTGTCAAGAAGTCCGGCATTCCAGTCACGGTTCTGTGTTTCAAATACTTTGTATAAACGGTTAGACATACTTTCGTCAGGTCCGAAGATACGGAAGTTCTTGTTCTCTTCGTTTAATTCGAAGATGTCACGGATATATCCACCAAGTTCGATCATATCCTGAGCCTTTGTCTTACCTGGTTCAACTTCGATTCCATAAGAACGGAAATCAGGAAGTCTTAAGTCTTTTAATAATAATCCACCATTTGCATGTGGGTTAGCTCCGAGACGGGCATCTCCCTTAGGTGCAAGTTCCGCAAGTTCTGGGATCAGGTGTCCGTTTTCATCGAAGAGTTCTTCCGGATGATAGCTTTCCAGCCACTCTTTTAAGAGTTCCAGATGTTCTGGACTTTCCATTGTAAGTGGTACCTGATGTGCACGGAAAGATCCTTCGATCTGCTGTCCATCTACAACCTTTGGTCCAGTCCATCCCTTTGGTGTACGCAGAACGATCATTGGCCATGCCGGACGTTCTGGATCATTGTTCTCACGTGCATTTTTCTGGATTGCTTTGATCTCTTCGATAACAGTATCCATTGTTTCTGCCATCTTCTTGTGCATTGTCATCGGATCATCGCCTTCTACGAAGTAAGGTTTCCATCCACATCCTTTGAAGAAGTTCTCAACTTCCTCGTGGGAAATACGAGAGAAGATAGTAGGGTTACTGATCTTATATCCATTTAAATGAAGAATTGGAAGTACAGCACCGTCTGTAACTGGGTTCAGGAACTTGTTAGACTGCCATGAAGTAGCTAACGGTCCGGTCTCAGCTTCACCGTCACCAACAACAACAGTTGCGATCAGATCCGGGTTGTCGAATACAGCACCGAATGCATGAGCGATAGAGTATCCAAGCTCTCCACCTTCGTTGATAGATCCTGGTGTCTCTGGTGCACAGTGACTCGGAACTCCACATGGGAATGAGAACTGCTTGAACATCTTCTTCATACCTTCTTCATCTTGGCTGATGTTCGGATATACTTCGCTGTAAGAACCTTCCAGATATGTATTGGCAATTAAGAAGTTTCCGCCATGTCCAGGACCTGATAATAAGATCATATCCAGATCATAACGTTTGATTTCACGGTTGCAGTGTACATAGATAAAGTTCTGTCCTGGGACAGTTCCCCAGTGACCAACGATTTTTTTCTTGATCTGATCCATTGTAAGTGGCTCTTTTAAGAGCGGATTGTCAAGAAGATATAACTGACCGGCTGACAGATAGTTGGCAGCACGCCAGTAAGCATTCATCTTTTCAAGCATTTCCTGAGATAACGGCTGCTTCTCAAGACATGTTTTTGTGTCTTCCATATTCTTACCTCTTTCATAAAAACTTTGTGTTAATTATTTAACCAAATGTAGGATATCATAATAAGAACAATACGTAAAATAGCAATTATGCATTAAGATTATAAGTTTTTGATATGGATGTACGGATAAAAATACAAAGGAAGAGAAGTATCTACATATAATAAAAGGATTTAGTTCGAAAAGGATTTAGAGCGAACGAAAAATAAAATACAATCTAATTCGACATATTTGTCAAAAACAATACAAGTAAATGGAAAAATGAAAGTTGTATTGCTTTCTAAAGAAAATATGAAGAAAAAGCCAAAAAGTGCACAAAAAATTCATTTTTTGTTCACAATTATAGCGGCTAAGACTGTCAAAACGCACAAAAAGATAGAAAAACACACATAAAAGCAATGGAAAACAACTTGCAACGATACAACTTTGTGAGAAAAAATGGTTGTATTTTATTGCGAAACCGGACAGGTTAAGTATATAATTGAATCATCAAATAAATAGAAAACGGAGGAGACATTATGAAGAGAGTTCTCAAAAAAGTAACAGCAGCTCTTCTGGCAGCAACAATGGTAGTTGGACTTGCTGCATGTGGAAGCGGCAATGGTGGCTCAGGTAACAAGAGCAGCAAATCAGGAAAGGTTAAAATCGGAGTTTCTATCTGGTCTTCAACAGACGTTCTTGGATCACAGTGTAAGAAGATGCTGGATGCAGCAGCTAAAGCACTGGATGTAGAAGTACAGTATGTTGACCAGGGACATGTATCTGAGAAAGTTACAGCTTCTGTAGAGCAGTTAGCAGCAGCAGGATGCCAGGGAATCATCATCTGTAACTCATCTGATACAGAGATGACATCAGCAATCAAGACATGTAATGATAATAAAGTATATCTTGCACAGTTCTTCCGTGTAATCAGCAAAGAAGACAGTGCAGATATCTACAAAGCAGCAAAAGATTCCGCTTACTACATCGGAGCAGTTCATGAAGATGAACCTGCAAACGGTGCAGAACTTGTTAAGATCCTTCTTGATAAAGGCGATCGTAACATCGGTCTTATCGGCTGGGAGCAGGGAGATGCTACATGGCTCGGAAGATGGAAAGGTTACAAAGCCGGAGTTGAAAAATGGAACAAAGAAAACCCAGACGACAAAGCAAAAATTTCTGAGCCACAGTACGCTGGTACAACTTCAGAAGGTGGATCAAAAGCCGCTGAAGCTTTAATGGCAGCAGATCCTAAGCTTGATGCATTGATCCCAGCTGGTGGTGGTGGAGATCCACTTCAGGGAGCAATCGCAGCAGTTGAACGAGCAGGAAAGACTCAGGACATCGATATCGTTTCTACAGACTTCCTTCCAGACCTTGGAGAAAGACTTCAGAATGGATCAATGGCCGGTGAATCCGGTGGACACTTCTGTGACCCATTGATCGCATTCATGATGGTTTACAATGCAGTCAAAGGTAACTACAAAGACTTCGCTGGTAAATTCGAAGATGTTCCATTCCCATACCTGTATGTATCATCAGCAGATGACTATGCAGCATATGAGAAATATTTCGTAGATCAGCTTCCATACACAGACGATGAATTAGTAGCTATGTCTAAAGAAAGTCTGAAAGAGCTGAAAGCAACTGCAGCAAGCGTATCTATCGCTGATGCAGAAAGCCGTGCTGGTAAATAAACCGGACGCAAGATAACAGAAAATGATTTGGGGGGTGACGTCGCAAGAAAGGCGATGCCACCTTCCCTTTTAAAAAGATAATAAGAAGAGGTAGATAATATGGGCACTACTAAAAAACTCTCAGGAAAGACAATGGGATATGTAATCCTGATCGGTCTTGTAATTGTTTCCTGGGTAATCTTTAAAATATTGACACCACATAACTTCGGCTCATTTTCCAATATGCTCAATTACTTTCAGGCCAGTCTGATTGCCACTGTAGGTGCGGTTGGTTTCTATTTCGTAATGGTAATGGGAATGTTCGATTTCTCTATTGGTGCAAATATCATGCTTTCCGCAATCGTTGGTTGCGTATTGGCAACAAAATTTAATTTAGGATATTTCGGACTGATCGTCGGAGGTATTCTTACAGGCACTATCGTTGGTTTATTAAACGGAATCTTCTATGTAAAATTAAGAATTCCATCTATGATCGTTACAACAGGTCTGGCGCTCATCTATGAGTCGTTAGCAAACTACATGGCAGGTGGTGTGGAACAGACACTTCCGGCACACTTAAGAGCATTCGGACGTATGCCTTGGGATATTATCCTTGCATTGGTAGCATGCGTTGTTGCTTACATATTCTTAAACTACACTAAAATCGGAACTTATACTTATGCAATTGGTAGTGATGAGTTCGTTGCCAAGAACATGGGTATTAATGTTAATAAATACAAGGTACTTGCATTCATCTTAAGTGGTGCATTCCTTGGAGTAATGGCAATTCTGACAATCAGTTATGGTTCTTCAATGGTAGCGGTTACCGGTATGGCATCTATGAGCCGAAACTTCGTACCGACTATGGGATGTTTCTTCGGTCTGGCATTTAAGAAATATGGTATGCCGCTGCAGGCTATTATCATCGGTGAATTCGTAATCAATATTATTTTCTTCGGTTTCATCGCACTTGGTGCTCCTACAGCGATCCAGGACGTTATTACAGGATTTGCACTGCTGATTATCGTTACTCTGACAACAAAGGTTACAAAAGGCGAGATTGTCAAGTAATAGAAGGAGGAAGACAGCAATGAGTGAAGTGAGATTACAGGTAAAACATGTTTCTAAAAACTTCGGTATCACGAAGGCGTTGAAAGATGTGTCATTTAATATCAATAAAGGTGAGGTTCACGCACTGATCGGTGAAAATGGATCCGGTAAATCAACAATGACAAATATGTTGACAGGAATCTATACACTGGAAAGTGGACAGTTCATTCTGGATGGAAAAGAAGTTCATCCGAAGAACCAGGTAGAAGCAAATGAAGAAGGTATTTCTATCATCGTACAGGAACTTGGAACTCTTTCCGGACTGACGGTAGCAGAGAATATCTTCCTTGGACATGAAGATCAGTTCGTTCATCTGGGGATCAAGAATACCGCAGCAATGAACAAAAAAGCAAATGAGCTTTTACAATCCTATGGATTTGATAAGATCAAAGCAGGAGATATGATTGATGATTATAATTTCGAAGACCGTAAACTGGTTGAGATCGTAAAAGCTACATATTTTAATCCTAAGATCGTCGTTGTCGATGAGACGACAACTGCTCTTTCGCAGGAAGGACGTGAAGAACTGTATAAACAGATGAATCGTGTTCGTGACAATGGAAATACGGTTATCTTTATTTCCCATGACCTTCCGGAAATTCTCGACAAATCCGATACAATCACAATCCTCCGGGATGGTGTATATATCGATACGGTTAAGAGTGCAGATGTGAACGAAGATGATCTGAAGAAGCTGATGGTTGGACGTGAGGTAACAGGTGATTACTATCGTTCAGACTATGGTGAAAAAGTATCAGATGAAGTTGTATTATCCGTAAAGAATGTTACAGTTCCAGGACTGATCGAAGATATCAGCTTTGATTTACACAAAGGAGAGATCCTTGGATTCGGTGGTCTGTCAGAATCAGGTATGCATGAGATCGGTAAAGCAATCTTCGGTGCATCTTATGACAGAGAAGGTGAAGTTGTTCTGGCTGACGGAACACACATCAACGATATTCCTACAGCAATTAAGCACAGCATTGCTTATACATCCAAAGACCGTGACAATGAGTCGGTTGTGCTGAATCAGAGTATCGGTGACAATATCTGCTTACCATCATTAGATGAACTTGCTAATAAAGCACATATATTAAGCGATAAGAAACGTAGAGAGTTTGCCGATAAATATGCAAAACAGATGTCTGTAAAGATGAATGATGTAAACCAGTTCGTTTCAAATCTGTCCGGTGGTAACAAACAGAAAGTTGTTCTTGCAAGATGGATCGGAAAAGATTCTGATATCGTTGTTCTGGACAGTCCTACCCGAGGAATCGATATTAAGGTAAAACAGGACATCTATCAGTTGATGAACCAGATGAGAAAGAACGGTAAATCCATCATCATGATCTCAGAAGAGTTGATGGAGCTGATTGGTATGAGTGATCGTATCATTATTATGAAAGATGGAAAAATCAGTGGAGAACTTGAACGTAATCAGAACCTGGATGAAAATGGTCTGATTTCGATGATGGTATAAGGAGGCAACTATGGGAAGTCAAGTAAGTGCAAAAACAAACGATAAGGAGCAGCAGCTTAAGAAAGCGTCTAAGATGGCGATGGTTCGTGCGCTCCTGCCAATCGTAGGATTGGTTGTTATTTTCCTGCTGTTCAATGTCCTGACAGATTTCCGTATGATGGGAAATATGTCACTGGCATTCTCGCAGGTATATGTTACAATGATTGCAGCTATGGGCGTATTCTTCATTATGACGATGGGCGGCCTGGACTTTTCTCAGGGATCTATCCTTGGAATTGCTTCAATCGTTGTATGTATTCTTTCAAAACATGGAATTGCAATTGCAATTCTTGGTGGTATTGCATCAGGTGTGATCATCGGTGCGATCAACGGATACTTCTACGTATACCGTAAGATCAAATCATTCATTGTTACAATTTGTACCATGTTCTTATTCCGTGGATTTATCAAATATATGACAACGAATGCACCTGTTTCCGGTTCTGCAACATTGATCAATTATGACAGTACAGGATTCAAAGTGGCTTGTACAGTAGTTGTTCTGGTTATTGGATTTATCGCATTCCGTTATACAAAATTCGGAACATATTTAAAAGCGATCGGAGCTGGTGAAAAAGCAGCAATGTTCTCAGGAATCCGTACAGACAGAATGAAATTCCTCATGTATGTACTGGCAGGTGCACTGACAGGATTTGCAGCGTTTATCAACGTTATCAAGGTCGGATCTGTTACATCTTCCGGTGGTAACCAGTTAGAGACACAGATCCTGATCGCACTGGTATTAGGTGGTATGCCGATTTCCGGTGGAGCAAAAGTAAGATTTGAAAATATCGTTGTCGGATCTCTTCTTTACGTTGTACTGAACAGTGGACTGACAATGATGGGATTCTCAACACAGATGATGCAGCTGATCCAGGGAGTTGTATTCCTGATCTTCGTAGCAGTATTCGCAGACCGTGAATCACTTACAGTTATCAAATAATAAAATTATTTATTCATTACGGGCAAAGGCATTCTTTGATGTTTTTGCCCGTAATTGGTATATGGAGAGGTTATGAAGAACACGAATCAGGAAGGCTTAAAATATCAAAAATTATATAACTGGGCACATACCTTGATCACGAGTGGAGTGATCAAGAGTATGGATAAGTTTCCTTCAGAGACGAGTCTGCAGAAGAAATTTGGCTATTCCAGACAGACCGTAAGGACAGCACTGCAGCAGCTGGAAGAAGAAGGTCTGATCACCCGTGTGAGGGGAAGTGGAACGTATGTGTCTTATGAGGGACAGTTGATTGATGACAACCGTCCGCAGGTAGGGTTACTTTTGAGCTATTATTCCGAATATCTCTTTCCAGAGGTATATGACGGAATAGAATCATCCCTGAGCGAAAAAGGATATCGGATTGGTGTAGCGGTTACCAAGAATCGTCTGAATGATGAGGCAGCGTATCTGGAAGGAATGCTTAAGAACAATGTATCAGGACTGATCATAGAAGGGTCACGCTCTGCATTTCCGAACCCGAATATCCGTTTGTATGAAGAGATTAAGAAAAGAAATATCCCTACAATTTTTATTCATAACCATTATGAAAATATGGCATTTGACAGTGTGGAAACGTCCGATACACGGGCAGCGTATGAACTTACCAGGATATTGATCGAACATGGACACCGGAAAATTGGAGGAATCCTGAAATATGATGACATGCAGGGGATTGCACGTTATAAGGGATTTATACAGTGTATGTCCGATTATGGCATCAAATACGATGACGACTGTATCCGCTGGTATTCCACAAGAGAAATGGAAGATAAGTTCAGTAAAAAAGGACTTGCACATATTTACCGTCATACCAGGGAGTGTACAGCACTTCTGATCTACAATGACGAAGTCGCATGGGTGTATCTGGAGTTCCTGGAAGAAAGGGGAATACATGTTCCGGAAGATCTGTCTGTTGTATCCTTTGATGATGCGGAATTACAGGATACGACAGATATAAAATTGCTCTCTGCCATACATCCGAAAAATAAGCTGGGGCGGATTACGGGAAATCATCTGCTGCGTATGATGGATGATGAGAACTGGCAGACAAAGAATTATGCATATCGCTTTCCAGCAAAATTAAATGACGGAAATTCGGTGAGAAAGTTATAAAAAATAAATGAGTGGATTGACAGAATATGTGAATGGTGATATTATATTAATATAGTATGTTACTTGTTAGTGAACGAGGCATTAACTATGTATAATTAGTAATATTTATGCAGAGTTAGTGCCTCTTTTTTGTATTTATAATGATGTGAAAATCATCATCACGTATAGCATCTTCAAAAGAGCCTACACTATGCATAGATACCTGTACAAAGAAAAGGAGAAAAACTATGAAAGACAAAATCTTTGGCGTATTGCAAAGAGTAGGGCGAAGCTTCATGCTCCCGATCGCAATCCTTCCGGTAGCAGGATTGCTCCTTGGCCTTGGTAGTTCTTTTACCAATGCCACAACGATCGCAACTTATGGACTGCAGGGAATCTTAGGAGAAGGAACACTTCTTCATTCGCTGCTGATCATCATGAACAAAGTCGGAAGTGCAATTTTCGACAACCTTCCGCTTATCTTTGCCGTTGGCGTAGCCATCGGTATGGCAAAGAAGGAGAAAGAAGTTGCAGCGTTATCTGCACTGATCGCATACTTTGTTATGCACATTTCTATTAACAGTATGCTTGAAATCAGTGGTAAGATCGCGGCAGACGGAACCATTTCCAAGAATGTGCTTGAAGGAACGATTGCTTCGGTATGTGGAATTAATACACTGCAGATGGGTGTGTTTGGCGGTATCATTGTAGGTCTTGGTGTTGCGGCACTTCACAACCGTTTCCACAAGATCGTACTGCCGAATGCGTTATCATTCTTCGGCGGTTCCAGATTCGTACCGATCATTTCAACGATTACTTATATGTTCGTCGGAATCGCAATGTATTTCGTATGGCCAATCGTGCAGAACGGTATCTATGCACTGGGTGGTCTGGTAACAGGAACGGGTTACTTTGGAACACTGATCTTCGGTATTGTAAAACGTGCACTGATCCCATTCGGTCTGCACCATGTATTCTATCTTCCATTCTGGCAGACAGCTGTCGGCGGAACGATGGAAGTCGGCGGAAAGCTGATCCAGGGAGGTCAGAATATCTTCTTCGCACAGCTTGCTGATTCTGCACATATTACGCATTTCAGCGCAGATGCAACGAGATATTTCTCAGGTGAGTTCATCTTCATGATCTTCGGACTTCCGGGAGCGGCACTTGCAATGTACCGTACAGCAAAACCAGAGAAGAAAAAAGCAGCAGGCGGACTTCTTCTTTCCGCAGCACTGACATGTATGTTAACAGGTATCACAGAGCCTCTGGAGTTCTCTTTTCTGTTCGTAGCACCGGTTCTTTTTGCAGTGCAGGTGGTACTGGCAGGTAGTGCATACATGATCGCACATATCCTGAATATTGCGGTAGGACTTACATTCTCCGGTGGATTCTTAGATCTTCTGTTATTCGGTATCCTTCAGGGAAATGCGAAGACAAGCTGGATCAGAATCATTCCGGTAGGAATTATCTATTTCTTCCTGTATTACTTTATCTTCTCATTCCTGATCAAGAAGTTAGATCTCAAGACACCGGGACGTGAAGATGATGACGAAGAGACAAAGCTTTATACAAAAGCAGATGTAAATGCGAGAAAAGCAGGCAATACGGAAGCTGGTGCAACAGCTGGTTCGGAAGATTCACTGAGTGCGGAGATCACAAGAGGACTTGGAGGATCTGCGAACATTGAAGATGTAGACTGCTGTGCGACAAGACTTCGTTGTACGGTAAGCAATCCGGATCTGGTAAATGATGGAATCTTAAAGGCGACCGGAGCATCGGGCGTGGTACACCGTGGACAGGGCGTACAGGTCATTTACGGGCCGAGTGTGACAGTTATTAAGGCGGACCTGGAAGATTATCTGGAACATGCGCCAAAAGAGTTGTATGAGCCACAGAAGGATACAGAAAGTACTGGTCAGAATGCATCAGAAGATGCTACAATAGAAGACAAGGCAGGAGAAAAGAAAGTAGTAGATACAATCGTGATCTCAAGTCCAATCACAGGACTTGCGGCAGATCTTTCCACAACGCCGGATGAAGCATTTGCCGGACGTATGATGGGAGACGGTGCTGTTGTGACACCGGAAGATGCGATCGTAAGAGCACCGGAAGACGGAGAAGTATGCTTCGTATTCGATACCAAGCATGCGATCGGATTCATGACAGAATCTGGAGTAAGCCTTCTGATCCATGTTGGCATTGATACAGTAAAACTGGACGGAAAAGGATTCGAGTGCTTCGTTGAGAACGGACAGGCAGTGAGGAAGGGTGATCCGATGCTGAAGTTGGATCTGGATTATCTGAGAGAGAATGCACCGTCTGTAGCATCACCGGTTCTCTGCACAGAGCTGGAAGACAACCAGAAGATCCGTCTTCTGAATGAAGGTGAGATCAAGGCAGGAGATGAGCTTTTCGCGATTGATATCTATGAAGCGTAAAAGAATCTAATGTGGAAATGCGAGTGGGGATATGATGTACAGGATAGAAAAAGTTTTAAATCATAATACTGTAATGGCCATCCATCAGGATGATCACAAAGAAGTCCTGATCATGGGAAAGGGAGTCGGATTCGGCAGGAAAGTTGCAGAAAGAATCGAAGTAAGACCAGAAGACCGTTTATATTCTCTCCAAAAATATAAAGAACGGGGCGGGGCAAAAGAAATCGTAAAGTCCATCGCACCGGAATTCTTAGAAGTAACGAATGCCGTGCTCGACGAGGCGGAAAAGATATTCGGGAAGATTGACCGTATGGTATTGTTCCCGCTTGCAGACCATATTGCATTTGCAGTAAAACGTATTCAGAATCATGAGCAGATCAGTAATCCGCTCACAGAGGATATCCGTGTATTATTTCACATGGAATTCAAAGCGGCAGAAAGTATCCGCCCGCTTCTTCAAAAGCAGTTTGGCATTGATATAGAAGATGATGAGGTTGGATATGTGGCTCTTCACATTCATTCGGCGATAGAGGATGAGAAAGTATCGCAGGCGATGCAGATGGCAAGATCCGTCAGAGAGTGTATCAGCATGGTAGAAGAAGCAATCGGAAAGCCGATCGATATCGCATCGTTATCCTATAACCGTCTGATGAACCATATCCGTTATATGGTAGCAAGAGCCTTAAGCGGTGAGAAGCTGAAGGTGAATATGAATGATTACATGGAAGTGAAATTTCCAAAATCGTTTGGAATGGCACAGGCAGTCTGTGATCAGGTAGGTGAGAGCCTTGGTGTGAAATTAGAAGAAGTCGAGACAGGATATTTGGCGATGCATATTGAAAGAGTCGCTAATGACGAGCGCGAAATAGAAGAATAGAGCACTTCTGAAAATGGCAGAAAATACGCAAAAATAAGTTTTTTTGAAAAAAATAAAAAAAATTCAAAAAAACACTTGCAAAAGGTATTGTGTTATGATAATATAAATCTCGGTCACGCAAGAGAAATAAAAAACACAAAACAGTGACTGAGATATGGCTCCATGGTCAAGCGGTTAAGACATCGCCCTTTCACGGCGGTAACACGGGTTCGATTCCCGTTGGAGTCACTGCCTAAGCAATTAGGTAAATGCCGATGTGGCTCAATTGGCAGAGCAGCTGATTTGTAATCAGCAGGTTATCGGTTCGAGTCCGATCATCGGCTTAGTCCTTACGGGACTTAAAGATTTTGGACCTTTAGCTCAGTTGGTTAGAGCAATCGGCTCATAACCGATCGGTCCTGGGTTCGAGTCCCCGAAGGTCCATGAATGGCCCAGTGGCTCAGTTGGTTAGAGCGCCGCCCTGTCACGGCGGAGGTCGAGAGTTCGAGTCTCTTCTGGGTCGCTTGCTTGTCACTTTTAGTGAGCAGGCGATAAACAATTACATATGGGATCATAGCTCAGCTGGGAGAGCATCTGCCTTACAAGCAGAGGGTCATAGGTTCGAGCCCTATTGGTCCCATTTTGCAACAAGAGATTGTTGCAGATTTTAAGATAGTTCAGTTGCAAAATGTGACTGATGCTGGAATGCCGCAGTGGCGGAACTGGCAGACGCACAGGACTTAAAATCCTGCGGGACTAACCTCCCGTACCGGTTCGATTCCGGTCTGCGGCATTAAGTAAAAATGGGAGAAACGTTGAAATTACAGCGTTTCTCTTATTTTTGTTTCAAAAAGCTTGAACACATTTGATCACTTTATGATAAAATACCAAGATTCCGATTTTCTATTAAATTTTCTCGAAAAATATTGACCTTCAAGTTACTTGATCGTTTACATTATAAGCAAGAAAAAGAAGTTTCTCGCAATGAAAGCGAGGCAAGTGTAAAGATTAAGTAGAAGAAAGGCTGGCGTAAGAGTATGAAAGAGAAAATGAGAAAAGTAAGATATCCAATGTTGATTGTGTGGGGAATATTTATGGGAGCTGCAGGAACAGCAGGAGTAAAATCATCGTGGCATGTAATACCTGGCTGGTTGATAGGTGTTATTGTCATATTGGGAATCATGGTGATGTTAACCTGGATGATTTCAGGGAAAAATGATAAGTCAATAAAAACACCTGAGAAGGAAACGGAAAAATTAACATCAAAGTACAATTCAGAAATTTCCGTTATTTCAAAAGCAGTAGAAGAGCCTGTGGAGTTGGAATTTTGGGGAAAACGAAATGGTATTGATCAATTTAGAGTAAAAAGTATCGCTGGACGGAATATTGTGAGTGATCATGTTCTGTTGATTAGTTTTGATGGTTCAGAAGTCAGGGATGTGGCATTAGATGCAGTTGTAACAGGGAAAGAACATTCGGAGTATTTTGGAAAGATTGAAATGCTTTATTGTAAGAGACAGCAGGAACATTGTGGGACGGAGAAACTTAAAACGGAAAAAATTGATAAAGTGATACTGAGTAAGGAACAATGGGAAAAAGAAACAGGAAAAATAAAATTATTGGAATTATGGAATTGTATTCCATTTGAAAAATAGTATGAAATACGGGAATATAGAAGGCAGTTATGAATAGCTGCCTTCTTACTATGTAAAGAAGCACTGGTTTTGATTGCCATGCATTTGAAAGAAGCTGCCACTGGCAGCTTCTCTTGCGTTTTTACAGAAAATCCTGACAAGATACCAGAAGATCAATCTTCTTCCACTGTGTCTCTTCATCAATACAGTTGCCCTCTTCAACGGAAGCAAAGCCACATTGCGGAGAAAGTGCGATCTGCTCTCCGACTACGGAGCGGGCTTCGGCATAACGTTTTTTAAGAAAATCATGATCTTCCAGAATCGGGTTCTTGGTAGAGATTAATCCTGCGACAAAGATAGCATCCTTATCTTTCAGGACAGACCATGGAGCAAAGGAACCGGAACGGGCATCGTCGTATTCCACGAAGAATGCGTCATACGGAATTTCAGCGATTACCGGGGCAACGGAATCGTAAAATCCATGGAACAGAGGATTTCCCTTGAAGTTTCCTTTACAGAAATGTGTTGCAATAAAGAAATCTTCCGGTTTGTGTTCCAGAGCTTTTGTTGATACAAGCTGGAACCAGTTCAGAATCTGTCCTTTTGTATATCCAAGAGCAGTTATCTTTTTCTGGAAGTTCTCATCGATGAGATAAGTCCATGATGTATCATCAATCTGAAGATAACGGCAGCCATGGTCGTAGAAATCTAAAATTGCATCCTGATAGGCTTTTGCAATATCCTCGATCAGTGCATGGATGTCTGTCCCGTAATAAGGTGTCTCTTTATTACCAAGCTGAAGGAAGTGATCAATCAGGATCATATTCGGACCGGAAATACATTTTTTAGCCGTAATACCGTCATATTTTTGTGTCAGAGAATGAAGATAGTCCCACGCACAAAGCTCCGGATGTGCCTTGTTCTTATCATAGAAGAACTTACCGGTAACGGTTCCAAGCTCAATTTCATTACTGGTTCCATTGATTTCTTTTGTGAAATGAATGGTATCGAATCCATCAAATTCTTTGAGCCAGTCCAAATGCCACCACCTGCGGCGGAATTCTCCGTCTGTTACATATTTCAAACCGTGTGCCACTTCCTTTTCTACCAGTGATGCGATTACAAGATCTTCGGCTTGTGTTAATTCTTCTTTTGTAATCTTACCGTCTTTATAATCTTTACGTGCTTCTTTAATTTCTGCAGGTCGTAAAAAAGAACCTACGATGTCATAAGTTAATGTGTCTTTTATCATATGAAAACCTCCGATTTTTTGATTATTTGTCTTTGCTTAGTTGATGATTTTATTATGCCAGATGTAATAGTTTTTTGCATAATACTTAAAATTGTAGGTTGGGTATAGCTTTAAACTATAGCATATGAAAAAGAAGATCAAAATTGCTGTTTGTGGATATTTAAAAATTTTTTATTATCCTAAAAAGTGTATAATATAAATATGACATGTGTTACATTAGAGTTGAAACCACAGGAGAAAAGGGAAATCAAATATGAATAGCAGAAAAAAAGTCTTATGGAAGATATTCATTTCAACATTATATTTAAGTGCATTTACATTCGGCGGCGGTTACGTGATCGTGAGCCTGATGAAGAAGAAATTTGTAGATGAGCTTCACTGGGTCGAAGAAAAGGAAATGCTGGATCTGGTTGCGATTGCACAGTCTTCACCCGGGGCAATCGCGATAAATGGAGCAATTGTTGTAGGATATAAGCTTGCAGGAATTGCTGGTGTACTGGTATCGATCATCGGAACAGTCATTCCGCCATTTGTCATTATAGCGTTACTTTCTGTCTGTTATAATGCGTTTCGCACTAATGAACTGGTAAGTCAGATGTTGGAAGGCATGCAGGCGGGAGTCGGAGCGGTGATCGCGTCAGTAACCTATGAGATGGGCGCGGGCATAGTGAAAGAAAAGGACGGAATCTCGCTGCTGATCATGGCAGGTGCATTTGTGGCATCCTGTGTATTTGAGGTAAATGTTGTGTATATTGTGATCATATGTGGATTGTTGGGTGTCTTACGCACATGTATGAGCAGGAAAGGAGCAGGCAAATGATATATCTGAAGCTTTTCTTAAGTTTTTTACAGGTTGGGATGTTCAGCTTTGGTGGTGGCTATGCGGCGATGCCTCTGATACAGGGACAGGTTGTGACGGGACATCATTGGCTTAGTATGTCAGAATTTACGGATCTTATTACAATCTCTCAGATGACACCGGGACCGATCGCAGTGAATTCAGCAACCTTTGTCGGAATCAAGATTGCAGGGATACCGGGTGCTCTGGCGGCAACATTTGGATGCATTCTGCCCTCGTGTATTATCGTAACTGTCATTGCAAAACTCTATTTAAAATATCGCAGCATGGAGGTACTGCAAGGTGTGCTGGGGTCTTTAAGACCTGCAGTTGTGGCGATGATCGCGGCGGCAGGAATCTCAATCCTGATCACGGCATTCTGGGGAAGCAGGGATCTGATCGCAGTTACAGGGACGAAGTGGAGTCTGGTACTGATTTTTGCAGTCTGCATGATATTACTTCGAAAAGTGAAAATGAATCCAATATGGGTGATGATTCTGGCCGGAGTGATGAAAGTGGGAATATCACTCATTTGAAGGTGGATGAAAGGGAAAAATACGCCGGAAAAAACAAAAAATGTGGAAAAAGCAAGAGAGGAACAAAAAATGGGGGAAAAAACGATTGAAAAAAATGCGATCACGGAAGGTGTTATCTGGAAACAGTTGTTGATATTCTTTTTTCCAATCATGCTGGGAACATTGATCCAGCAATTATATACAACGGTAGATACGATCATAGTGGGACGTTTTGTGGGAAAAGCGGCACTTGCCAGTGTCGGCGGACCGGCAGCAGTATTATCGACGATCGTGGTTACATTCTTTAATGGTCTGGCGAATGGAGCCGCGGTTATCATCGCACAATATTATGGTGCAAAGGACAGAAAGAGTCTGCATGTGGGACTACATACGGCATATTTGTTCTCTATTGTGATCAGTCTGATCGTATCGCTGGTTGGTACAGTGCTGACACCGTGGCTGCTTACAATTATGAATACACCGCAGGATATGATGGCAGATTCCACAATCTATCTCAGAATTTATTTTATGGGAATTCTGTTCACACTGGTCTACAATATGGGAGCAGCAATCATGAGAGCGGTCGGTGATTCCAGAAGACCACTTTTGTATCTGCTGGTCTGTTGTGTGATGAACATCATCCTGGATATCGTTATGGTGGTAGGAATGAAGATGGGAATTGCCGGAGCTGCGCTTGCAACTGTGATTTCGCAGTGTGTCAGTGCAATTCTGGTTACATGGTCGCTGACCAGGGCATATGATGCTATGAAATTAAAGTTCCGGGAGCTTCGGATGGATGCCAGAGTATTGAAAAAAGAATTGAAGATCGGTGTTCCGGGAGCGCTTCAGGCATGTGCATACGGTGTGACGAATGTGGTGATCCAGGCATCGGTCAACAGCTTTGGTACGGATACCGCTGCTGGATGGGCAGCTTATGGAAAGCTTGACTTGATCTTCTGGACGGTATCGAGTGCGCTTGGAGCAGCAGTGACGACATTTGCCGGACAGAATTACGGAGCAGGAAAGATGGACAGGGTATATAAGAGCATCCGGGTGAATGTGGTGATCTCTTATATATTTACGGGAGCGATTATTGTAATACTTTTTGTATTCTGCGAGCCATTATATCATATGTTCACGACAGATCCGAAAGTTATTAAGATCGGAGTATATATGTTGCGTTTCCTGATACCGAGTTATCTGTTAAGTGTACTACTTGAAAATCTGTCGGGAGGCCTGCGCGGACTGGGAGATGTATTCTGGCCGACGGTATTTACGTTTGGAGGATTGTTCTTTGTAAGACTTCCGTGGATCATGATTCTTACGAAGATCCATCATGAGGTGGAAGTTCTGCTGATCAGCTATCCGCTTGCATGGGGAGGGACACTGTTGTGTCTGATTCCGTATTATTTCTGGCGAAAGAAAAAGAGAATGAAACTGGCAGGAAGATAGAGACAAAAAAGAGCTTGTGAAAAAACAGATAAATGTTTTATCACAGGCTCTTTTTATCGCCATGCGTTCGTAAGGAGCTGCCAGTGGAAGGTCCTGTAGATTGCCATATGTCCGGAAAAAGCTGCCGGTATATTAGTAATTTCCAAGTTTATTCAGATATTTATCAATGATATTCAGCCTTTTTTCAATCCCTTTTGCTCTGTGGCTGATGATTTCAAGCAGAGCCTCTGTTACAAACTGTGGTCCGATCATAGAATTGAAAAATGTATTACTGTCTACAGGTACTGTAAGAAGTATGTCGGCATATTTCGCAAGAAGAGAACTTGGTTTGTCCGTAATGACTATAATAGAGGCACCGGCGTCATGTGCCATCTCTGCAGTTACTTCATCCTGCGAAGAATAACGAGGAAAACTGAACAGTACCAGACAATCTGTATGTGAGATGTTACACATATGGTCGATCGGACTCATAGAAGTGGTGGTTGTCATAGTCACATGCGGAACCATCTGCTTCAGATACAGGAGAAAGAAATCCGCAAGACAGATATTGCCTCTTGTTGCTGCAATATATTTGTGCTTGCTGGAGACAATGAGATCAGCAGCCTGCTCAAATGTCTCGATAGAATTCTGAATAAAGATTTCTTCCAGGTTATGTGCGGCATTCTTAAAATGCCGGTTGATATAATCAGAAGAGGTGTCTAATTTGGCCTGCTTTGCGATACGCTGGGATGGGACCGTAATACTGCTGGAAATGCTGAGTACCTTATCCTGATAATCTTTACGCAATGCTTTCTGAAAATCCATAAAGCCGTCAAATCCGATCGTACGGCTGAAACGGATCACGGAAGATTCACTTACCCCAAGTTTTAATGCGATCTCCGTTGATGTCATAAAACAGGCTTCCGAAGCATTATCCAGAACATATTCTGCAATGATCTTTTGTGTCTTGGTAAGATGTGCAGAATGAAGCAATTCCTTCATATCTTTCATAATATAGTTCCTCCGAAAGTAATATTGATAATTAGATTTAAACATGAATCTGCAAAAGTTGCAAGACAGAGAACGTGGAAAAGAGAAAAATCACTCGGAAATGCGAAAAAAGAGGCAAAAACTTATAGATAATGATAATTTTTTGTCGTTATTTATATATCATGTAAATGAAGCATGCTCCAATCTTTTTGAGTCTAAATCGTCAAAAACATAAAAAATATTGTGCATAATGCATAAAAAGATATGTGAAAATAATAACATATATGTAAAATGTGCAAAAATAATTATATACAAAAAAACAAAGGTATGCTATTATCAAGGCATCGAACGACGAAAGAGAGGAAAAGAAATGTTACAAACAATTGAAAACGTGAATGCGGCCGTTAACAATTTTGTCTGGGGGGTTCCGGCAATGGTCTGTATCATCGGTGTAGGGCTTGTACTTTCAGCTCGTACAGGATTTATACAGTTCCGAAAATTTGGGTATGCCATTAAGAATTCTATCGGACGTATCTTCACAAAGTCAGAAGCGAAAGAAGGTAGTATCACTCCATTCCAGGCAGTGTGTACGGCGCTTGCGGCAACGGTAGGAACGGGAAATATTGCCGGAGTTGCCGGTGCGATTGCAATCGGAGGAGCAGGAGCAGTGTTCTGGATGTGGGTGTCCGCATTGCTTGGAATGTGTACGAAGTTCTCAGAAGTTACACTTGCGGTTCATTACAGAGAGAAGAATGCAGAGGGAGATTATGTTGGGGGCCCGATGTATTATATCAAGAACGGTCTTGGCAAGAAATGGTACTGGATGGCTTCGGTCTATGCGATCCTTGGAAGTTTGACAGTACTCGGAACAGGAAATGCAACACAGGTAAATACCATTACGACATCCATCGATTCAGCACTTATAAGCTACAATGTGATTGATGACGCACAGATAAGTATGGTGAATCTGGTGATCGGAATTGTGATTGCAGCACTGGTAGCGGTTGTTTTACTTGGTGGAGTAAAACGTATCGGTACCGTAACAGAGAAGCTGGTTCCATTCATGGCAGTATTCTATATCATCCTTGCAATCGGAGTAGTTGTACTGAATGCAGACAAAGTTCCACATGTATTTGAGATGATCTTTGTAGGAGCATTTAACCCGTCCGCATTTACCGGCGGTGTGGTTGGAAGCATGTTTATGACTATGAGACGTGGTGTTTCCAGAGGTATCTTCTCGAATGAGGCCGGAATTGGTACCGGATCGATCGCACATGCATGTGCAGATACAGATGAACCTGTAAAACAGGGAATGTTCGGAATCTTTGAAGTATTTGCTGACACGATCGTGATCTGTACACTGACAGCACTGGTTATCCTTTGTGGAGGCGAAGGAATCCAGTACGGCGTGGCAGCAGGTGCGGAGCTTACCATCTCAGGATTCGTAACAACATATGGAAGCTGGGTGACGATCTTTACTGCAATTGCAATGTGCTGTTTCGCATTCTCAACGATTCTTGGATGGGGACTTTACGGAGCAAGATGTGTCGAGTTTGTATTTACAACAAAGGTTGTGAAACCATTTATGATCGTGTATGCGTTGGTCGCAATCCTTGGTGCAACAGTGGATCTTGGTATCATCTGGGGAATTGCAGATACCTGTAATGGTCTGATGTCTATCCCTAACTTGATCGCATTATTCCTGTTGTCAGGAACAGTGGCAAAACTGGTAAAAGATTACTTTGCAAAACAAGAGAAAAAGAATTAGAAAGACAAAAAAATAACTTACTAGTGAAAAAAATAACTTTTATTGCATTGGTAATTGTGTTGTGTTAGTATGAGTTTAGGAAGAGATGAAGAATATTCTTCAACAAAATGAAGCTAAGAAAAATAATCTTCATTCAGAAAAGTAAACGGATTAAAATTTTAGGAGGTTTTTCAAAATGAAAGTAGGATGTGTAAAAGAGATTAAAAACAACGAGTTCCGTGTAGGTATGACACCTGATAACGTTAAGAGTTATGTAAATGCAGGACACGATGTTTATATCGAAAAAGGTGCTGGCGAAGGTTCAGGATTCTTAGATGCCGAATATGAGGCAGCTGGGGCTAAGATGATTGATACAGCAAAAGAAGTGTGGGATACAGTTGAGATGATGATCAAAGTAAAAGAGCCGCTTCCGGAAGAATATCCATTATTCCACGAAGGATTGATCCTTTATACATATCTCCACCTTGCAGCTGATAAGCCGCAGACAGACGCGCTCCTTGGAGCAAAGGTAAAAGGTGTTGCTTATGAGACTCTGATCGAAAGAAACGGAAGCATTCCTCTGCTTGCTCCAATGAGTCAGATCGCAGGACGTCTGAGTATTCAGGAAGGTGCAAAATACCTTGAAAAGAGATTCGGTGGAGAAGGCGTTCTCTTAGCAGGAGTTCCTGGAACACCAAAGGCTAACATCGTAATCCTCGGCGGCGGATCTGTAGGAACAAACGCTTGCAAGATCGCAGTTGGAATGGGAGCAAACGTAACAATCATGGATATCAACCTTCAGAGACTTGCTTATCTGGATGATATCTTCGGAGCACGTATTCAGACACTTGTTTCTAACGATGCAAATATTGAAAAAGCTGTAAAAGAAGCAGACCTCGTAATCGGATGCGTTCTGATTCCAGGAAAATCAGCTCCTAAGATCTTCAAGAAAAAATATCTGAAAGAGATGAAACCAGGCGCTGTATTTGTAGACGTTGCCGTTGACCAGGGCGGATGTGGTGAGACAACAAAGGTTACATACCATGATGATCCAATCTTTATTGAAGACGGTGTTGTTCATTACTGTGTAGGCAATATGCCGGGAGCAGTTCCAAGAACATCTACAATCGCACTTACAAATGCAACATTATCCTACGGACTGCAGATTGCAGGAAAGGGACTGGAGCAGGCTTGCAAAGATAACGAAGTTATCTACTCTGCAATCAATACATATGATGGAAAATTAACATGTAAGAACGTAGCAGACAGCTTTGAATGTTATGAATACACAGATATCAAATCTGTTTGTTAATCAAATCGTTATTATACATTATAAATAAGAAGAAACTAAAACTAAATCGTCATGCGTTCGAAAGAAGCTGATTAATTCCTATGAGTGGAAAAATGCCGGTATCTTGGGGGTGCCGGCATTTTTCTATACTAAAGTATGTAAGAGAAGCTGTCCATGACATGTTCTGTAGATCGCCATGCGTTCGTAAGGAGCTGCCAGTGGCAGGTCCTGTAGATAAGAGCTGTTGAATCAGCAGTAGTGTAATAATATGCAGTAAAGTATTGGAATAGATGAATATTATACATAAGATTGTATTATAAAAAAGAACTTGAATATTAATATAAATTATGATATATTTATTTTTTATCGACAATTTAACACTTTAATCCGCTGATATAAATAAAGCTATTTATAGGTAAACTCTATAGATGGCTTTATTTATTAATATTTTCTATTTCCTTAATTGTTAAAAAAATGTTACACTGGTGGACGGTAATCTTAAGGAAAGGGGAAAAGAAAAATGGATTTACTGTGTAGTGTTAACTGGATAGCACTTCTTGTGTTAGCCATAACATTATTGCTGTTCAAAGTTTTGAATCAGTTAGCGATGAAGATCAACTGGACATTCGTTGTTCTGATCAGTATGGTAATGGGAGCCGTGATCGGTCTCGTATTTGCATCTGATAACAACAGTTATCTTGTCTGGGTTGATTTGATTGGTGACATTTACATCAACGTAATTACTGCTCTGGTGGCACCGGTTATCCTGATCTCTATCATGTCAGGTTTTATTTCTTTAAATAGTAAAGAAAAGATGAAGAGTATCGGACTTACTTCTGTACTCTGGCTTCTGGCTTCATCTGCAGCAGCAATTGTTCTGTCATATATTTTTGGAGCCATTACAGGACTCGGAAAAGGGGCAGAGGCTGTATTTGCTGATATCGCATCAGTAAGTGACAGCACAATCAGTTCTTATGAAGAACTTGCAACATCATTTGACCAGGTTATTTTGAAATTCTTCCCAACGAACGTAATCGGAGATCTTTCCAATGATAACGTCGTTGCGATCATCATCATTGCTATCGCTGTAGCTGTAGCATATGTTGGAATCTCATCAGAAGAGGGAGAAGAAAAAGTAGCCGCATTCAAGAACCTTGTAGAAGCACTGAAGAACATTATCTATCGTATTCTGGCATTTGTCATTGACCTGACACCATTCGCAGTCTTGTGTCTGGTAGCAGGATCTGCAAGTCAGATCTTCGAGGATAAGAAATCCCTCGTACAGCTGGTACTTCTGGTCGTTATGATCTATGTGGTATGTCTGGTACACAGCTATGGATTTAATGCGATCATTATTAAGTGTGTTGCAAAACTCAGCCCGCTTAAATTCTTCAAGAAGATTCTTCCGGCACAGATCACAGCATTTACGACTTCAAGTAGTGTTGGATCAATCCCTGCCTCTATTGAGTGTCAGAGAAAGAGTGTTGGTATCGATGAGGAAATCTCGAACTTTACAACATCCCTTGGTACAACCATCGGTATGCCGGGATGTACATGTGTATGGCCGATTCTTCTGGCTATTTTCTATACCAATGCGATGGGTATTGCGTGGACAGTATCTGACTATGTAATGTTAGCTGTTGTCTGCCTGATCCTTTCACTCGGAAGTGCAGGAGTACCTGGTATCGGAGTGGTATCTGCTATGGCAGTGTTCAAAGCAGTCAACCTTCCAATCGCAGCGATCGTACTTTTAGTACCGATTAACAACATTTCAGATATGATCCGTACATTTGACAATGTAACTGCAGGTAATGTAACTGCAGCAATCGTTGCCAGAAAGATGGGAACTCTGGATGACAATATCTTTAATGCAGAAGAAAAGAAAGGAGAGAACGCATAATGAAATTGAAAAAGTCTACAATCGTACTGATCGTGTTAGCTGTCATTTTCCTTGGTCTCTCTGTAGTATCAACAAAGTATTCTGTAACAAGAACGATCACAGCAATCGATGAGATTGGTGATATGAAATTAAATGACGACAGTATCGACAGATTCAAAAAGGCGGCGGAATATTATCAGGCTTTGGATCCGAACCAGAATCTGGAAGAGAAGATCACAAACCTGAAGACATATAAGGAAGCAAGACTTAATTATGCAAGACTTATGATCAAACAGGCTTCTCTTGCTGACAAGAAGCAGGATGGTGCAGCAGATGCTGTAAAAGAAGCACGTGAAGCAGTAGATACTTATGTGCCGGCTGATGAGAAATGGAACATCGAGAATTATCAGGATCTTCTGGATCTGGAAGCTACATATAGCAGTGACGGTGGATCAGGATCAAGCGATGATGCCGGTGAAGCACCTCCGATGTGCTAAGAAAATGTAAATGAAAAAGTTTATTTCAACAAAAAAGGAGAAAAAAGATGAAGAAAAAAGTTCTTTCATGCTTGCTTGCGCTGTCTATGTCAGCTGCATTACTTGCAGGATGCGGAAGCTCATCTTCTGACAGCAAGAGCTCAGACGACAGCAAGAAAACAGAAGAAAAAGCAGATACAACAAAAGCATTATCTGCAACAGATTACAACTTCGAGCCAGATTATTACTTTAACACATTCAACACAAACTCCTTAAAAGACAAACCGCGTCAGGGAATCAAGACATTCAAGAGTGCTGATGAAGTAGTATATGAAGATATCACATATGATGAATTGATCGATCTGTTCCAGAAAGAAGGAACATACATGATCGCACTTTGCGGATCATGGTGCCACAACACAAGAGCTATGACACCTTCTCTTACAAAGTATGCAAAAGAGAATGGTATCGATACAATCTACACATATGACTTCAACCTGGATGACAACGAGAATGGTAACACATTCATTCGTATGTCTGACGGAAGTGAAAATGCAGGTGTAAACTACAACTACATGTATGGTGAAGTTGTAAAACAGTACCTGACAAACATTGATGACTGGATTGAGTTCCCATCAACAACAGAGAGAGCAATCTCTTACACAAATGCAAAAGGTGAGACAGAGACAGTTGGAAGAATCCAGCAGCCAATCGCTTTTATCTACAACAAAGACAATACAACAAACTACAGCGACAAAGAAGACAACGCTGATAAATACCCTGTAATGTATGCGTTCGAACAGATGGTAGAGCGTGACAAAGACGGTGTATACACAAAAGAGTATGACGAAGAAGGTAATGAAGTTACAGATAAGAATGGAGATCCTGTAAAACATTACTGCACAAAGAAATACAATGCACAGATGAAGAAGATGTTCGACTTCATCAATGACAACAACATCGAATTCACAGAGTATTCAAAAGAAGACTTCGTTCGTGAAAACTACCCGGCTCTTAAGGATGCTGAGAAGGTTAACATCAAGACTGTAACATATCGTCAGTTTGCATGGCTGTTACAGCAGGATGGAAATGCTATCTACATGGTAGGCGGACCATACGATGAAGCTACACAGAACGAGATCGCTGATGTAAATGTTAAGGCAGTAAAAAATGATGTAAATGTATACTTATGGGATCCATATGTTGATGGAAAGATCAGCGAGGATGACTGGGGATATAAGAACACAGGCGATATCATGAAGAGCGACAGCATCAACTTCATGTACACAACTCTGATCGAGAACTCTCTTACGAATCTTACAACAGAAGAGTTCGAGAACGGTGCTGATGGTGCAAGCCTGACATACAAGAACGATGCCGGTGAAGAGAAGACTGTTCCGGTTATCAAGTCACCATTTGTATTCTCATTCAACAAAGATGCAACAGACGAAGACGGAATCTCAGCTCCTATCACAGCTTACAGCGAAAAAGCTGATACACTGGATGCTGTATTCTCAGCTTATGCTGACGGAATTGTAAAATAATCATATTAGTTATGTATAAGCCGGAGCAATCCGGATTACAAAAGTGATGAATAGAAGGGAGGTGTTACTTCGGTAACATCTCTCTTTTTTGAACCGCCAAATTGTGATATTCTATAGATGATAATTTCGAAATATGGATAAAAGGAAAGTATAAGATATGAAGAAAAGAATGAAAAAATTAAGCGCACTCTGTCTGGCGGGAATGCTGTGTCTTGGACTGTGGGCATGCAGTTCTTCGGAAGACAGTTCTTCAGGTGACTCATCGGGTCCAGCGAAAAGTGCAGATACATCAGAAGAAGGCAATAAGACAGGAAAGAGTGACAGCAGTTCGGGAGAGCAGGAAACCAGTGAAAACGGATTTCCTGTAAATATGCCAGAGTTTTCGACGATAGACATGGATGGAAATAAAGTGACGAATGATACCTTTGCAGACTATGACCTGACGGTCGTGAATTTCTGGGCAACGTACTGTAATCCATGTATTGATGAATTACCGGAACTGGCAGAGTGGAAAAAAGAACTTCCGGATAATGTGAACCTGATCGGGCTTCTGGTGGATGTAGATGAAAAAGGAAGTGACCAGTATAAACTGGCGGAAAAGATCATTAAGGAGACAGGAGCGGATTATCAGCACCTGATCGCAACGGAAGAATTTGACGATATGATCAGTAATCTGGTCGGTGTACCGACGACATTTTTTGTAGACAGTACGGGAAAGATCATCGGTGAACCATTTGCCGGAGCGGATGTCGATGCGTATAAACAGACGGTAGAGGATTATCTGAATGGAAAGTAATCAAAAAATAACAAGACGTCTGATTGCCGGAGCAATATTGGTTGTGGCGGTTATGATGATCATATATGGAATATACAGAGGAGAAGTATCCATCGTACTGAATAAAGCAGTCAATGTGTGCCTGGAATGTATCGGTCTTGGATAAAGAAATAATGATGAGAAAAGTAACATTTGAGATAAAACGAAAAATGATACAGGTTGCAGCATTTGGCTATTCCAATCTATATCTTGGCAATTTTCTGGAGGGGAGATTGTATAAGGGGAAATGGAAAAGTTTCTGCAATCCGGGAATGAACTGCTATTCCTGTCCGGCGGCAACAACGGCATGTCCGATCGGGGCGATGCAGGCAGTGAACGGTTCGATCGATTTTAAGACGAGCTTCTATGTATGGGGGATGATTCTGGCATTCGGAGTCGTTCTGGGACGTGCGGTCTGCGGTTTTTTATGCCCGTTCGGGCTGATACAGGAACTTTTATATAAGATCCCGTTTTCGAAAAAGAAATTATGGAAGGGATTTACCTGGATCAAATATATTCTGCTCGTTGTATTTGTGCTGATGCTTCCGGTTGTAAAGACGAATGCCGTCGGAAGCGGTGCGCCGGCATTCTGTGAATATATCTGTCCGGTCGGAACACTGGAGGGAGGAATCCCGCTCCTTTCCACACATCCGGAACTGCGCCGTGTGATCGGGACATTATTTTCCGTGAAAATGGTAATCCTGGTGATCACACTGGTGGGATGTTTGAGTATCTGCAGGTTTTTCTGCAAAGTGATGTGTCCGCTGGGAGCAATCTATGGACTTTTGAATAAAGTCAGCCTTTTTCATATGGATGTGAATATGGGAAAATGTATACATTGTGGTAAATGTACGCATGTCTGCCCGATGGATGTGGATCCGGTAAAGACACCGGATTCTGCGGAATGTATCCGTTGTGGAAAATGTGTGAGTGCGTGTCCGAAAAAGGCGTTGAAACTTGTAATGAGATAAAAACATTCGTCAAATTGTACAAAATATATGAAAAAATCAAAAAATACTTGAAAAAAATACATAAAATCCTATAATGAAGGTAGGTTAAGGAAATGTTAAGAAATGAAAGACATTGGAGGTGTTGGTATGATTAGTTTTATCATTTGCTTGGCGCTACTTATAGGAGGGTATTTTGTCTATGGTAAAGTGGTTGAGAACACTTTTGCACCGGATGACAGAGAGACACCGGCGGTTCGGATCAATGACGGTGTCGATTATGTGGTAATGCCACAGTGGAAATTGTTCCTGGTACAGCTGCTGAATATTGCTGGTCTGGGACCAATCTTTGGAGCTATGCAGGGAGCATTGTGGGGACCGGTTGTATTCCTGTGGATTACATTTGGTACGATTTTTGCAGGTGGTGTACATGACTATTTTTCAGGTATGCTTTCTGAAAGAAATGACGGAGCATCTATTTCCGAAGTGTGCGGAATTTATCTTGGAAATGTAATGAAGAATGTGATGCGTGTATTCAGCGTTGTACTTCTGGTCATGGTTGGTACGGTATTTGCAGTAGGACCGGCGGGGCTGATCGTTACATTGCTTGGCAATAAAGGCGTGACGGGAGCCTTGGCTAACCCGGAAGTATGGCTTTGGATCATCCTTGCATATTACTTTGTTGCAACATTTATTTCAATCGATAAGATCATTGGACGTATCTATCCATTGTTTGGTATCTGCCTGATCGTTATGGCAGTCGGTGTTATCGTTGGTATTTTCACGAATCCGAATTATACGATTCCTGAGATATGGACGCATTTCACTAACATGCATCCGGTAGGAAAGCCGATCTGGAGCTTTATGTTCATTACCGTAGCATGTGGAGCAATTTCCGGATTCCATTCTACACAGTCACCACTGATGGCACGTTGTATGAAATCCGAGAAACAGGGACATTTCGTATTCTATGGTGCCATGGTTGCAGAAGGTGTGATCGCACTGATCTGGGCAGCAGCAGGATGTTCCATTTATAAAATTACAGGTGGCCTGAGTACAGGTCTGAATGATATTCTTGCAAATGGTCAGTCAGCAGCAATCTATGATGTATGTATCAAGACGATGGGCGGTGTCGGTGTTGCACTTGCAATGATCGGAGTTATCGTATGCCCGATCACTTCCGGAGATACTGCATTCCGTAGTGCCCGTCTGGTACTGGCAGACTGGTTCAAAGTTGATCAGAATAAGATGCAGAAACGTCTGATGTTATGTGTTCCGCTTCTGGCAGTCGGAGCATTTGTCGGACATCTGGATTATGCAATCGTATGGAGATACTTCAGCTGGACAAACCAGACACTTGCTATGATCGTTCTGTGGACAGCAAGTATGTATCTGTTCCGCGAGAAGAAGAATTACTGGATCACAGCGGTACCGGCAACATTCATGAGTGCAGTTTCCATGACATATTTCTTCTGTGCAGAAGAGTGCCTGGGACTTTCTACGAAGGTTGCTTATCCGGTAGGAATTATTCTGGCAGCAGCATTCCTTGGAATCTTTATCCATGCTACAAAGAAACCAATGAAAGCATAGTTGTAAGACAGCGTAATTTGAATACATAAAAAGGCAGAATGAATTGACAGAAATGAGATGATGAAAAGATGAAACCACGAAGACTGGGTAATGTATCGATTCCGGATGAAGAATTAATAAAAGATAAAAAAGAATGTAAGAAGATCGGACCTTGTGGCATTGGAAAAAAGGCGGTGTATCTTAGCAGTTTCTATATTGACAGAAGGTATTACATACCGATCAGTTCTGTAAAAAGGATCTTCAAAAGAATCGCCATGAGTAAGGGTGGATTTACAGGAAAAGGAGTATTCGGTACATTATCCTATCTTGTGGTCGTATATGAGGACGGAAAAGAAAAGCAATGCAATTTCAAACATGAAGAAGATGTGGACAGATTTCTTGCGTACATAGAAGAAGAATATCCGGATATTCCGGTACACAGTCTTGAGGCTGAGAGAAAGCTGGCAGAGAAGGAAAGATGGCTGGCAGAAAAGCAAAGAGAAAGAAATGTATCGGAAGAAACAAAAAGATGTCTCGTGAAGCTGGAGCAGGCAGAACAGTATCTGAAAAAGCAATCGGATATCTATATGGACTTGAGTCAGTCGGCGAAGAAAAAGCGTACTTATGACAGAAGTAACCCGGCGTATAAATGGGTAGCTCTTGCAATCGTACTGATGGGCGGTGCGGCATTCGTCTATGGTATCTATGCATTGACGACCCATGCAGGATTTGGAATGTATTTCCTTTTGTTTGGTCTGGCTGCAATCTTCTTATTTGCCGGAGCGAATGTACTTCCGACTTCGAAGAATAATAAGAATTATATTGAGAAGCGGCTGACGGAATCGATCAGTCAGATGGAAGAGTATATCAGAGTGTATCCGGATTTTCCGGTACCGGCTCACTATGCACATCCGATTGTGCTAAAGAGAATGCAGGAAATTATGAAAGAAGGGCGTGCGAGAAATATTCCGGAAGCATTGCAGGTTTTGAAAAAAGATCTGAAAGCGTTGAATTCCAGCGTAGTCGTCGAGAAAGAAGAGTATGACGAAGTGGTAGCGATCAAACCGATGTTTCTGGTGATGGATTATAAATAATTTGGCAGATAGAAAATGCGGTCGGCATATATTCTGAGATTATGAGTAAGAATATATTGCCGGCCGTATTTTTGAAATATCAAAGTATACAAGAGAAGATACCAGCGGGAGGTTCTTTGTAGCGCTATGTGTTTGAAAGAAGCCACCGGTGGCGGGTACTTAGATTTTAAGCTTCAATATATATGCTAAAACCAGGAATAGTATTGCGATACATTTCACACCAATAGACACTCCGACATACCCCGGCAGCAAATATCCTTTTTGCTTTTTGCCTAATATTAAAGAAATGATATCGATTATAAAAAAGACGATTAGAACAATTGCAGCACCGAAGATCAGTAGCATAGCATCACCATTATTATGTGTCAGTGCAGTTACGACTCCAACATTTGTAATTGACATCCAGCTGTAGATTATGTATATCATGCATATTAAGTTAAAAATAATATCAAAGACAACTTTTTCGTTTCTTGTTCCGTTCTTCATTTTAATGTCCCCTTTCTTTAAGAGAATTTGGTAATAGCCGGCATTCTTATCAATTTTTTGTTTCTTCTCTTTTGTTGTCTATAATATAAACCATCAAGTAACTTGAAGGTCAATAGTTTTAGAAAAAATAATTTGTAACTGCTTCTGTATTGTGGAAAAATCAGAATATTGGTATAATGAGAACATACATTCGAAGTAGAAAAACTTTGTGAATGAATTTGTGAGTAAAGGAAGGAGGAGAACAGGCATGGCAGACAAAGGACGGAGAAGCTATATCGCAATCGACCTGAAATCATTTTACGCATCGGTAGAATGCAAAGAAAGAGAACTGGATCCGATGACGACCAATCTGGTAGTAGCGGACAAAAGCCGTACGGAAAAGACTATCTGTCTGGCAGTGTCTCCTTCCTTGAAATCCTACGGGATACCGGGCCGTGCCAGACTCTTCGAGGTCGTGCAGAAGGTAAAAGAAGTGAATAAAAGACGGATCTGCATGGCACCCGGAAAGAAGTTTGCAGGAGCTTCCGTAGATAATGAAGAAATAAAACTACATCCGGAATTGGAACTGGATTATATTACGGCGGTTCCGAGAATGGCATTATATATGAAATGCAGTACGGAGATCTACAACATTTATCTGAAATACGTTGCACCGGAGGATATCCATGTCTATTCCATTGACGAGGTATTCATGGATGTGACCGATTACCTGAATACTTACCGGATGACGGCAAGAGAGCTGGCTGGAAAGATTATTCGGGAGATCCAGCAGGAGACGTCGATTGCGGCAACGGCCGGAATCGGAACGAATCTGTACCTGTGTAAAGTTGCCATGGATATTGTGGCGAAGCATATTGAGCCGGATCAGAATGGGGTGAGGATCGCAGAACTTACAGAAATTTCTTATAGGAAGCTTTTGTGGGCGCACCAGCCGATCACGGATTTCTGGCGTGTGGGCCCGGGGTATGCGAAGAAGCTTGCGGAAGTCGGATTATTTACCATGGGAGATGTGGCAAGATGTTCTCTTGGTAAGCCGGGGGAATATTATAATGAAGATTTGCTGTACCGGCTATTTGGGGTGAATGCAGAACTTCTGATTGACCATGCATGGGGATGGGAGCCATGCACGATCGCAGATGTGAAGGCGTATAAGCCCGAAAATAACAGTATGGGTGCGGGACAGGTACTGCATTGTCCATATAATTTCGAGCAGACGAAGATCGTGGTAAAGGAAATGATCGATCAGCTGGCATTGGATCTGGTAGATAAACGTCTCGTAACGGATCAGATCGTTCTGACGATTGGATACGACATCAAGAATCTGGAACAAGGAACGAAGAAAAATGTAGGGGAGATCACGACAGATTGGTACGGCAGGAAGCTGCCGAAACATGCACACGGAACCGCTAATCTGAAGCAGCATACTTCTTCATCGAGGCTGATGACACAGGCAGGTGTAAAGCTGTATCATGAAATTGTGAATCCGGATCTTCTGATCCGCCGGATTACGATGGCAGCGAATCATGTGATCAGTGAGAAAGAGGTCCAGGAAGAACAGCAGTATGAACAGATGAATCTTTTTACAGATTTTGGAATTGCAAAGAAGGAAAAGGAAGAGAAGAATGAGAAGCTGGAACGGGAAAAGAAGATGCAGAAGGCGATGCTGGATATCAAGAAAAAATATGGGAAGAATGCAATCTTAAAAGGAATGAATCTGCAGGAGGATGGAACTGCGATGGAACGGAACCGGCAGATCGGAGGACATAAAGCGTGAGAAATGAAAATATTTCGAAAGAAAATATTTCAACAAAACAGATTCTGCAAGAAAGAGAATCGGTAAAAAATATTTCTAAGGAAAACAGGATAGAATTTTCTGGAAAATTGCAGAAATCGGTACTGGAAGTACAGCGGAAATATGGTGATATTCTGGGCTTTCCGCATCATGTATCAGAGACACATCCGCCGATGCCGACAGCAGATCGGGCGGCTCAGTTTACACCATTTGCGGCCCTGAACGGATATAAGGAAGCAATCGAAGAGACAGAGCGGATAGCAGAGGAAAAAGTCGAGCGGGAATACGAATAAAGACAAAAAATAGAAGAAATGGGAAAAAATATGGTGAATCTCTTGACCTTCAAGCGGCTTGAAGGAATAGAATCACCTTAACAAAAAGAGAGAAGGATACAGATATCCGGAACAGGGGAAGGTGAGAGTATGGAAGATACGGGAAAGCTTGAAGAAAGAAATAAAATTGTTTCTGAGCTTCAGACAATAATAAAAGAACGGATTGAATTAAAAGAAATTGAAATACCGGGAACCATTACATTTCAGGTTATGTCTGTGGATGGTGGGAATGTACCGGTGGGAGCCGGTGAAGTGCTTCTGCTTCGTTACAGTGCGACTCATCTGGAATACAGTCATGAGTTGGAAGATGAGAACCAGAAATTTCATATGGCGCTTCATATCATTTATTGTAAAGAGCAGAAAGGTTTGTTTGGAAAAGTAAAGTACAAGACGATAAAACACCGCAAAGAAATCATTACAGAAGCAGACTGGAAAAATGGAAAGAAGGTGTCACTTTATGAAGATTAAAGATGTAGAAAAACAGGTTGGCATTTCCAAGGCGAATATAAGATTCTACGAAGAAGAAGGACTGATCCATCCGGCACGTAATCAGGAAAATAATTACCGGGAGTATTCAGAAGCAGATGTAGAACAGCTTCAGGAAATTAAAAAGTTGCGTCTGATCGGTATTCCGGTACAGGAGATCAAAGAAATCTATGAAGACAGACTGACCTTGCAGGAAGCTTTATCCCGTAGACTAGACGAGATCGAAAAAGAAGAACGTACATTAAAGGAAACGAAACTGACCTGCCAGAAAGCACTGAAAAGTAAGCTTGATATTACATCGATCGATCAGCTTGAGATTGAGGAAGAAAAAGAAGAGTGGCAGGTACGTCTGGCAATTCTTTTGAAAGAGGATATTGTACAGAAGAAATTAAGCAGGGATGAGATGAACAATGAGATTGCATGCTTTTTTATTGCAGGAACGATCTTAAGTGTGATATCTATATGGCTGCTTCCGAAGGATTATATCGGAACACATCTTTATGTCGGGCTGATTTCACTTGCAGCTGTGGTAGGTCTGCTGATCATAGGAACATGTTCGGCGAATATGAAAGTGCATCTGACATTGTTGCTTCTGGGGGCAGTTGTACAGCCTGTCGGACTTTTTACAATCGGAACAGTGATGGGAAGAGGATATATTGTGTGTCGTGATACAGCGGTATTGAAGCAGTATGTAATCTACCTGTATGGCGGGGCATTTATTCTTGCAATTATATTGTGGATGGGCTCAAAGCTGAACCGCTATATTCTGAACAAACTCTGGATCAGTATGCTTGCAAGCCTGATCATGGCAGGAGTGATAGCACAGATGCTGAATCAGAAGTATGGACACTTGATGGCAACAGGCGAACTTATCGTGGGATTTTTGTGTGCTGTTATTTATCTTGCTGCTGTATCCGGAACATGGACACTGGCGAATGCAGACTGGGGAAAATATAACCGGTATCATGCAGTGTATACGTCGAACAAGATGATCAATGTATTCGCAACGATATTCAATGCAGCCGGATACTATAGTGGAAAGAACTGGAGGAGATAGCAGATATGAATTATATTACATTTAATGAAATTATTGAAGTGAACGGATTGCTGGAGGAGAAAGGACTGAATTTTAAAGTCCACTTAAGAGATGCCTGTGGGAAGCAGTCATGTTGGATCGAACCGTTGGGAAATTGTGCATGCGAAGGACGGTATGAGGAGATGTATCAGGTTGTGGAGGAGTATTTTAGAAGGAAAGGGCAGAAGATTACGTTTGATGAGACGAAGTTGAATTTTTTTGCTGTTTAATTTATCTGAAAAAATATATTGAATAATATTTACTTGTATGTTAATCTATATAAAAGCATACTTCAAAAGAAATCTAAGGTATATTGAATCATATACCATCTACATTCTAATTACATTTCAGAAATCTATGCTTTTTATACCAATCAATTGTAAAAAGCAGGAGAGGACTGAACGTGTAAGTAAGATATCCTCCTGCACATAGGAGGAATTAAATATGGCGAGAAGAAAGAGTCAGAAGAGACGCAACAAAAAGTATCAGGTAAACAACCGTCAGTTAAAGGCAAAACGGCCATACAAAGATACGATTTTTCGAATGTTGTATCATGATAAAGAAAATCTGCTATCATTGTATAATGCAGTGAATGGTCGGAATTATACTAATGCAGAAGATTTGCAGATTGTCACATTAAAAAATGCAATTTATATGGGAATGAAAAATGATCTGGCATTTATTATGGATATGAATTTATATTTGTATGAGCACCAGTCGACGTATAACCCGAATATTCCGCTTAGAAATTTATTCTATATTGCGGATGAATATCAAAGATTAGTAGTTCAGAAATCTTTATATTCAACGGTAATACAAAAGATACCGACACCAAGATTTATTGTGTTTTATAATGGGACGAAAAAGGTAGACGATTATAATGAATTCCGATTATCTTCAGCTTATGAGAACCCGACGGATAATCCGGATCTGGAATTAAGGGTGACTATGTTGAATGTAAATGATGGTCATAATCTAGAACTGATGGAACACTGCAGAACATTAAAGGAATATGCTAAATATGTTGCGAGGGTAAGAAAATATGTGACGCAGAATATTCCTCTGGAAGAAGCAGTTACGCGAGCGGTAGATGAATGCATAGAGGAAGGAATTCTGGCAGAATTTTTGATGAAGAATAAGGCTGAGGTGATCAAAGTGAGCATCTATGAGTATGATAAAGAATTTGAAGAGAAAAAATTACGGAAAGCGGAGTATGAGGCTGGGGTAGAAGCTGGAATTGAACTTGGAGAACGGAGTCTTCTGGAAAATCAGATTAGAAAGAAGTTGAAAAAAGGAAAGCCTATAGAACAAATTGCGGATGAATTGGAGGAAGCGGTAACTACAATTCAACGAATTATAGAAGAAACAAAAAAAGAAAATTGAGCAAAATCAGGAAGGCTGTTGCAGATGCAATAGTCTTCTTTTAAAAGTAATAAATGGATTTATTACTTCCACGGTTGCTTTCTCGTAAAATATAAGTTAAATTTATAATAAATAAAATTTTACAGAGAGAATGAGGAAATGTCATGGAAAGCAACAAAGAAGAACAGATAACGACGGTCAGTGAAGAGAATATTTATAAGCTGAACGGCAGGGTTCCACTTAGAAAAGCCATTCCGTTTGGCTTACAGCATGTACTGGCGATGTTCGTATCGAATCTGGCTCCGGTACTGATCGTGTGTAGTGCGGCAGTACTTAGAAGTAATGGGGCGCATTTAAGTTCGGCGGAGATTACACAGTTATTGCAGTGTGCGATGTTTGTAGCCGGAATCGGAACCTGTTTACAGTTATATCCGATTGGAGTGATCGGATCAGGACTTCCGATTATTATGGGAGTCAGTTTTACGTTTCTTGGAAGTCTGTTGGTAATTGCAACGAATCCGAATCTTGGATATGAAGGTATGGTTGGTGCAGTTATTCTGGGTGGTATTTTTGAAGGTTTTGTTGGACTGAGTGCCAAGTACTGGAGAAAATATCTGACTCCGGTTGTATCGGCTTGTGTAGTTATCGCGATTGGATTATCACTTCTGCCGGTAGGTATGGATTCCTGGGGCGGCGGAAATGGAGTGAAAGACTTCGGTTCCTGGTATCATCTGGTCGTTGGAGCATTTACATTGATCGTATGTCTGGTATCCAGAGAAGTACTAAAAGGCGTATATAAGAATTTAAATGTGCTGGTCGGACTGGTATTTGGCTATGCACTTGCAATTATATTTACTGTAGCGGGAATCGCACCGATGGTTGACTTTTCCGGTATTCATAAGACGATTCAGGAGGTTGGTGTGTTCAGTATCCCGAAGCTTGTGTTCCTGACCAGTCATAAGCCGGTATTCAATCTGGGAGCATTTTTTACGATCGCAATCGTATTCCTGGTATCGGCAGCAGAGACGACAGGTGCAACGACGGCAGTCTGTACGGGAGCACTTGGACGTGATCTTAAGATGAAAGAACTTCGCGGTTCACTGGCAGTTGATGGATTTTCAAGTGCAATCTCCGGATGTTTCGGATGTCTGCCGCTGACATCATTCAGTCAGAATATCGGACTTGTGACGATGACACAGGTGATCAACCGTTTTACGATTCTGATGGGAGCACTGATTCTGATACTTGCATCTTTATTCCCGCCGCTTGGAGCATTCTTCAATTCACTTCCACAGGCGGTGCTTGGCGGATGTACAGTTATGATGTTTGGATCGATCATGTATGAAGGAATCAAGATGCTGAAAGAATGTAAATTCGATGACAGAACAATGATTATCGTGTCACTGTCATTTAGTATCGGAGTTGGTCTGACACAGACATCCGGGAACTTCTTTGCAGCATTTCCAAGTGCGGTAGGAGATGTGTTTAATGGAAATGCAGTGGCAGGAGTGTTTGTGGTATCGTTACTTTTGAGTCTGTTTTTGCCGAAGAAGACGAAAGTGGAGTAAGCGAGAATATAAAACAGCATAGTGAATCATAGAAGAAAAGATTATCTGGAGAAAGGGAACTATCCGGATAATCTTTTTTTGGGGCCATGCGTTTATAAGTAGTTGCCGAAAGAAGATTCTTTAGAGTTAAAAATATAAGAAAAGTTGGAAAAATCACATAATTACGAAAAAAACGGTTGGAATATTGCGTGGTAAAAATTATTGACAAACGATAATTCCTTGCTATAATAAAATTATAAATTATCGAAAAACAATAATTTTCAAACACAGAAAGGAGGAAATATGGGAATTCGTATATGCTTGGATGAAGTCCTGAAAAAGAAGGGAATGACTTCAAAAGAATTATGCAGACAAGTCGGTATTACCGAGGCCAATCTGTCGGTACTCCGAAGCGGAAAAGCCAAAGGTATCCGTTTGCATACGATGAATCGTATCTGTTATTTCCTTCAATGTGATGTAGGTGATATTTTAAAATTTGATGGAAATCTGGATGAAGAGGAGGGTGAATAATATGAAGATGAAAAGTTTTGAAAAATTCCGGAAACCACTGACCAGTCTGATGAGATTTCTGGAAATCTTACATTGGTTCGATGGTATCGTATTACTTTGGGCGGGATCGGCTATACCTATGCACAGCGTGCACATTAACGGGGCTATATTCGGCATCAAACAGGATACCATGATGAATGCCTACGGGATGTTCTTTACACTGATTGATGCAAAGGGAAATATGCGGATGCATCTGGTATCCGTGTGGCTTCTGCTGTTGGGAGCAACATCTATATTACTGGCCCTGATTTTTCGCAACGTTCATAAAATACTGAAGTCACTGGAAGGCACAAAGGAACAACCAGAAATGGGCACACCGTTTACAGCAGAAAATATAGAAAGAGTAAAGAAAATAGGAATTTACAGTATAGTAATGCCGACGATTCAGAATGTGGTCGTTTATATTTGCGGAGTATTGATTAAAATGAATGGACTGAAAGATATCAATTTTGAAGTGAGAGGATTCATTTTTGGAATTATTGTTTTATGTTTAGCCTATGTATTCTCTCATGGAGTAAATCTGCAGGAAGAAGTAGATGGGTTTATCTAAGATTTCTATTTGGAGAGGAGAGATGGATATGCAGAAAAGTATCAAATCATTGAAAAGAAATGGCATATTGTTATTGGCGTATGATTTATTGGTGTTATGTATTGTATTTGTAAAAAATGGAATGATAAATATGTCAGCGGAAGCGGCCACTTCTCTAATTGTATCTATTGGTTTTGGAATATTCATCAATTTACTCTGGATCGTGGATTCCAAAACTTGGATTACTGATTACGGAAAAAGGAAATGTATCTGGTCCTATTGGTGTGGCGAAATTGTACTTCTGCTGTTAGTAGTTGCTTTGGAAAATATGAATCAACTGGTTGCAACATCTGCCATATTAGGAATGATGGCGGTATATCTTATAATTGGTATATGGTGGGTGAGCCGCAAGCTCTAATGTGCTAATGCTCACCACACACATCCAGAAATTCCTGCACCAGCGGCACCGGTTTCTTTCCCTTCGCCCAGATCAGAAGTATCTTAGTTATAAGATCCGGCTCATCCAATTCTTGTATACAAAGTCCGTCACACAAGCTGGCCATGGACTGCGGAAAGATGGCAGTTGCAAGATCTTCTTTCGCCCACAGCATGGCACCTCTGGGATCATCGCAGACACAGAAGATGTCCGGATTCATATTCTGGGCATGAAAGGTATTCATGATGAGTTCTTCGTATCTCCGGTATAAGATCAGCGGTCTATGTAAAAGATCGGAGAGCTTTAAGGAAGAAACCGCATTGTGTTTCGAAGAATTATGCGGTGTATCTGTGGTAACGTCAGCGGTCTTTGAAACCATATTTTTGGGTGCTGATACTGCAATCATCGGCTCAGAACACAATTCCATATAAGACACCTCGTCAAGACGCAGTGGTGTTCTGGCAACGGAGATATCGATGATCCCGTCCAGAAGATACTGATAAAGCGAATAAGTGATCCCGTCGTGGACTTCAAAGTTCACGTCGGGATTTTTTTTCGAAAACTGGGAAATATAAGGCATGATGGTATCTACAGTTGTGGGAGTCAGACCGATACGCAGGATCCGTTTTTTCCCGGTTTTCGAGACCTCGAGCTCAGTAGATCTGGCGTATTCCAGCAGATTACCGGATCGGTCGTAGAGAAGCTTTCCGGCTTCAGTAAGAGTAACGCCCTTGCTGGTGCGGTCGAAAAGTTTTACATTTAATTCATTTTCCAGCTGACGGATCTGGTAGCTGAGCGGAGGCTGGGACATATTTAAGTGTCTTGCAGCTTCGTTGATGCTGCCGGTGGATGCAATCTCGCGGAAATATTCTAACTGTCTGAGTTCCATGTTGGATTACCTGCCTTATATATTTTTTGTATTGCAAAGCTATAAAAACAATATTATTCATATCAATGATAACGGACTATAATAAAACAGTCAAGGGATATTATAATAAGTAGATAGCGATGACTTATTAGTTATCGGAAAAAGGAATGGAGTGAAAGAAATGAAGCGTCTTGAGAAGTTTCTGAGACCTTACCGCAGAGAGAGTATTCTGGCACCGCTATTCAAATTATTGGAAGTCGTGTTCGACCTTATGGTTCCTGTTGTGGTAGCTCAGATTATTGATGTGGGCGTTGCGAAGAATGACTATGGATATATTGTGGAAATGTTTTTCGTGTTACTGCTCATGGCAGCAGTCGGACTGTTGTGCAGTTTTACCGCACAGTTCTTTGCCGCAAAGGCAAGTGTTGGATTTGCGACCAGCGTCAGACAGGCAATGTTCGACCATATCCAGGGATTGTCATTTACAGAACTGGATACGCTCGGAACAGACACACTGATCACGAGACTGACGGACGATGTGAACCAGGTGCAGAACGGAATTAACATGGGACTGCGTCTGTTACTTAGAAGTCCGTTTGTCGTAATCGGTGCGATGGTGATGGCATTTACCATCAATGTACGCTGTGCACTGATCTTTGTAGTGACAGTACCGATCCTGTTTGTCGTTGTATTTTCGATTATGCTGATCAGTATTCCGCTGTTCAAGAAAGTACAGGCAGGTCTGGACTGTGTGACAGGACTTACGAGAGAGAATCTGACAGGTATCCGTGTCATCCGTGCATTCTGCAGGGAAGAACAGTCGGTGGAAGAATTCGAAGAAGGAAACAGAGAACTTACAAGATTGAATGAGTTCGTAGGAAGAATTTCTGCCCTTCTGAATCCGCTCACGTATGTATTGATTAACGGAGCAACTGTGTTACTGATCGCGCGTGCCGGAGTGCAGGTCAATATCGGGAATCTGCAGCAGGGACAGGTAGTAGCGCTGTATAACTATATGGCACAGATTATCGTAGAACTGATCAAGCTGGCATCCCTGATCATTACGTTGAACAAATCAATGGCTTGCGCAGACCGTGTGGCCGGTATTCTGGATGTGAAGTCCAGCATGGAATACAAAGTGGCGGCTGAGCAGATGAAGAATGAACAGATAAATGCTGATCAAAGAAAATATGAGACAGACGGCGAGAATGATCAGGCCGACAGTAATCTGGCAGTTGAGTTCAACCACGTCACCTTCACATACGAAGGTGCCGGAGCATCCAGCTTATCGGACATCACCTTCCGTGCGAAGAAAGGACAGACGATCGGAATCATCGGAGGAACCGGAAGTGGTAAGAGTACACTGGTCAGCCTGATCCCGAGATTCTATGATCCACAGGAAGGAACGGTAAAAGTAAATGGTATCAATGCAAAGGACTATCCGCAAGGAGAACTTTGCAGTGAGATCGGAGTGGTACAGCAACGTTCCATCCTGTTCAAAGGAAGTATCCGCGACAATCTGAAGTGGGGCAATGATCAGGCTTCAGATGAAGATCTGTGGAAAGCAATCACAATCGCTCAGGCAAAAGATGTTGTAGAAGCTAAGCCTGGAAAGCTTGATTTTGAAGTAGAACAGAACGGACGTAACCTGTCCGGCGGACAGAAGCAGCGTCTGACGATCGCACGTGCACTGGTCAGCAAGCCTGAGATATTGATTCTGGACGACAGCTTAAGTGCGCTGGATTTTGCGACAGACGCAGCACTTCGTAAAGCAATCGGTGAACTGGAAGGCAATGTGACAACCTTCCTGGTATCTCAGAGAATTTCCGGTATCCGTCAGGCAGACAAGATCCTGGTTATGGAGGACGGTGAGCTGGCAGGACAGGGAACCCATGAAGAACTGATGGAGATTTGTGAGACCTATCAGGAGATCTATTATTCACAGTTCCCGGAAGAACGTCCGGCTGCAGTTAAATCTTCAAAGGAAACCGGAAAAGATTTGGACAAAGCGGATAAAATGACAGAGAAGGCAGAGAAAGGAGCGGCAGAGTAATGAAGAAATTATTAAAGCTCATAGGAAAGTATAAGATTTTCCTTGCATTCAGTGTAATCTTTGCTGCAATCTCTGTAGTATTGCAGTTATATGTGCCGGTTTTATTCGGTGATGCAATTGATGAAGTTGTATCGGCACATCAGGTGAACTTTGATATGATGTGGTATTATCTGAAGCAGATTCTGATTTTTATCGTGATATCAGCATTTGCTACGTGGTTCATGAATCTGTTGAACAACCGGATGACTTACCGGATCGTGCAGGATATCCGTTCACAGGCAATCCGTCATATCCAGGTACTGCCGTTGTCTTATCTGGATCAGCACAGCACCGGAGATATTGTAAGCCGTGTCATTGCAGATACAGATATCTTATCCGATGGTCTGTTGTTGGGATTTACACAGTTATTTTCAGGAATCGTGACGATCGTTGTGACACTGATTTTCATGTTCTCTAAGAATGTGTGGGTAACACTGCTGGTGATCGTACTGACACCATTTAGTTTCGTAGTGGCGAAATTCATTTCTTCCAGGTCTTATACGATGTTCCGGAAGCAGAGTGAGACCAGAGGACGGCAGACCGCACTGATTGAAGAAATGATCGGCGGACAGAAAGTAGTAAAAGCATTTGGGTACGAGAAAGAATCATCCAGAAGATTTGATGAGATCAATAAAGAACTGCAGAACTACAGCCAGAAAGCAGTGTTCTACAGCAGTTTAACGAACCCGTCCACACGATTCGTCAATAATATCATTTACGCCGGAGTGGCTTTACTTGGAGCATTTCTGATACCGGGCGGCACGCTGACGGTCGGAGGACTTTCTGTACTGTTAGCGTATGCGAACCAGTATATGAAGCCGTTCAACGATATCAGTTCGGTAGTCACAGAGATGCAGAATGCGCTGGCATGTGCGGACCGTATCTTTGATCTGTTAGAGCAGAAAGAAGAGACATTGGATGCGGAAGGCGCATTTGCTACAGTTGATGGCAATGTTACAATCGACGATGTGGCATTTAGTTATGATAAAGAAAAAGAACTGATCGAGAACTTCAATCTGGATGTAAAACCGGGTATGCGTATTGCAATCGTTGGTCCGACAGGATGCGGTAAGACGACATTTATCAACTTGCTGATGCGCTTCTATGATGTAGATGAAGGAAAGATCCTGGTGGATGGAAAGGACATCCGGGAGGTATCCAGACATGCCCTTAGAAGCAGCTTTGGTATGGTGTTGCAGGATACCTGGATCAAGAGCGGAACCGTAAGAGACAACATCTGCTTTGGAAAACCGGATGCAACCGATGAAGAGATCATTCGTGCAGCGAAGGAAGCAAGAAGCTGGGAATTCATCCGGAGACTTCCAAAAGGTCTGGACACGGTGCTTCACGAAGACAGTATCAGCCAGGGTCAGAAGCAGCTTCTGTGTATCACAAGATGCTGCTTGCCGGAACGGATAATACACCGGCGAAGGAAATAGAGTATATGCGTCTGTTCGAGAATTATCCGGTAGACGGGATTATTCTTGTGGGAACGATGATCACGGCGGAACATCGGAGATTTCTGAAAGAATCGAAAGTACCGGTGGTTGTGATTGGTCAGCATACGAAATATGCGAACTGTATTTATCATGATGATTACGGCGCAGGGGAGGCCATGGGATGTGCGGTTGCGGCAAAGAGCCGGAAAGAGATTGCATATATCGGAGTATCAAGAGAAGATAAAGCAGCTGGAGCGGCCAGAGAAGATGGATTCCGGGAAGGTCTGAAAAGGTCGGGAAAAGAATTAAAAGACGGATATTATAAGGTGGCGGAGTTCACGACAGAATCCGGATATGAAAAGGTTCTGGAATTATTGAATGAAAAACATGACATCGATATCATATCATGCGCCACTGATACAATCGCAGCCGGGGCAATCGAAGCGATTCATACTTATGCCGGAAGTCAGATTCCGAAGAATGTAGAAGACACAGGATCCAGATTCCGTTATATATTAGAAAATACATCGATTCAGGTTACCGGATTTGGCGATAATCAGCTTTTAAAGGCGGTAACAGGTGGAATACCAACAGTGCATTTTGGCTATAAGACCAGTGGAATCCGGGGCGCAGAACTCCTGTTGGATGTAATAGAAAGGGATGAAAGCATTCCGGTAGAGATCAAACTTGGATTCCGGCTCGCTAACATTGATGATCCGGAAGAAAATATAGAAGACTAAGAGATGCCGGAGCAGAAAATCAGTGTGTAAAATGTGTAAATAGATTCCGAATCAGTCAAAAACAACAGAATTCGTGCAAACCGCACAAAATCGAATAGCAAATATCAGTAAAAATGCCATCTTTACAAATGGCATTTTTTTTCTTATTATAAAATTACAAAATGTGAAAACGATTACACATAGAACGAGGAAGGAGAGTTAATATGGATTACAGAAAGACCGCACAGGACATCCTGGATCATGTCGGCGGAAGTAAGAACATTGCATCTGCAGCACATTGTGCAACGAGACTTCGTCTTGTCATTGCAGATAATAAGAAAGTAAGTAAAGAAGCACTTGAAAATGTAGATGGGGTAAAAGGAGTCTTCGAAGCATCGGGACAGCTTCAAATTATCCTCGGAACCGGTACGGTAAATAAAGTATTTGCCGAGTTCATCGACATTGCAGGTATCACGGCAAGCTCGAAAGCAGAGGCAAAAGAGGCAGCTGCAGAGAAGCAGAACTGGTTCATGCGTGCGATCAAGCTGCTTGGTGATATCTTCGTACCGATCATTCCGGCCATCGTAGCCAGCGGTTTCTTAATGGGAATCATGAACTCACTTGATTTTATGAATAGCAACGGATTCCTCCATATTAATACACACAGTTCGATTTATGTATTTGCGAATCTGTTCAGTAACATTGCTTACACATTCCTGCAGATCCTGATCGCATTCTCAGCTGCAAAAGCATTCGGTGCGAACCAGTATCTTGGTGCAGTTATCGGTATGATCATGATCCATCCGTCACTGCAGAACGCTTATACTGTAGCAACAGAGGGTGTACAGCAGACACAGAGCGTATTCTTCGGACTGTTCAAGATTGACATGGTCGGATATCAGGGACACGTCATTCCTGTTATCATCGCCGTATGGATTCTGGCAGTGATCGAGAAGAAGTTACATAAGATCGTTCCGGAAGTTCTTGACTTGTTCGTAACACCTCTGGTCAGCGTATTTGTAACAGGTTACCTTACATTATCAATTGTAGGACCGATCTTCGTATGGGCTGAAAATGCAATTCTCGGAGCAATCCAGTGGATGCTAACGCTTCCTCTCGGAATTGGAAGTCTGATCATGGGAGGTTTATATGCACCAACCGTAGTAACCGGTATTCATCAGATGTATACAGCTATTGACATCGGACAGCTTGCAAAATACGGTGTTACATACTGGCTTCCACTTGCAAGTGCAGCCAACGTAGCACAGGGAGCTGCAGCACTTGCAGTAGGTATTAAGTCTAAAGATAAGAAGATCAAATCTCTGGCGCTTCCATCATCACTCAGTGCATTTATGGGAATTACAGAGCCTGCAATCTTCGGTGTAAACTTAAGATTCTTCAAACCATTCATCGCCGGATGTATCGGTGGAGGATGTGGGGCATTATATGCATCACTGGTACATCTTGGAGCGAAAGGAACTGGTGTGACAGGTATCTTCGGTATCCTGCTCTGCCTGAATCAGCCGCTTCAGTACCTGATCGAGATGGTGATCGCAGTCGGTGTTGCATTCGTGATCTCATTCCTGATCTATAAGGATGCAGAACCAAAGGCAGCAACCGCAGATGCAGCAGAGACAGCAGCAGTAGAAAATATGGAAACAACAGACGCAGTAGCAACAGACGATACAGCAGCAGACACAACAGCAGCTACAACAGAAGAGACATTAACAAGCCCGGTAAATGGAACACAGATTCCGTTAGCAGAAGTAGCAGATGAGACATTCGCATCAGAGATGCTCGGAGCTACCGTTGCAGTAGAGCCTGCAGATGGAAAAATCGTAGCGCCATGCGACGGAGAAGTATCGAATATTTTCGAGACAGGTCATGCCGTATGTATCACAACAGAAGCGGGTGGCGAACTTCTGATCCATATCGGTATTGATACTGTAAAAATGGATGGAAAAGGATTTACAAAGAAAGTTTCTGATGGCGATAAAGTACATGCAGGAGATATTCTGGTAGAAACGGACCTTGAGGAAATCAAGAATGCAGGATATCAGACGACAACAATGATGATTCTGACAAATACAGATGAATTCGGAAATGTAACAAAGGCAGAACCTGCTGAAGTTAAGACAACAAGTAAAGTTATGACACTTACAAAATAATGTGTATAGAAATAATGCTTATAGATAGATGGAGACGATTGATTTATGAACGCATTAACAAGAGATCTTGTAAAATTAGTAGAGACAGCAGAACAAAGCCAGAAAACCAGAGAAGAGTTATCCGTATCAGATAGAAAATTCCGTGAAAAACTACACCTGATGCCGCCGGTCGGCTGGCTGAATGATCCAAATGGACTCTGCCAGTTCCAGGGTATCTATCACGCGTTTTTCCAGTATTCGCCGTTTAATGCAGAAGGCGGTGTGAAGATGTGGGGTCACTATACCAGCAAGGATATGATTAAGTGGGAATATCAGGGTACCGCACTTTATCCAGATCAGCCATTTGACTGTCACGGAGTATATTCCGGATCCGCATTTATTGAAGATGGAAAAATGTATCTGTACTATACAGGAAATGTCAAATTAGAAGACGGGGAATATGATTACATCCGCACCGGACGTGAGGGCAATACCGTTCTGGTTATAACGGAAGACGGCAAGACGTTCGGAAAGAAAAAAGAACTGATGAGAAATTCAGATTATCCGGACGATCTGACCTGTCATGTAAGAGATCCAAAGGTATGGAAAGAAAATGGTACTTATTATATGGTACAGGGTGCAAGAACGAACAAAGATGTAGGTCAGGTACTTGTATTTGAATCTGAAGATAAAGTAAACTGGAAGTTCAGAAACCGGGTGGAATCCGAAAAGCCATTCGGGTATATGTGGGAATGCCCGGATTATTTCAAAATCGGAGATAAGAAACTTCTTTCCACGTCTGTTCAGGGACTGGAAGGTGGTATCTGGGAGGATCGTAATGTATATCAGTCCGGATACTTTGAGATAGAAGGAGATATTCTTGGAGAATACAAGTTGTCAGAGTATCATTTGTGGGATTATGGGTTTGATTATTATGCCCCGCAGAGTTTTGAGACGGAAGACGGAAGAAGGATCCACATCAGCTGGATGGGAATGCCGGACTGCGAAGAATACAGCAATCCGACCATTCAGACAGGATGGCAGCATTGCTTTACATTTCCAAGAGAAATCTTTGAAAAAGATGGCAAGATCTGTCAACGTCCGATAAGAGAACTAGAAGAGAAGAAACATCTGGTAAGTGATGTGAAAGGTATGCTGGTAAGAGAGGGATATCCGGTATATGAAATGACGATTTCGGATATTACAAAGAACCGCTTTAAAGTTATCCTTTCAGAGAAGCTGATCCTGGATTATGCTGACGGAAAATTCCGGATGCATTTTACAGATCAGGATAAAACTTCGGTATCTTCAGGAAGAAGCATGAGATATGTAGAAGTGGAAGAAGTGGAGAATCTGAAGATTCTGGCCGATACATCCTCTGTTGAAGTATTTGTAAATGATGGGGAATATGTATTTTCGACAAGATATTATCCGGAAGTGTATAAATTACAGGCAGAAGCTGTGGGAGCACAGATTACGTTGTCAGAAATTATGTAACGAAATATCAATCTGAGATACCAATAATATAGAAAGAAGATCACCATATATCAAAAGAAAGAGTTTCAGTAGAGAAATTTTCAAAAGATATATGGTGATTTTTAATACCAATGTATGCAATAGAAGCTGCCAGTGGCAGATTCTATGTATGCAAGAGATACAAATATTTTTCAAAATTAACGCCTTCGTTTACCGGAACATGTTCTTCTACAGAATCAATTAATGATTTTTCAAGAAAAGAACCTGCGGTCTGCATCATTTCCGTAAGGGAAATATCTCTGGCAAGTCCGCCTGTGATGCAGGAAGCAAAGAGATCACCCGTACCGGAATAACTTCCGTTGCAACAGGGATATGCCGAAAGAAAATGTGAAGAGCCATATAGCAGGAGATTTCCAATCTTATGAACTCCGTCATCTGCAGTAAAATGAATACCAGTGATGAGGACCTTTTTTTCATGATCCTTTGTCAAAGTCTGCCCTGCATCCTTAAGTCGTGAAATGAGCTGCTGTATAGACAGAGACGGATCCTGCAGGCTGTTATAATCTATATCCGTCAGCAGACAGAATTCGGTAAGGTTAGGAGTGATAACATCTGCACGTGCGACAAGTTCTTTCATAGCAGTCAGAAGCCCGGAAGTATACATATCATAGGTAACGCCATCGTCTCCCATTACAGGATCGACCAGAAGAAAGGTGTCTGCTGTTTGGAAAGTATCCAGAAAGTGCATGATCTGTTCAATCTGGCAGACACTGGCAACATAACCGGTATAGATTCCGGAAAAAGAAGTGCCTAGTTTCTTCCATTCCTGGCGGAAATAATCCATCTTATCGGTAAAATCATAACAGTAGTAGCTGGGGTATTCTGTTTGTGAACTTAAAATGGCGGTAGGGAGTGGACAGGCCTGGATTCCCATCGCAGATAATACGGAGATGGCAGCAGTCAGGGAACAGCGTCCAAGTCCGGACAGATCATTGATTACAGCAACTTTTTTTGTCATAAAGAAATCCTCATTTTCTAATGTATTGTAAATATGTAATAATTATACCATTATAAAAAGAAGAAAGAAACGGCCAGAGAAAAGGAAGACTTGCAGGCCACCAGAGCTTAAAAAAATAATTTAAAAAAATTTGAAAAAGTTGTTGACAGATAGAAAACGTTGCGCTATAATTAATTTTGTTGCTGAGGTACATAAATAACTGAGGCAAACAAATATAATATGTGCGCGTAGCTCAGCTGGATAGAGCGTCTGGCTACGGACCAGAAGGTCGGGAGTTCGAATCTTCTCGCGCACGTACGAGAGACCCTTGTTTGACATTAAGTCGGACGAGGGTTTTTTGCTGTTCCGAAGCGGATGTTTCAATTCAGATGACCGGGACAGTATTGACATAATTTGGGCAACTGTGTTAAGGTTACATAGTAAATTTAATCAAGATTGTGTGAGGTGTCAGTCAGAAGGATTCAGAATAATTTGTGGAAAGAAGGATCTGACTGGTGAAAAGGGAAACAGGTGAGAATCCTGTACGAACTCGTCACCGTGTTTTGCAAGCAGAAGCTACAGATCCACTGGGAGAACCGGGAAGGGAGCAGATGTGTCAGAGCAATAAGCCGGGAGACCTGCCTTTCGCAGTACAGGAACGAAAAAGTTCAGGCCACGAGGAATTGGCAGTACGAAATGGATCACAGAACTGTATGTGGTATAATACAGTTTTATTTTCGTTGTCTTCGTTTCCTGACGGAGGCTTTTTTTGGCTATATATTCGGAAGGAGCTGACGGAGGCCGAGTTTTTTTGTATCTCGTGCATTGACAATCGGAAAATCAGGAGGTAAAAGAAATGAAAAAGAAACTGGTAGTTGTATTATTATCAGCAGCTATGTGTGTAGCAGCACTTGGCGGATGTGGTTCCAAAGCAGGTAGCAGTTCAGACAGCAGCAAGAAGACTGCAGAGAATTCATCAAAAGAGGACGATCAGAAAGCTGCAGATGAAGTAGCAAAGAAGATTGATGCCATCTATGTGCAGGAAAGAAACGACAAGACAGATGAGCAGTGTAAAGAAGCGAAAGAAGCGTGGGACAAATTGACAGATGCACAGAAAGAACTTGTGGAAGGTGAAAATGCTGATCCGGATTATTTCGGAAGAGATACAGGGGATGCTTCCCAGGATGATCCGTTAAATGAAGATAACATCGGGGAGAAGGAACTCTTGGTAGTAAGTTTCGGAACATCTTTTAATGCAAGCCGTGCAGCCGATATCAGCGGAGTTGAAAAAGCACTTCAGGCAGCTAATCCGGACTGGTCCGTAAGAAGAGCATTTACAGCACAGATCATCATTAATCATGTACAGGCAAGAGATGGTGAGAAGATTGATAACATGGATCAGGCTTTAGAGCGTGCAGTAAAGAATGGTGTAAAGAAACTGGTTGTACAGCCTACACATCTGATGCACGGTGCAGAGTATGATGAGTTAACAGAAACAGTAAATAGTTACAAAGATAAATTCGAATCTGTTAAAATCGCAGAACCACTTCTCGGAGAAGTTGGAGCGGACGCAACAGCAATCAATGAAGACAAGGCTGCAGTAGCTAAGGCAATCACTGCAGAAGCAGTAAAGACAGCAGAATATGACAGCCTTGATGCAGCAGCAGAGGACAGCACAGCATTTGTATTCATGGGACATGGAACATCTCATACAGCAAAGATCAGCTATTCTCAGATGCAGGCACAGATGGAACAGCTTGGATATAAGAATGTATTCATCGGAACAGTAGAAGGTGAGCCGGAAGATACTTCCTGCGAATCCGTTATCGCAAAAGTAAAAGATGCCGGATATAAGAATGTAATCCTTCGTCCACTTATGGTTGTTGCCGGAGATCATGCTAATAATGATATGGCCGGAGATGATGATGATTCATGGAAGAGTCAGTTTGAGGCATCTAAGAACTTTGACAGTGTAAAGACACAGATTGCAGGTCTTGGAGAGATCGATGCAATTCAGCAGTTATATGTTGCTCATACAAAAGCAGCTATGGATGCACAGTAAGAAAGATAATTAAGGGAGATAACAATGTTGAGAAAGAGATTGATGGCAGTTGTACTGTCTGCAGTAATGACAGCTGCAATATTCACAGGATGTGCAAGTAAGGATGACAGCAGCAAATCAGACAACAAATCAGCCAAGACAGAACAGCAGAAGTCTGATGCAAAAGAAGAAAAATCAAAAGATTCAAAGTCCGAAGCAGCAAAGGCGCCGATCGAGGATGGGACCTATACTGCAGAATTTAAGACGGACAGTACGATGTTTCATGTAAATGAAGCAAATGAAGGAAAAGGTACACTGACTGTAGAAGATGGAAAGATGACGATACATATCAGTCTCGTATCAAAAAATATCGTGAATCTCTTCCCTGGTACAGCAAAAGAGGCTCAGAAAAAAGGTACAAAACTTTTAGAACCAACCACAGACAAAGTTACATACAGCGATGGAACGACAGAAGAAGTCTATGGATTTGATGTTCCGGTTCCGGCGTTAGATGAAGAATTTGATCTGGCGTTGATCGGAACAAAGGGCAAATGGTATGATCACAAGGTAAGTGTATCAAACCCGGTAAAAGCTGAATAAAATGTATGAATAAAAACTCTTATTTCCCATATATTGTACAGACTACAAAAAGGTGGGGAATAAGAGTTTTTTTTGTATCAAATAATGCAAAGATACATAAAAATAGTAAAAATGCATAAAAAAAATAAGAATTACTGGACTTTTATGTTAAAACGCACTAATATTGAATTAACGGTAAAACGGAATAAAAAACAGGAAGGAAATAAGCGAATGAAAGGAAATGTAATTGTAGGACAATCTGGGGGACCAACTGCAGCGATCAATGCCAGTCTTGCCGGTGTATACCGGACAGCGAAAGACCGTGGAGCCAATAAAGTATATGGAATGCTTCACGGAATCCAGGGATTATTAAAAGAAAAATATATTGATCTGTCAGATCATATCAAGACCGAACTGGATGCGGAATTATTAAAAAGAACACCGGCCGCATTTTTGGGATCCTGCCGTTATAAGCTTCCGGAGATCCATGAGAACAGAGAAGTGTATGATAAGATATTTGAGATCCTGGACAAACTGGATATCGAAGTATTTATCTATATCGGTGGAAATGATTCTATGGATACAATCAAGAAATTATCGGATTATGCCATTATATTCGGTCATGCAATCCGTTTCATTGGATGTCCGAAGACGATTGATAATGACCTTGCACTTACCGATCATACTCCAGGATATGGAAGTGCGGCAAAATATATCGGAACATCTATGAAAGAGATTATCCGTGACAGCTTCTGCCTGGAATATGAAAAAGGCGTGGTATCTATCGTCGAAATAATGGGAAGAAATGCCGGATGGCTGACCGGAGCGGCTGCATTGTCAAAGGGAGAAGACTGCGAAGGACCAGATCTTATCTATCTGCCGGAACTTCCATTTGATCTTCAGTTATTTGGAGAAAAGATCAAACAATTATTACAGGAGAAAACATCTATTGTTGTTGCAGTATCAGAAGGAATCCGTACAGAAGATGGAACTTATGTATGTGAACTTGGCAACAGTATTGACTTTGTAGATGCATTTGGACATAAGCAGTTATCCGGAACAGCATCTTACCTTGCAAGTTATATTGCAGGGGAGATTGGATGTAAGACACGTGCGATTGAATTAAGTACATTACAAAGAGCCGCATCTCACGCAGCTTCAAGAGTTGATATACTGGAAGCATATCAGGTTGGAGGAGCAGCGGTAAAGGCAGCAGACGAAGGAGATACCGGAAAGATGGTAGTCTTAAAACGTCTGTCGGATGATCCATATCAGTGCGGAACAGAAGTAAAGGATGTACACAAGATTGCCAATGATGAGAAGCTTGTACCAAGAAACTGGGTAAACGAAGAAGGTACTTATGTAACAAATGAGTTTATTTCTTATGTGCGTCCATTGATTCAGGGGGATGTATCACCGGTTATGGTAGATGGAATCCCAAGACATCTGTATACACCAAAAGAATTAAGCCACAGATAAAAAATAGATAAGATTTGAAGATTGGAAAGATAGTGCCGTATTGCGAGCGTATAACAAGATACATGTCTTGCAATATGGCACTTTTTGTATACCAAAGCAGCATGTAAGAGAAGTTGCCGGCAGCAAGTTCTGTAGATACAAAAATATGTAAGAGAAGTTGTCTGTGGCAGGTCCTTTAAAGTGCTGTGCCAGAAAATATATAAAAACAATAAAAAAGGGTTGAAATTTTGACATGAATCAGGTAAGATATCTTTAATCTATATTTTCAAGATAGATTCTTTTAATTAATCTATATAGTCTGTAGGACTTCGTGAGGCCTCACCAAATTTACCATGTAAGAAAAAATGAAAAAAGAACAGGGGTGATATATGTTGCAACAAAAAGAAAGTTATGATGTGTTGCGGCTGATTGAGCATGGACAATTATGCTATATCAGTTCCGAAAATGTGCAGGGGAAAACCCTGGACAGATACTTAAAATATCATCCGGTAATAAAAAAACGGGAGATATTTTTATTATTAAAAGAGATAGCAGGACAACTGGCGTCATTTCACAGGTGCAGGGGAAATCCTTGTTATCAATATGTAAATCCATATAGTATTGTCAGGTCTGAAGATGGAAGAATTTATTTTCTGGATATGCAGTCGGAAGCAAACAGAAGCAAGATGATATTTATGCAAAGAAGAGATATCCGTGAATATTTTCTTCCGCCGGACGAAAAGTATTATCAACATGCCAGTAAGGAACTGGATATGTATGGGCTGGGAAAAACATTTCAATATATTCTGGCATCTGTGGAGGCAGAACCACGTTTTAACAGACGAGAAGAATATCGTCTTCAGAGAATTATTTCAAAAGCAATGGGGATAAGATCACCCCATTATCTAAATGTATCAGAAATCCAAAAGCAAATCCCAAGGTATGAAGAAAAAGACAGAGATAAAATTTTGAATAATAAGGGGAAAAGAAGAAAAAAAGTGTGTATAACAGTAGTTTTGTCTATTGTTTTCGGGGGATATTTGTTCATAAATGCATGGGAAAATGCTGAAAAAGCAAACCAGAGAGAGATGAAAAGAACGGAATCTTCCAAATCAGAAGAGAAAAAAAGTGAAAAATCGGATGACCGGATAAAAAAGAAAATATATGAAAGAGATGAAGAGTATCTGGAATTGGCACTGGCATATTTCCTGAATGTGGGAGATATGAAAAAAAGTCTGAAATGTCTGAATCAAATGGAGAATCAGACGCTGGCAGTTAATCTGAAAAGGCTTATCAAAGCGTATGAAAAACAAAAAGTGCCGGAAGAGGCAGAAAAATTTGCAGCAAGTCTTGCTTACCTGGAGAATGAATGGAAAGAAAGAAGTATGCAGTCGGAAGAGAAGAAAAAACAGGCAATACAGTGCCTGATAAGAGGGTATGGATTACTGGATGATAAAGAAAGTTCAGAAAAAGTGTTGAATCTGGTAGAAGAAGGATTAAAGACAGATTATCTGAATGATTCTGCGAAGAGAGAACTATTGCAGTATCAGGCGTCTGCATTGGAAAAAGAAGAAAAGAAAGAGGAGGCAGCAAACATATATGCAGAGATATTGGAGGATGAGACGGAACCGGGTAAGAGAGAAGAGCTGTATAAAAAGATGGTACAGTTGTATGAAACTGCAGGAAGACGGGATATGGCAAGCGATACATGCATTCAGGGGATAAAAGAGCTTGGAGAATCAGAAGAGTTGAAATTAACACATATAAGACTGATATGTGCAGATCCGGTTGTCAATAGAGATACGTGTGCACTCAAGATTAAAGAATATGTAACAGAAGATACTGAACTTTTGGAAAATGCAGAATTTAAGAAATTACAAAAAGAATATGGAATTAAGGCAGAAGGAGGAAATATATGGGTAGGAAGATAAAAAAAGTAATAATGATAGCAGCGTTTGGTATGGTGACCGGAGGACAGATTGCTGATCTGTTACCGGAAGGAAATGTGATGCAGGTAGAAGCGGGAAGTCGAAAGCAGATTATAAAAGTAAAAAATAAAGTAAAAGACAGTAAGAAAGAATTTGACAAGGACAAAGATAACGCCAAAGATAATGAAAAGGATCTGGTAGAAGAGGGAGAAAAAGAGGACAGAAAAGATTCGGAGGAAGATAGAGAGAAAGACGATAAGAAAGATGACGGGAAAGATCCGGAGAAGGATGATGAAAAAGATGACGGGAAAGACTCAGAGAAGGATGACGAGAAAGAGGATGGAAAAGATCCGGAGAAGGATGACGAGAAAGAGGATGGGAAAGACTCGGAGAAAGATGACGAGAAAGATGACGAGAAAGATGACGGGAAAGACTTAGAGAAAGACGATGAAAAAGAGAATGGAAAAGATCCGGAGGAAGAAGAGATAAAAATGTATCATGCGGAATATGAGGATCCGGATGGTCAGAATGGCTATTATATCAGTGCTCCGACCGGAAAGATCACACATCTGAGTAAGAATGGCGTGACCAGATACCTTTTTGAGAATGGAGATGGGGAAAGGCAGGAAGGTACGCTGGAAAAATTAAATGAATCCTGCCGGTTGAAACAATTGAATTTTGCAGATGGAAGGAATGAACTGGAAGTATGGATGGAAGATGAAGAACATCATCAGATTGAAAATTCAGAAAGCAGAAAGGAATTCTGGATAGACAGTGTAAGACCGGTGATCGGTCTGGAAGTGTCCGGAGGAGCAGATATTTGGCACAAAGAGGCAGCAGAGGTAGTGGTAGAAGCTTCTGACGGGAGCAATGGAAGCCAGATCGCGGAAATTATCTGTAAAACAGGAGAAAAAATAGTTGGGAAAAGCAGTAAAGGAGCAGAAAAATTTGTCATTACAGAAAGTTCACAGAATGGGGAAAGTACCCCGGTAACAATTATTGCTACAGACTATGCGGGAAATCAGACGGTGGTAACGGATCGGGTTTTTGTTGACAGAGATGCACCGAAAGCATTGATACAAGGAGTGGAGGATTATACGATTACCAGTAAACCTGTACAAGTCAGCTATCTGGCAGAAGAAGAGAATGTAATTCAGACGGTGCGGGCAAATATTTTAAAAGAAGATATCGATGGGAAAAAGGAAGAAACAGAAATCACAGAATGGAAAACAAAAAGCAGGAATGAGTCTGGTGATACAAAAAAAGAAAGTGTGCAGACACTTGCAGAGGACGGGCTGTATAAACTCCGAATGAATGTAACAGATATGGCAGGGAATGTCAGTCATGCCGAGAGACAGCTGATTATAGATAAAGAAAATCCCGTTATTGCACATGTAGATGAGTTGGATGGAAAGTATTTAAAGAAGTTTAGCTGGAATTATTCTATCGAGGAATCGATTAAGGATTTTACGAATTATACATATGTAATGAAAGTGGACGATGCATTTTATCGGCCAGGAGAAAAAATTGAAAAAGAAGGGGTACATGTACTGACAATTGAAGCTTTTGATTCAGCAGGAAATAAAGGAGAAGCAAAAGCGAGGTTTACCATCGATCATACACCGCCGGTGATCGAGTTTGAGGGGATAGAAGATGGAGAAAAATATGAAAAAGAAAAAACATTTTATGTCAGAACAGAGAATCTGGAAGATCAGATTGAATACATTAAAATTAATGGGAAAAAACAAAACAGGAAAAAACAGAAGAAGGGATATGAAATTCAGCTAAATGAGGCAAAAAATTATGAAATAGAGGTAAAAGCAAAAGATTTTGCGGGAAATGAAAAAGTTTCACAGATAGGATTTGAAATATACGAGGAAAAGAGTTTGTGGCAGAAAATTGTGGAACCGGTCAGAAAATATATTTTTTATGGAAATGAAAAGGTAATACAGGATGAAAAAATGGTCAAGGAAGATAAAAAGGAAGGAAAAAAGAAGAACATAATTTTATGGGAGAGAGCTGTTTTATTTGGCGCATTGATTGTTGTAGGAATATGGAAACGGGAAAAAGTGAAAGAAATCTGGAAAAATCTTTCATAAAAGGGAGGATGCCGGGTAACCACTTTCGCAGTTCCCGGCATGTATTATGAAAAAGTTTATTCCAAATAGTATTTACATACTAGATAACGTCTTTTGTATATCAAAGGATATGAGAGAAATTCTAAATCGTCATGTGTTCGGAAGTAGCTACCAAGTTCTCTGTATTTCTTTGATGATTATAGTATAAGAAAGACCTATGAAGAAAGAATGTTAAAGTAATGAAAGAATTTTGAAGGATAAATGAACAAATTGTGAACACGGGATTTTACAAAGATTTTGTTGGAAAATAGCGAAAAATAGATTATACTAATAGAAGTCAAATTGTAGAAAGAGGAGAAAATGAAGAATGAAATATATTTCTTTTGCCATTCCGTGTTATAATTCACAGGATTATATGGCCCATGCGATAGAAAGTATTCTTCCGGGTGGAGAAGATATTGAAATAATTATCGTAAATGACGGATCAAAGGACAGAACATCAGAGATTGCTCATGAATATATGGAAAAATACCCTACTATTATTAAAGTAGTAGACAAGGAAAATGGTGGACATGGAGATGCTGTAAACTCAGGGCTGATGCATGCAACCGGTAAATATTTTAAGGTTGTAGACAGTGATGACTGGGTGGACGAAGATGCACTTCATAAAATATTAGATGTTTTACGCCATATGGAAGAAGATGGAATGGAACTGGATATGTTGATCGCTAACTATGTGTATGAAAAAGTTGGTGCAACACATAAGAAGGTGATTCATTATCGTAACGTATTGCCACAGGATGAGATTTTCCGTTGGGATGATATGGGACATTTCCGTCTGGATCAGTATATTCTGATGCACTCGGTTATTTACCGTACAGACATGTTAAAACTGATCCAACTTCATCTGCCAAAGCATACATTCTATGTGGACAATATTTATGTATATTACCCACTCCCGCATGTACGCAAAATTTACTATATGGATGTAGACTTCTATAGATATTTTATTGGAAGAGAAGATCAGTCGGTTAATGAGAAAGTAATGATCAAAAGGCTGGATCAGCAGATTTTTGTCACAAAGACGATGATTGATATGTATCAGCTTAAAGATATTGGAAGTAAGAAATTAAGACAGTACATGCTTAATTATCTTGCAATCATGATGACAGTTTCTTCTATTCTTTGCATCCGTTCCAAGGATAAAGAAAATCTGGAAAAGAAAAAGGAATTATGGCAGTATCTGAAGAAAAAAGATATGCGAAGCTTTATCAGAATCCGTTACGGTATTCTCGGACAGACAATGAACATTCCGGGAAAATCAGGACGTAAGATATCGTCATTGGTTTATATTGTTGCGCGGAGATTGATTGGATTTAATTAATTTCTATTTAGTTCATCATCGTGGCTTACCCCGGTCCATGAGAAAGACTTGGTATCCTGTTGCGGGCTAAGATTCCACGATGAAGAAGTTGTAAGGGCGTCAGAATTTTCTAAAAGCACCCGGCCTATGTGCCAAACTCGCCGTTCGGCTCAAACAGTGGCACATATTCCGGGTAACGAAAATTCTGGCGCTCTAACAACTTCTAATCATCGATCCATATACGCCCGCAACAGGATACCAAGTCTTTCTCATGTCGTGATAGGCCAATGATAATGAATTCAATAGAGGGACTGTAACCTTTATGTGTAATCGGAAATTTGTAGTGAATGCCTTAATTTTCCGACTTTTCCGATAGATACACTTACGGTAGCACAATGGTTACAATTCCCGGTATTTAATTATTATGGCATGCGAAAACGTGACTGAATAAAAGTATGGGAGTGATTTCTGTGCATATGAGGTCATGGTTAGTAACTCTTGAGTAATAAAATTGGCCGTTAGCCTTGGAAAAATCATTGTCTGAGACGAATGTCGAGTTTTGATTTTTCCAAGGCTGGTTTTAGGACAATTTTGTTGCTCAAGAGTTACTCCATGATCGAATCAGCACAGAAATCACTCCCATACTTTTATTCGGGACTTGGGTAAGACGACATGATGAACTAAATAGAAATCTCTCCTAAAATAATTCTCAACAGTGCTTTATCCAACATAATCGTCCGGTTCCAAGGATTGATGATGATACCCTGAATGTTATCAGCTGTAATGGCAGAATTAAATAACTGTTTCATATCAGTAAGAAATGTAGACATTACGCTTCCGGAACCTTTGAGTTCTTCATCGAAGCTGGTAAATGCCGCCCACCATTTGCGGCCGTCATCGGTCTGGATTGCCTGTACCTGGAGGCCGGAAGCAGCGGAAGAAGGATCAATTGCGATAATCAGTTCGCCGTGTTCATTCATACGCCGGCGGATGACAGTTAGAGTATGAGCAAGCATTTCCTGAGATGGTTCCTGTTGAAGAGCTGCAATGGCAGATTCAATCTTGTTATTGCCTTGTAAAGTTTTATCGGTATGTGTATGGTCATTCATAATTGTGCAAAATCCTTTCTAGATAGATAATGGATACAGAGAACCTGTCAATGACAGCCTCGCTTGCATATTTTTGTATAAAAATATACGGACAGCAAGAGAGCCATCCGTATATTAATATAAAGTATTTCAGTTGGAAGAGCAAGCTAATTGAACTCCCATGGAGAAATATATTTATTTGGAGATGAAGCATATCCATTGTTATATTTCACTGTGACATATAAAGAGTCATCACCATCAACCAGTTTCACATAGCAGATATTATCTTTGTTGAATTTGTGTGTGATATCGATGGACTGATTTTTGTAATACAGGATGACGGAACCATCTTTTTCATATTCTATATCCGGAGCATTTAGTTCTTCCATAATTTCTTCTTGTGTAAGGCTGCGTTCGGAGCCATCCTGGTTAAATGCAATGCCGCCTCCGCCAAATTCTTTATTTTTTCCGTCTTTATCTGCATAAGTTCCGGTATAAGAACCGTCAGAATTGATTGTTAAAGTAGCAGTTGTCTGATCTCCGTGGATCCAGAGCTGGACTTTACGTTGAATTCCGCCAAGATCGGATGCGTAGGCTGTTCCGGTTCCGACTGTTACGATCAGGCATGCGGCAACTGCGGCTGCTAATGTTTTTAATTTGTGCTTCCTATTTAAGATACTCATTTTGTCTACCTCCAGGGAAAAATTGACGGAGGCGGAAAGTGTATCAAAAGTCTGCTTGTATTTTTCTTTATTCGTCATCGTTCCATTCCTCCTTTAAGGTTTCTTTGAGAAGAGCACGTCCGCGGGAAAGCCGGGTCTTTACATTGTTGACAGAAAGATGCAGGATATCACTGATCTCTTGTGTTGTATAATCCTCATAGTAAAAGAGATGCAGGACAATCCGGTATTTTTCGGGAAGTTTCATCACTGTGTCAAACAGAGTTTCTGATTCTGGTGTTTCGAAGGTTAATGTTTCCATATATTCTTCTAAGTTGCATTTATTTCTGTGCCAGAATGAGCGGGTGATATTCTTTGCTTTATTGATTGCAACCCGGATCAGCCAGGCACGGATATGTTCTTCTGTATCAAACTCTTTTTTATATGTGTGATACTGAATAAATGTATCCTGAACGACATCTTCTGCATCTTGTTGGTTTCTGCATATATTAAATGCAATCGCATACAGATGCTTTTGATATCGTTCGATTAAAACTTGTGTTGCTGGTTTCATGAGTACTCCTTTTTTTGTGTTGTATCTACAGAACATGTTGCCGTAAGACCTGCCATAAGCATCTCCTTACAAATGTTCTGGCGACTGAGTGGGGCATCAGACGTTCGTTTCTTAAGGCCTTTCACTTATAATACAAATGAAAACATAGAAAGGTTACAAATTAATGAAAGTTATTTTCAAAAGTTGTTTTTCAAAAGAAAACTTTAGGTATTGGAGGTAAGATATATATTCTAACTATATCTTACTATCGAGCATAGGCATTTTACATTTTAAAATATACGACGTAAACTATATTAAGAAAAAATAGCTTCAATAATAAGCTGAAAAAATTAATATCTATTATAAAATGAGGGTGAGTGGTTTTCATTATGTTTTCGAATAAAGATTTGAAGAATCTGATTGTACCGCTGTTTTTAGAACAGTTATTGATGGCACTGGGCGGAATCGCAGATGTATTTGTGAGTGGTTTTGTAGGGGAGGCTTCGGTATCCGGAGTATCACTTGTAAACTCATTTAATACTATGTTCATCAATTTATTTACAACACTTGCTTCCGATGGTGCGGTAGTGATCAGCCAGTATATAGGAAGGAAAGAAGAGAAAATTGATTATGAAGAAAAATATTGGAGCACAGCTGGCATTATATCCGGCACCGGTAATTGTAGTAGGAGCAATAGTAAATGATAAACCGACATGGACACTGGTGGCACATGCAGGAACTATGGCGCATAGTCATCTGATGGTGTCGCTGGTACATGCACACTACATTAATCAGGAAATTATCGAGAGTAAGAAATTATCAGTAAATATCGTAGACGAAGCATGGCTAAAAGAAGCTGACCGTGTGGGAGTGATAAGCGGAAATAAAGAAGACAAATCAGAATCAGGTAAGATTGATTATCATACATTCAAACCGGTACTTTTTGAATTCCCGACATATGAATATTTTGTGACGGGAGAAAAAGTGGGAGACTGTGCAAAGATGAATTAGAGGTTTTCATCCCTGGCAGATTGTGCTATCATGACAGTATGTCAGAAAGCGAAAGGATGGAAGTTTCATGCCGGCGAGATCAGAAGAAAGAACGAATGCGAGAAAAGAAGAGATCATCAATGCATGCGAAATGCTGTATCAGACGATGAATTTTAAAGATATTACGATAAAGGAAATCGGAAATGTCACCTCTTTTTCCAGAACATCGATATATAATTATTTTGAGACGAAAGAGGAAATCTTTCTTGCATTGTTAAAAAGAGAATACGATGCGTGGATTCTGGATCTACATAAGATTGTTGAAGAACATGAAAGCATGGACGATGAGCAGATTGCATCGGCGATTGCAAAATCTTTGGATCAGCGTCATCAACTTCTGAAGATACTTTCCATGAATCATTATGATCTGGAGGAAAACAGCCGTATTGAGATGTTGATAGAATTCAAAGTATCTTATGGAAATTCACTGAGAGCTGTAATGGGAATTCTTGCAAAATTCAGACCGGATATGGATATTGAAAAGAGACAGGAATTTGTCTATGCATTTTTTCCGTTTATGTTTGGAATTTATCCGTATACCGTGGTGACGGAGAAACAGAAGAAAGCGATGAAAGAAGCAGGAGTTGATTATACTTATAATTCGGTATATGAACTGACGTATACGGCAGTGAAAAAGATGTTGAAGTAATGAAAATATTTGAAAGGAGATAGAAATCATGAAAACATTAGTAGCATATTTTAGTGCAAGCGGAACAACAGAAGGTGTAGCAAAGAAGGTGGCAGAGGCAGCAGGAGCAGATCTGTTCGAGATCAAACCAGAAGTACCATATACAAATGCAGACCTGAACTGGATGGATAAAAAAGCAAGAAGTACGGTTGAGATGAACGATCCGTCTTCCAGACCTGCTACTACAGGAACGGTAGAGAATATGGAGCAGTATGATAACGTAATTATCGGGTTTCCAATCTGGTGGTATGTTGCACCGACAATTATTAACACATTCCTGGAAAGCTATGACTTCGCTGGAAAGAAGATCGCACTTTTTGCCACATCAGGTGGAAGCGGATTTGGGAAAACAGTATCCAGACTGGAAGGTTCTGTGGATAAATCGGCAGAATTCGTGTCAGAGAAACTGTTAAACAGAGCAGGTAAAGCGGAGATTGAAAGCTGGCTGAAGAGCTGGATGTAAGAAGCAGATAAGATGCAGGAAGCCTTTTCGGTGATTCAGGAGATAAAATGTATCTGATATCGGTGTATTTTGATGACAAAAGCAATAAAATAATTTCCAATTATATAAATAAAATTGCGCAAAAGACGGGAAATACGTTTATGACAGATAATCATGTTCCACCACATCTGACAATTATGTCTGTAGAGGCAAGAGAGGAAAAAAAATTGACAGAGGTGATGGAACAGTTGGAGAGGTCCCTGACCAAAGGGCAGATCCAGCTGGTCTCGGTCGGAGTGTTATTGCCGTATGTATTGTATGCGGCACCGGTTCTGAATCTGTATCTGGAAGATATGATCGAACAGGTACATGATATGGTAAAGCACATTCCGGAGGTCAGAATGAGCCGGTATTATCAGCCTATGCAGTGGATTCCGCATATCACACTGGGAAAGAAGCTTTCAAAAGAACAGATGCAGGAAGCCTTTTCGGTGATGCAGGAACTGTTTGCGCCGATGGAAGTGACGGTGGCAGAGATCGGACTTGCGAAGACGAATCCGCATCAGGATCTGATAAGAGTAGAATTAAATGACTGATCGATAAAAAAGAGCATGAAGGAATGCAGAGGATATCGAAAGATGATCCCGGCATAGAATTCATGCTTTTTTTATATTATGACAGGATATTCTGCGTTATAATAAGTGAAAGAATCAGGAGATTGAAAAAGAATATGCAGCAACTCATATAAAAAGAAAAACATGGAAAGCCGGAATGTTATGAAAAAGTACATAGGTATATTAGCAAAAATAACAGGATTCATACTGATTGTGATTCTGGCGGTGAATATCATTCTGCCGCTGATAAAAAGAAATCCGGATGCAGCTTATGAGAAAGAACTGGAACAGACTACATTTACGGAAGAAACGATGAAGGATGTCGGCGGAAACCAGGCGGGAAAAAAGAATGCAGAGCGGATCAGATGTATTGATGACAATGAAGAGGCTCTGTTGTGGCGGCTCCGTATGATCGGAAATGCGAAAAAAAGTATTGTGTTATCCACATTTGATCTGCGTCCGGATGACAGTGGTACGAAGATCATTGCGGCATTGTATACGGCGGCAGAAAGGGGTGTGCAGGTACAGATATTGATCGACGGGATCTATCAGAAACTCTTTCTGGAAAAGAGTCCGGTGTTTCAGGCACTGGCAGCACATCAGAATATAGAAGTTGGAATCTATAATCCAGTCACGAATCTTATGCGTCTGAATTACCGGATGCATGATAAGTACCTGATCATTGATGAATCGATGTATCTGCTGGGAGGACGCAATACCAATGATATCTTTCTGGGAGATAAAAAGACCAGAATTAATGTAGACCGGGATATTTTTGTATATGAAGAGACACAAGGAAAAGGGGAATCGCTGCAGGCACTCGAGAAATATTTTGATACCATATGGAATGAAGCACAGGTCAGGAAAAAGAAGAAAACATATGCTGCATCTTATGAAGAAAAGTATAAAAGCGAATACCATCAGTTGAAAGAACGATACCGTTCATTAAAAGAGAAGTATCCGGATATCGAAAACTATGAGCACTGGGAAGACGATACATATGAAGCAGATAAGATCACACTGATCGATAATGGAACGCAGACGGCTAGAAAAAGTCCGAAAGTTCTTCAGGCGATCGGGTATATCGCCGGACAGGGAGAAGAGGTGGTCATCCAGACTCCGTATGTGATCTGTAATTCCTATATGTATCAGAAACTGAAGCAGATATCGGAAAAGGCAGATCTTAAGATTGTACTCAATGCAGTGGAAAAAGGTTCGAATCCATGGGGATGTACGGATTATCTGAACCAGAAAGAAAATATCCTTGGAACAGGTGCGACGGTATATGAGCTGATGAATGCCCATGCAGTACATACCAAGACGGTTCTGATAGATGATAATATATCCATTGTGGGTTCGTACAATCTGGATATGCGGAGTACGTATCTGGACACGGAACTGATGCTGGTGATCGAAAGTAAACGTTTGAATGAGGAAATCCGTGATACAGAAAATGTTTATATTGAGAAAAGCAAAGAAGTAAAAACAGATGGTACGGAGACGGAAGGAAGTCTGTATAAGAAAAAAGTACTGACACCGGAAAAGAAGCGGTTCTATGCATTTCTGAAAATTATTATCAGACCATTTCGGCATCTGTTATGAGCAGATAGTGAAAGGAATACATTCGTTTCAACGATAAGAATTGGAAAGTAAAAGGAAAAGAAACAAAATGATTAACAGAGAAGACATGCTGGCACTGACCAGAAGAATGACAGTTAAGAGAACATCTATGACCAGAATCGCCGGAGGATATCTGGACATGGATGGGTATATAGACGGGACATTTAACACGGGTTTTTTAAAATTGAGCCCAGATGAGAAAGAAAAAAATTTACAGATAGCAAAAGTAATCCCATTTGCAGATACGAATCAGAATCTGAAAGAATATGCATTTTCCAGTGAGAAGATGAAAGGTGACAGTATGTGGAAGCTTTTAATGGGAATGCGTGTGTGTGGACTGAAAAATGATGCATTAATGGAGACCTTTTATGAGATTGTCGGGGAACAATATCAGGCAATGGGAGATTATGCGGTCTATGTATTTCATGACAGGTATGACATTCCGGCAAAGGGCAAAGATCATGTCCGCCAGGGGGAATCCGAGGAGATGTTCGAATATCTGATCTGCGCTATCTGTCCGGTGAGTGGAGACTATGAGCCCGGAGAACCGGAGTGCGGCTTTCTTTTCCCGGCATTTATGGATGGCGCAGCAGCACTCAATTATGTGGACGTATATCAGAAGGATCAGGCACATCCGCATACAGAGCTTCTGAAAATGCTTGGCGTGTGGTGAGATAGAGAAAATTTCTTATAAATGAGTTTAATGGTTCCCAATTCCTTCCGGATATCCTATAATATAGTGGATTGAGTTTATAGGAAAAGGCAGGGAATATACAATGCATACAATGAAAAAATTCATCCGGTATTATGCCCCGTATAAGGCGGTATTCTTTCTGGATCTGATCTGTGCGGCGGTTATAAGTCTGGTAGATCTTGCATTTCCGCAGATATTGCGGACACTTACAAAGACCTTGTTCGCAGAACCGGCAGACCGTATATTACAGGCCCTTCTCCCAATCGGAGCGGGGCTTCTTGTAATTTATATTTTACAGGCGCTGTGTAAATATTATGTCAGCTATCAGGGACATATGATGGGCGCCAATATGGAACGGGACATGCGGCAGCAGCTTTTTGACCATTATGAGAAATTGTCATTTTCATATTATGACCAGAATAATTCCGGGCAGATGATGAGCAAGCTGGTATCGGACCTTTTTGATATCTCAGAGTTTGCACATCACGGACCGGAGAACTTATTTATTTCGCTGATCAAAATTATCGGTTCGTTCATATTCCTGTTTCTGATCAACTGGAGACTGGCAATACCGCTTCTGGTTCTGGTAGTGTTCATGTTGTTCTTCTCGTACGGGCAGAATAAGAAGATGCAGGCGACATTCATGGACAACCGGCGTAAGATCGGGGATGTTAATTCGAGTCTTCAGGATACACTGGCCGGGATCCGTGTTGTACAGTCCTTTGCAAATGAAGAGATTGAACGGGAGAAGTTCCGAAAAAGCAACCAGGGATTTCTGCGTTCCAAGGATGCCAATTATAAATGTATGGGAAGCTTTATGAGCGGCAACCTGTTCTTTCAGGGGATGATGTATCTGGTAACGCTGGTATTCGGAGGATGGCTGATCGCACATGGGAAGATGGAGGCAGCGGATCTTGCGATGTACGCACTCTATATTGGGATCTTTATCAGCCCGATACAGATTCTGGTCGAGCTTACTGAGATGATGCAGAAAGGACTGTCCGGATTCCGCAGATTTCTGGATGTGGTAGAGACCGAGCCGGAGATCGTGAATGCACCGGACGCAGAATCAATAGATGAAGTAAACGGACACGTTTCTTATGAAAACGTATCGTTTCATTATAGCGACGATGATACACCGGTGCTTTCTAATGTTACATTCGACATTCCGGCAGGAAAATCCGTGGCTTTAGTCGGACCTTCGGGAAGTGGTAAGACGACGATCTGCTCTCTGCTTCCGAGATTCTATGATGTAACAGGCGGACGTGTTACGATTGACGGAAAAGATGTCCGGGATCTGACACTGGAAAGTCTGCGTAATCAGATCGGACTGGTACAGCAGGATGTGTATCTGTTCTGTGGAAGTATTAAAGAGAATATCGCATATGGGAAGCCGGGAGCATCTATGGAAGAGATTGAAGACGCAGCAAGGAAAGCGAACATTCATGATTTTATTATGGAACTGCCGGACGGATATGATACATTTGTTGGTGAACGTGGAACAAGACTTTCCGGCGGACAGAAACAGAGAATCTCGATTGCAAGAGTATTTCTTAAGAATCCGTCAATCCTGATTCTGGATGAGGCGACAAGTGCACTGGATAATGAGAGCGAACGCTGGATCCAGAAGAGTCTGGAAGAGCTTGCAAAGAACCGGACAACGATTACGATCGCGCATCGATTATCAACAATCCGCAATGCGGATGAGATCCTTGTAGTGGCAGATAATGGAATCGCAGAGCGTGGAACACATGAAGAACTGTTAAAACAGGGCGGAATCTATGCGCATTATAATGAGATGGGATAGGCAGAAGATAAGAAAAACGGAAGCTGCTCTGTGAGTAGAAACATAAAAATTATCAATAAAGAAATTTGCAAAAGAAAAAGATTGCCGTGAAAAGAATCTATGATATAATTTACAAAGATATCAGCGGCAGAAAAGACAGTGCAAAACTGTAAAGGAACAGTAGAAATGATTGATATCAGTGAATAAAAACGGCCACCGAATAAGGCGGCAAATCATAAGAAACAGAGGTAGAATTATGGGAAAAATCAGAATTGGTATCGTTGGATACGGTAACATCGGACGCGGAGTAGAGCAGTCTATCAAGCGTAATGATGATATGGAATTAAAAGCAGTATTTACAAGAAGAGATCCTGCAAGTGTAAAGATCCAGACAGAAGGGGCAGAAGTAAAGCACTTTGATGATATGGAAGCTATGAAAGATGATATCGATGTAATGATCCTCTGCGGCGGATCAGCAACAGACCTTCCGGTAATCGGACCGAAGGTAGCAGCATCATTCAATACCATTGACAGCTTTGATACACATGCTAAGATCCCTGAGTATTTTGCAAATGTAGATAAAGCAGCAAAAGAAGGAAAGAATGTAAGTATTATCTCAGTAGGCTGGGATCCGGGAATGTTCTCTCTGAATCGTCTGTATGCAGAGTCTATCCTGGTACAGGGAAGCACTTATACATTCTGGGGAAAAGGGGTCAGCCAGGGACACTCTGATGCAATCCGCCGTATCGAAGGTGTGAAGAACGGAATCCAGTATACGGTACCGATCGAAGCAGCGGTTGACCAGGTAAGAAGCGGAAGTGAACCGGAGTTGACAACAAGACAGAAACATTTAAGAGAGTGTTATGTAGTAGCAGAAGAAGGAGCAGATAAAGCAGCCATTGAAGAGGCAATCAAGACAATGCCAAACTACTTTGATGAATATGATACAACGGTAACATTTATCACAGAAGAAGAATTAAAAGAAAACCACAGCAAGATGCCTCACGGTGGATTCGTGATCCGTACCGGTGAGACAGGATGCGAAGGCAACAAGCATGTGATCGAATATTCTCTGAAACTGGATTCCAACCCGGAATTCACAGGAAGTGTTCTGGTAGCTTATGCACGTGCTGCACACAGACTTTCTAAGAAAGGTGAATCAGGAGCAAGAAGCGTATTCGATATCGCACCGGCTATGCTGTCTCAGATGACACCGGAAGAGTTAAGAGCACATATGCTGTAAGAGATAATTAATAAAAATGTATACAAGTTCCATCGTAGACTATTAATGTTGTGATGGAATATAAGGAGCAGAAGTAAAAAATCAGGCATCGGAGGCGAAATGAAAACTCGTTTCCGGTGCCTGATTTTGTAGAAACTACGGATTTATTTAAGATTTCCTGCTGACTGGTTTATGGTTTGCCGGACAGAGTGGAAAGAAGCTATCTAAAATGAGAGATTTTACGTACAATACCGAAACGTACGATCGGTCAGAATTCTCGCAAATATCAGTCCAAGCGGCAACATCACAATAATCATAATCGCAGAAGTAAACCATGAAACCGCATCCGTCAGGGACATAATCCCGAAATTATAAATCGCACGGTACAGGTAAAGTCCCGGAACCATGATCACGATAGAAGGCACGGTAAGCGAGATTCTTGGATATCCATTACTCTTTTTAATAAAAGAAGCGAGCAATCCGGCAGTCAGAGCCCCGATAAATGCGGCGGCGGCCGGAGGCATATGTGTGAAATCAACAAGTTCAAGCCGGAGTGTATTGGCAATGGCACCAATAAATGCAGCCGTTGCCGCCATCGAATGAGAACTGTTGAACATGATCGAGAAACCGAATACTCCGCAAAAGCTTGCAATCACACGGAAAATCAGACGGGCAGCAGCACTTAGATGCAGTGCCGTAAAATCGGCCGGTTCCAGATGCAGAAGTAAAGCCATGATCCATGCAAATAAAGTGGCAACCATAACGATAATGATTGCATAAGTAAGCCGCTCCAGTCCCGAACGCAGATCCAGCTTTGCAAGGTCGATCCCGCTTGTAATAAATGGAAATCCCGGGATGATGAACAGCATCGAGCAGATATAACCAGCTTCATGAAATTCCGGAATGTGAAAGACAAGTTCTGCAAGTTTCAGAAAGACTGCATAGGTAAAACATGCTGCTGAAACAGAGACTGCTATATTCAAAAACAGTGTGTAATGGTGTTTGATCAGTTTCGTACGGATCAGATTACCAATCCCGGCGGCAATAAAAGCAAGAGCCATCTCAACCGGTCCGCCTCCGAGTAAAAAAGTAAAACCGCAGCAGGCAAGAGCTGCGGCAAGCCCCAGCTTTGCAGGTGAATAAAGAGCATGGATTTCTTCAATTTCATCCAGTCGTTTATGGATATCTTCACCGGTCATATGTGCTTCTTCTTCCGGAAAATGATCTACAAACTGTTCCATGCGGTAAAGCTTGGAGGTATTCACTCCCGTATTGGCAATATTCAACGACTGGGAAACACAATCGTTTCCATCGAAACAGTTAAATACAATGGACATCAATCCTACGTCTACCGTACAGGTTACACCAAGCTCTTTGGAAAGCCGGTTCATGGAAGTCCGTACACGCCATGCACCGGTTCCACAGGAGAGCATGATTAACCCAACACGGCCGATGACAGAAGCTTTCTCGATCAGTCCGGCTTCTGCAATCAACACATTACTGTCATCATTGGCGTAGTCATGCCATGGAATCTCCATATGATTTTTTTCCATAATATCAATAAAGTCAGAATTAGTTGTCTGCATAAATGATCGCCTCTGCTTTGGAAACGTGGCGTTCCAGATTTTTTAAGAAATGTGAATTCGGAAAGAAAACTCCGATCTCATCATAACGGGTATTATCTTCAACAAGAGAATCCTGTCCATAGAATACATAGGACATAGGAAGCTCTTTCTGAAGTTTTATGACAATATCCAGAATAGCAGAATAAGCTTCTGCTTCGGTTTCTTTTAATTTTACGGTATCCGGTAATTCACGGATCAACAGTACACCGTTATTCTTTTCCAGAATGTTTTGTTCCGGTTCCATATCGTCGGATGTATAAGAATGGCTGTAGCGGTATGCCTGTGCCAGAAAAATATTCTTTGGAGCTCCGAGATCTGTATATACCTCATGGAAATGACGGTATTCCCGTTCATGAATCGATCTCTTATATTCAGGAAGTAACATTCCGTTTTCATCTGTCATGATCATCGGATTCTGTTTTCCGTCCGCATTGAACCGATAGGGAATCAGGAATGCATTTCTTAAAAGATCAAAGACTGTATTCTGACAGATAGCCATCAGAAACGCAGATAAATCCCGATTGCGATAAGAATTAAAAAGAGCCTGTGCGAATTCTGTAGATGACGGAGAATCGGGAAGGTCTACCCCATCGTTACTGAATAAATAACTGCAGAATGTTTCCATCAGTTTTTCACATGCCCATTTATCTTCGGATATTTTCTTAAATAAGATTTCTGATTTTTCTTCTCTGGGAAAAAGTGTTTTTTCCTCCATAATAAAGCGCTTCCTTTCATATTTTTTCATCCGAATAAATTATACAACTGTGATAAAGATAAGTGAAAGCTATAATTAATATAGCGGATATATGATTGTGATATAATAAAGAAGTGAAATCTGAGATTTTTATGCCAAAGTATACAAGAAAGGGTGGCGGTGGCAGGCTATATAGATGTCAAAATATGTAAGAAAAATTGCCGGTGGCAGCTTCTGTAGATAGTCGGTTGATGATTTGAAAGGGATATTTGATATAGTTTAAAACTATGACAAATACACATTTTTTTGTATTATACAAGTTTATCAAAACAAATTATAATAAATCCATCGATCGAGAACATCATCAAGAATATGAAAAATATAAAAAATATAAAAGAAAGCCATCAGGGACAACAAAAAAGACAGAAAACCTAAGTCTCTGCCGGCAAGGAGGAAATAATCATGAACACACCATTTCGTTACGACTTTGTAGGAAGTTTTTTACGCCCACAGAAATTAAAAGACGCAAGAAAGAATTTCGAAGAAGGGACAATCTCACAGGAAAAACTGACCGCAGTAGAAGATGAATGCATCCTGGAACTGGTGGCAAAGATTAAGGAACTTGGATATCATGTGATCACGGACGGAGAATTCAGAAGATCGACATGGCATCTGGATTTCATGTGGGGATTTGAAGGTATCGAGCATCAGAAGACAGTAGAGGGGAATACAACATTTGACGCAGAAGCTGCAATGATTGATGATACATACATGACGGGAAAGATTTCAGTAAAGAATCATCCTTTCGTAGAGCATTTCAAATTCATCAAAGCATTAGAAGATGAAAATACTGTCGCAAAACAGACTATCCCGTCACCGGGACAGTTCTATGCATACTTTACCGGGGCACAGCTTCTGAATACAACATTAGAAATCTATGGATCGGAAGAAGCATTTGCCGAGGATGTGATTAAGGCATACGGTGAATTCGTGCAGGAAATCTATGCAGCAGGCTGCCGTAACCTTCAGTTTGATGACTGCGTATGGGGCGGAATGGTAGATGCGAAGATGGCAGTTGCACTGACCGGAAGAACAGGACAGAGACTGGAAGATTACAAGAAACTCCTTCTGGAACTGAATAACCAGGTAGTAGCACAGGCACCGGAAGATCTGGTGATCAATACACATGTATGCCGTGGAAATTATCATTCTACATTCTTCAGTTCCGGAGCATATGATTCCGTAGCGGATTTGTTATTCGGAGAAGAAAATGTAAATGCATATTATCTGGAATATGACGACAAGAGATCCGGCGGATTTGCACCACTTGCAAAGGTATCCGGCGATAAGAAGGTCGTACTTGGACTTATAACAACCAAGACACCGGAACTGGAAGACAAAGAAAAAGTAATCGCAAGAATCCACGAAGCAGCAAAATATGTTCCGCTTGACCGCTTATACTTAAGCCCGCAGTGCGGATTTGCATCCTGCGAGATTGGTAATAAGCTGACAGAAGAAGAACAGTGGGCAAAGCTTAAGCTTGTAAAAGAGATTGCCGACGAAGTCTGGTCAGACAGATAAGCCAGAACAGATTGGCCATAAGCCAGCCGATACCGGTAGCAATGGCAGGGGCTGCCAGCCCGAAATGAGGGAAGAAGAACCAGGTTAAGATTACGCAAAGTGCAATCTGGAGCGTATTTCCGGCTAACGTCAGAACCATTTTCCCAAGTACGTTATAAGTACCGGTGAAGGTTCCGCTGGTATTGATCGTACCTTTTGCAAGGATCCGATGGTTGCATTATTGCCGGAGGGACACAAGCTGGCAAAAAGAAAGACATTTTCGGCAAAATTTGCAGAGACGGAAGCCTATATTGTAACATGTCCAGGATTAGATATTGATGGAACACGTTATCTGGATAAGCATGGGATTAAGCCGAATGTACAGTTTTCGACAATGGATATTCAGGCAACATATGCGATGGCGGCAGCGGGAATGGGTGTGAGCATTAAAATCGTTCTATCATCTGGAAGTATGATATACTGATAACAAGACCTGCAAAAAAAGATGGAGGTGGACTACATGGATGTTGCAACGATGGTAGCGATTAATAACCTGAATATGGTTACAGTGATGGCAGTACAGGCGGCAAATAATGTAATCACGATCGTAAATGGAGAAAGGATGGAAGAAGATATGGATGGTTCAATGTTAGATCAGTATATGGGAAAAGAATGTACGATAAGTCTGTTCAACGAAGTAGGAGCAATCAAAGGAAAGCTCATGGACGCAGATATACAGTGGGTAAAGGTTGATACAAAGAAAGGGACACAGCTGATTAACAGAAATATGGTACGGAATATTACTTTTGATAATAAATAGAATGAATAAAAATAGTTGTTTCGAAAAAAGTCAGAAATGAATAAAAAATGAGTTGACATTTCGTGTATGAGTTCTTATACTTAAATGTGTAGATAAAACACGGGGAGCTTGTGTACCAGGCTGAGAGGAAGTTAAGAACTTCGACCCATATACCTGATTTGGATAATGCCAACGTAGGAATGTATAACGTAGATTTTAGGAGAGATGCATTTAGTTGGTAGCTCTCTTTTTTGTTACTATGTGACGGAAATCAGGAACAATTGAATATCGGATAAGTTGAGAGTGAACGAGAGTTCATGAAGGGGTGCACCACCACGGGTGTATTTACTTCGTGAACTCTTTTTTTCATACTAAAGTATGCAAGAGAAGTTGTCAGTGGCAAGTTCGCTGTATATATCCGGGAAAGGAGAACATACATGATTATCGTAAATGGAAAAGAAATCAATCTGACAGAGGATACGACTGTTGCAGAATATCTGGAGCAGAATCAGTATCAGGTAAAAAGAATTGCTGTAGAGTTAAACGGAGATATTCTTCCAAAATATAGTTATTCCGATACCATGTTAAAAGACGGCGACCGTCTGGAAGTTGTGACATTTGTAGGAGGAGGCTAACATTCATGGGAGAAATCGTATCAGAAAATATGACGAAAAATGCGAACGCAAAAGTACTTAGTAAAGAAGAGATTATGGCTGCGCTTAATGAAAGACATTCTCCGGAAAAGCAGAAGCATCTGTCTGCAGGAAGGGTTGCGATAGCCGGACTTGGCGGATTGGGATCAAATGTGGCATATGCACTTGCCAGAATCGGAGTCGGACATCTCCATCTGATAGATTTTGATGTAGTAGATATTACGAACCTGAACCGGCAGCAGTACTTTATGGAGCATATCGGAATGTATAAAACAGATGCGTTAAAATCATTACTGTTAAAAATTAATCCGTATCTGGATATCTATACAGACTGTGTGAAAGTCACAGAAGAAAATCTTAAGACACTATTTCGTGACGAGCCTATTGTATGTGAAGCATTCGATAATCCAGAGGCGAAGGCAATGCTGGTGAATGGAATACTGGAACATTTTCCGGAAAAGAAACTGGTATCGGCAACCGGTATGGCAGGATACGGAAGCAGTAATACGATTCGCACACAGAAGTTAATGAAGAACTTTTACCTGTGCGGAGACCGCGAGACGGCACCAACTTATGGGAATGGTCTTATGGCACCAAGAGTTGCAATCTGTGCAGCACATGAGGCGAATATGATCACACGTCTGATCCTTGGAGAAGAGGATGTGTAGGAAGACAGGTAAGAAACATAAGATTCATGCCGCAAAAAAAGATAGATAAATAAAAAAGCATGAGCAGAAAATAATAGGAAAGAAGGTCCTGATTATGGATAAAAAAGAAATAAAAAATACAGATACATTTACACTTGGAGGAAAAGAGTTTACTTCTCGTTTTATATTAGGTTCAGGAAAATTTTCACTGGATCTGGTGAAAGCATGTGTGGAAAAAGCAGGGGCACAGATTATCACACTGGCACTCCGTCGTGCAAATGAAGGCGGTTTGGCAAATATTCTGGATTATATTCCGGAAGATGTGACACTTCTTCCGAATACATCAGGAGCCAGAAATGCAGAAGAAGCGGTACGTATTGCCAGACTTTCCAGAGAAGTCGGATGTGGCAATTTCGTCAAAGTGGAAGTGGTAAGAGATTCGAAATATCTCCTTCCGGATAATTATGAGACGATCAAAGCTACAGAAATTCTTGCAAAAGAAGGATTCGTGGTTATGCCGTACATGTATCCAGATTTGAATGCTGCAAGAGATCTTGCAAATGCCGGTGCAGCATGTATCATGCCGCTTGGCGCACCGATCGGATCAAATAAAGGGCTTAGCACAAAAGACTTTATTCAGATCCTGATCGATGAGATTGATCTGCCGATCATCGTAGATGCCGGAATCGGACGTCCGTCCCAGGCATGCGAGGCAATGGAGATGGGTGCAGCCGCAGTGATGGCAAATACGGCAATCGCAACAGCAGGAGATGTACCGGCGATGGCAGAAGCATTTAAGAAAGCAATCGAAGCGGGCAGAAGTGCGTACCTTTCCGGACTTGGAAGAACGATTGAGCGTGGTGCAAGTGCATCTTCACCGCTGACCGGATTTCTGCAGGATTAGGAGGCACGACAAATGGGAACAAATCATGAAGATACACATATTAATGAAAGTATTTTAAGCGAGGAGATTCTGGAAGACCAGAAGAAGAACCGGATCGATCACATGACCTATCTTCCAGGCATGGAGGATATCGGATCAGAAATACTCGACCAGGTCGTGGCAGCCATGGAGGCTTATGATTATAATACATATACAGCAGAAGATGTAAAACGTGCACTGGCACATGCAGAGCGCACACCGGAAGATTTTCAGGCGTTATTGTCACCGGCAGCACTGCCATTTCTGGAGGAAATAGCGCAGGCAGCGCAGATCGAGACGAGAAAACATTTTGGTAACAGTGTCTATATGTTCACACCAATCTATATCGCAAATTATTGCGAGAACTATTGCATTTACTGTGGTTTTAATTGCCATAACAAAATCAACCGTGCACAGTTAAATGCGGAAGAGATCGAAAAAGAGATGGCGGCGATCGCTGAGACAGGTCTGCAGGAAATCCTGATTCTGACAGGAGAAAGCCGTAACAAATCTACAGTAGAATACATCGGTGAAGCATGTAAGATCGCCAGAAAATATTTTAAAGTTATTGGTCTGGAGGTTTATCCGGTAAATTCAGACGAATACGCATATCTGCATGAATGTGGGGCAGATTATGTAACGGTATTTCAGGAGACATATAACTCAGATAAATATGAGACACTTCATCTTGCAGGGCATAAGAGAATCTACCCGTATCGTGTAAATGCACAGGAAAGAGCATTGAAAGGCGGCATGCGTGGAGTTGGATTCGGAGCACTTCTGGGGTTGGATGATTTCAGAAAAGATGCATTTGCGACCGGATATCATGCATATTTATTACAGAGAAAATATCCACATGCAGAGATCGCATTTTCATGTCCGAGACTTCGTCCGATCATCAATAATGACAGGATTAATCCGATGGATGTGCACGAACCGCAGCTTTTGCAGGTAGTGTGTGCATACCGCCTGTTTATGCCATTTGCAAGCATCACGGTTTCGACACGAGAGTGTGAAAGAGTCCGCGATAATCTGGTAAGTATTGCAGCAACGAAGATATCTGCTGGTGTAAGTACCGGTATCGGAAGTCATGTAGAAGATATCGAAGACAAGGGTGACGATCAGTTTGAAATCTCGGATGGACGTTCGGTGGATGAGGTCTATCAGGCACTTCTGAAACACAATCTTCAGCCGGTGATGAGTGATTATATCTATGTGTAACAGGGAGTATCTTGTGTTAAAAACATGCCGAATACAGCTGAAAGGAGTTGTCAGTGATAAAATCTGTAAACAATCAGGACTTTAAAATCATTGCAGTCAGCAATCGGAAATTATGCAACCGCCCGTTTTTAGAGCAGATAGAAAGAGTCTGCAAGATACATCCGGAAGCTGTGATCTTAAGAGAAAAAGATCTGACAGAAGAGGAATATGGGACATTGGCAAAAGAAGTAATGAATATTTGCAGCCGTTATCAGGTGTCTTGTATTCTTCATAATTTCTGGAAGACTGCACTAGAACTTGGATGTACATCTGTACATCTGCCACTTCCAATTTTGCAAAAAATAACTGATGAAGAAAAGAAAAAATTTACAAAGATTGGAATTTCTATACATTCTGTAGAAGAAGCGAAAGAAGCAGAGCAATTGGGAGCTTCCTATCTTACGGCAGGGCATATCTATGCGACAGATTGTAAGAGGGGATTACCGCCAAGAGGATTGGGATTTTTAAAAGAGGTTTGCCGGGAAGTCAGCATTCCGGTGTATGGAATAGGCGGAATAAAGTTCGATGAAGAACAGTGGAATGATATGAAAAAATGTGGAGCAGTTGGTGGATGTGTTATGTCCGGAATGATGGAAATATAGTAATCGAAATAAAACAGCTCATTTTTGAAAGAGCAGGAAAGCCTTCTGAGTCGGTACTCGGAAGGCTTTTGCTTTACACTGGCATATTAGTGCATATCAGATAGTACTTTACAAAATTATTTCTAAATGTTATATTAATACAAAAATGAATAGTTCAAAAATGAAATAAAAAAGGAGACCTACATATATGAACACAGGAATTGAATTTGCAGAAAAGCTGTCAAAGGCATACAGTGAGACCTGCAAACCGTTATGCCATGAACTGAATATTCCACAGACCGCATTTGACATCTTACTTTTCTTGGCGAACAACCCAGAATACAAAACTGCCAGAGACATCGTAGAAATACGAAAAATTAAAGCCAATCTTGTATCGGTAAATGTGGATAAACTTGTGAATGAAGGCTATCTGGAGCGGAAAAGTGTAGAAGGTGACCGAAGAAAAGTCAATCTGATCTGTACAGAAAAGTCAAAAGAGATTATCCAAGAAGGACAGAAACTTCAGCAGTCGTTCGTTGAAAAACTATTTGAAGGAATGGATGAAGATACAAGAAAAGCACTTCAAAAAGGAATGGCGCATATGGAAGCGAATATAGAGAAGATGTTGGAGGAAAAGAACTAGATGAATACAATATTAATGATTATTGTAACATTTTTCGCGGGGATGGGAGCCGGACTCGGAACCGGATTTGCAGGAATGAGTGCGGCGGCAGTGATCAGTCCGATTCTGATCACATTTCTTGGAATGGATCCATATATGGCAGTCGGAATTGCACTTTCATCAGATGTACTTGCAAGCGCAGTATCTGCCTATACATATGGAAAGAATAAGAATCTGGATGTGAAGAATGGTCTGATCATGATGGTCAGCGTACTTACCTTTACCGTTGTGGGAAGTTATGTGTCCAGTCTGGTACCATCTACAACGATGGGAAATTTTTCGGTATTTATGACATTCTTGCTCGGCATTAAGTTCATCGTAAAACCTGTCATGACAACAAAAGAAGCCATGGAAAAAGTATCGCCGAAGAAACGTGCAGTGCAGTCGTTAATCTGTGGTGTCATGATCGGATTTATCTGTGGATTTATCGGTGCCGGAGGCGGTATGATGATGCTTTTGATCCTGACCTCTGTCCTGGACTATGAGCTTAAGACGGCGGTAGGAACGAGTGTGTTCATCATGACATTTACTGCCTTTACCGGTGCAGTTTCGCATTTTGCAATCGGGGGAATGCCGAATATAGCGGTGTGGATCTTATGTATTGTGTTCACACTGTTGTGGGCAAGGATTGCGGCAGTATTTGCGAATAAGGCAACACCGAAGACATTGAACCGGGCGACGGGTGTGATATTAGTGGTTCTTGGGATTGTGGTTATGGCGTTTTCTATTTTAAATTAATAGAGAGCAGGAAGATTTATAAAATTGCAGATGAAAAAATGATGAATGAAAGCTGGCTGGGATTTCATACGTTGGATGTAGAGAGGGCGATTGATAATCTAAAAGAAATATATAATCAAAAACATACTGAATGAGGTAAGCAGGCAGCCCTCTATGGAATAGATTAGCAGATTTAAAGGAAAAAGGTATTAATAGAAAAATAATATGATGTTTTGTTTATTATGCATTCTACAGGGACTGCCGGTGACAGGTCCTGTAGAAAGAAAAACATTGCTTATGATTCTTTAATATTTCCCTTTTCTATATTTTCTTTGAGTATCTGGTCTGTTACTTTATATAAAGTCTCAGATCCCAGCTGCGTTTTCCGTTGTCTTCCGTATACCTGCTCGGAAGTAACCTGATGCTCACGCCAGTCGCCACCGCCGTTACTGTTATTGAGAAGCAATGGCTGCAGGTTATCCAGGGAATGTGCAAATTTGGATTCTGGTGTCTGGTAATTTTCGAATTCATCAAAGAGTGCAGTCAGTTCTTTTTTCTGATCTTCTGGTAACAGTGAGAAGATCCGTTCTTTGGCAGCATCTTCACGTGCTTTCTGCGTCTTTAATCCTTCTGTATCGTAGGCATAAGTATCTCCGGCGTCAATTTCCACAATGTCATGGATCAGGCACATGATCATAACTTTTGCGATATCGACGGGTTCATTGGCATAATCTTTTAACAGGTATGCCATGATTGCCATATGCCAGGCATGTTCCGCATCGTTTTCACGTCTTCCGTGTCCGGAAAGGTGGGTTTGTCTTAATATATTCTTTTCTTTATCAATTTCGAGAATGAAATCAAGTTGTTGTTTTAATCTTTCGTCCATGATAATTCCTCCTTGTGCGTTCAGTACGAACAAACTATAAGATAGTATAACATAAAAGAAAGCATAATGAAAAGCTAAAACATAGAAAACATATAAAACATATTGACTTGATAGGAAAACGGTGTTAAACTCCAGTTATTAAAAGATAAAAGAGAGAAAAGATCAGAAGGCAGGTGTAGGAAGTAATGAAACAGATATTATGCTTTGGGGATTCGAATACGTGGGGGTTAGATGGAGAGACCGGAAAGCGTTTTCCGTGGGAAGAACGATGGACCGGAATCTTACAGGAAAAACTGGCGGACCGAGATATTAGAATTGTTGAGGAAGGTCTGTGTGGAAGAACGACTATATTTGAAGATCCGCTTCGCCTGGGAAGACGGGGAACAGAATTGCTTCCGATATTATTGGAGACGCACACGCCGGATGCAGTCGTGTTGATGCTTGGAACGAATGACTGCAAAACCATATTCGGAGCGTCAGCAGAAATCATCGGAAAAGGAATTGCAAGGCTACTTGAACAGATTAATCAGTATGCAGATAAGATGAAGGTTCTTGTGATATCTCCGATTTATCTGGGAGAAAAGGTATGGCAGGACGGATATGATCAAGAATTTTCGCCAGAATCCGTAGAAGTATCAAAGAAATTAGAACCGGTATATGAAAAAGTGTCCGGAAAGTATGGCAAACGATTCATGCGGGCAGCAGATTATGTGAGTCCGTCGGAAGCAGATCAGGAGCATATGGATGGACAGAGTCATAAGATTCTTGCAGATGCGATTTATAGAAAATTAGAAACAGAGATTTTGTAGAAAAGATAAAAATCCGTTGTCAGTCAATGGCATCTCCTGTTTTACTGGATTTTCGGTAAAGGGAGCATATCAGGACAAGACAACGGATTTTCTGCTATCTTTTGGATGTAACTTCTGCAACGGATTTTCCGGTGATTAATTCCATTACCGTACTTTTGGCATCGATAGCGGTAAACACTCCTGCAAGAATGAAAATGGCCCCGAGATATCCCATCTCCGTGAGCTTCTCATGCAGGAAGATGAAGGAAAAAATCGCTGCAAAGATCGGTTCCAGGGAGAACAGGAATCCGGTATTCTCCGGTGTTGTATATTGCTGCACAACAGTTTGTACAACGAATCCGTAAGCTGAGGACAGGAGAGCAAGTCCAAGAACGGAGATCCAGTCCAACGCGGTGCTCGGAAATATCGGGGATCCGAACACCAGCAGACCGATTATGGAATAAAGACAGGTAAAGCCCTGCTGGTAGACTCCGAGTGCAAGTGGATCTACCTGTCTGGTAAAATAGCTGTTTAATACAATATTGATTGAATAACTAAAAGCCGAAAGCATACAAAGCAGCGTTCCGGGCTTGACAGCAAATATATCACCGCCGTTGATCAGTACCATTCCGATTAATACGATAATGATTCCAAGCTTGACATGATGCTCCGGAAGTCTCCGGGAAATAACTGAATGAATGACCGGAACAAGCACAACGGTGGTGCTGAGGATGAATCCACTCTGAGAAGCAGTGATCGTATTTAATCCGTAAAGGATTGGCGTAAGGTTTGTAAAAAGCAGAAAGCCGGTGATGGCACTGTAGAGTAAAAGTCTTTTATTAACTTTCAGTAACCTTTTGAAAAATATAAGTACCAGAATCAGGAATGCGATTCCTGTACGCAGAGCCATCAGCATCAGAGGGGAAAGTCCCTTAATTCCAAGTTTCATAAATATATAAGAAGTTCCCCATGCCATAGAGCAGGTTGTAAGAATCAGATTGGCTTTTTTTGTCGACATAATCGGCGATTCCTCCTATGTAATAGTTTTCTTGTTTTTTATTATATAGTAGAATAGAATATAAGTAAAATTCATATTTATCATGATGAGAATAAGATTGCACCGCACATTTCTTATTATTCCGGGGACGATTATGCAGTAATGTCTATGGTGGAAAACGAACTGGGAATCGGGATACTGTCGGAACTGGTGATGAAAAGATGCGATTATTATATCGTAACAAGAAGTCTGAAACCGGAGCTGCACCGGGAGATTGTGATCGCGGTAAAGAATGAGAAGAATGCTTCGGTAGCGGTGAGGAAATTCCTGCAGTTTGTAAGAAAAAGGGAAAATCTTTGATTCGTGTATTTTTAAGTAATAAAATATGGAGAAGTGGATAGTGTATATCTATAAATAACAACATTTCAGAAAGGGAGCCTTAGAAATTGCTGGAAAAATTAAGAGAACTTGGAATCAGAGATGATCTGATCCGTGAGATAACAGAATATAGGGAAACATACCCGGTAGAACAAGAATATGGTTCAAGAATTCCGAAACTGGAACAATTTTACTATGGAAAAGAAGTCTGGGAGCAGGCAATTACCGCAATTTTGTGTGGAGAGAATATTCTGTTGGCAGGTCCGAAAGCAACTGGAAAGAGTCTGTTTGCAGAGAATCTGGCGGGAGTATTTGCAAGACCACGGTGGGATGTGTCGTTTCATGTGAATATGGATGCAGCTTCATTGATTGGTATGGATACATTCCGTGGGGGAGAGGTATCTTTCAGACCGGGGCCGGTGTATACAGCGGCAAAAGCCGGTGGATTTGCCATATTAGATGAGATCAACATGGCAAAAAGTGAAGCAATGGCAGTACTTCATGCGACACTGGACTTCCGGCGGACGATTGATGTTCCAGGATACGAACGTATGGAATTACATCCGGCGACAAGATTCATTGCAACGATGAACTACGGATATGCGGGTACAAAAGAACTGAATGAAGCACTGGTATCCAGATTTGTCGTAATCCAGATGCCGATGATTTCAAAGGAAAGTCTGATTAAATTAATAAAAAAGCATTATCCGGACATCAGGGAAGAAGGAGCAGGAGAACTGACATTTATGTTTCTGGAATTACATAAGAAATGTGAAAATGGAGAGATATCTTCCAAGGCTCTGGATCTGCGTGGTCTCTTAGGAGCAGTCGGTCTGATGGAAAAAGGACTTGATATATTTACGGCACTGGATATGGGAATTACCAATAAAACATTTGATACCTATGAACAGACCCTGATTCGTGATACGATCCGTACAAGAATCTCGAAGAAAATGGTGAAGAAAGATTTGTTTGTGAAGTAACAGGAAAGTAGTGTGTTATAGCATGGCGGAAATAGAAGAACAAGAATTAAGAGAAGCAAAAAGAGCATGCAATTTTATATGGGCGGCGGCAGAAAATTATGAACTTGAACCACTTTTCCTTGCATTTGCATCGAACGGAACGGCAGATATGTATCTGAATCTGATTATCGGTCTGACTTACAAATGGTACGATCAGGAGAAAATAGATGATTTTTTTAATCAGCTGGGCGGAAAAGACCGGGAACTGTATGAAGGTCTTCTTTGGATCGGACTTGAGAATGCATTGTACCAAAAAGAAAGAAAAATAAGATCAGTAATGGAAGAACTGCGAAGGGAGTATGCGCTGGATAATCTGAACCGTTACAGGAATTATAAAGAATATGCAAGGATAGAACAAATCCGGAATGCACATTGCAGAGAAATTTTGGGACAGCCATCCGAACTAACTACAGAAGAGGAAGAACTTCTGCATGCATTTTCCTATACGGAAGAGATGACAACGGATGAGATTCTGGAACAGACACGAGAGAATCTGTGGAAATATTTTTCTTATCGTCCGTCAAAAGCTGCGAAAAAAAAAGGTGTTTACTTTCTTCAGAAAGTTGCCGGAGCATTCCATTCTGTTGGAAAAGTGAGTGCCACATATGTACGGGCGAAGCATTATGAAGATAAAGACGTTGGCAGTGAGGAAAAAACAGGAGTTATAGAGCGGTCAAAGCATTATCTGGTGCAGTTCTCATTAAAAAATGATCCGGGGGAGGCAAGAATATATGTAGAAGCCTGCTTTGGCAAGAATATGTACCCGCAGACTGAGCAGGAAAGAATAGAGCGGGAGATATGTGTGGATAAACATAAGAATTGTCATGTACTCTTTACAAGAGGAAGATCAGGATGGAAAGAAAAGCAGAAGAGCAAAACAAAATTAAAAGAACTTTCGGAAATAGAAAGAAAACGAGAAAGACAGGAAATCCTGGAATTTCAAAAAGAATCTGCCCAGCAATATGAGAAAAATAAACAGTATTATGAGAAGAATCGTGCAATATACAGAAACAGTATAAGAAAACTTACAGAGAAATTACGCATCTGTCTGGAGACACAGGACGAGACATTTCCAGAAATGGCAACGCACGGGAAGATCAATCCGAGAGAAGTATGGAAAGCAGTTTATCTGGATAATCCAAGAGTATTCGAACGGAAAGAAGAAGTGGAGATTCCGGGATTTTCAGTCGATATGCTGATCGATGCATCGTCTTCCAGAAAGCAGATGCAGGAACAGATTGCGGCGCAGGCATATGTCCTGGCAGAAAGTCTGGAAGAGTGTGGAATACCGGCACAGATATATTCCTATTGCAGTATCCGGGGCTTTACGGTGATGCGGATCTTTAAAGATTATGAAGAAGAACAGGTTGGAAATGAATTATTCGGATATGTTGCGGCAGGAAATAACCGGGACGGACTGGCTCTGCGTGCAGCAGGATATTTGATGGAAGCAAGTAAGAAAGCAAAAAGAATTTTACTTGTACTGACGGATGCAAACCCTATGGACGACCAGAATATCGGTGAGGGAGCTTTTTATACGAACAAGGAATATACTGACCAGCCGGCAATAGAGGATACAGCAAGGGAAGTTCAGAGGTTAAAGCAAAAAGGAATCCAGGTCATAGGAATCTTCATGGGAAGTGCAAAATCCAGAGAGGCAGCAAGAGAGATATTCGACCGAGAACTGGTGCAGATTCAGAATATTAATGATTTTGCCGGGGCAGTGGGGCGAGTGCTGGGAGAAGTGATGACGCCATAGGGGACGTAAAAAAGTGGCTTTTTCAGTGTCCCCTATGGCTTACAAAGCACATATATTAATAACAAAAGCATCTGGAGTTAATGTATGACCAGTCAGAAACTAGAAAATCTTTTAAATCTTGCACTGAATTCCGCGGAAGATGAGCGGGAAAAATCCTTGAATTTAAATGTTGGATATGATCCGCTTGACCGGGAATGGGATCTGATCATCAAATATTCCGTAAATCTGGACCGAGTCAGGAAGATAGCATCCAAAGTAACAGAACTTCAAAATGAATATGCAGTCATCCGAATTACAGAATCCAGAATCGACATCTTATCGGAAATTCCGGAAGTTGAATATGTAGAAAAACCAAAACGGCTGTTCTTTCAGGCAGCAGAAGGAAGGCGTGTGTCTTGTATCAATGCGGTACAGGATACACGCCTTTCTCTGTATGGACAGGGAATATTGGTTGCAATCATAGATTCGGGAATCGATTATGCGAATATAGATTTTCGAAATGCGGACGGAAGCACGAGGATTCGGTATCTGTGGGATCAGTCTCTGAATCCGGCAGATGGGGAAACAGCACCGGTTGGATACAGCATCGGTGTGGAGTATACGAAAGAACAAATAGATGAAGCATTAAATGCACAAACTGTATCAGAACAGAGAAGGCTTGTGAGAAGCCAGGACATTTCCGGACACGGTACGGCAGTGGCGGGAGTAGCAGCAGGAAATGGAAGCAACAGTGGAGGACGTTATGCCGGAGTTGCCATGCAGAGTGAATTGATCGTTGTAAAACTTGGTAATCCCATACAGGAAGGATTCCCAAGAACGACAGAGCTAATGATGGGGATCGATTATATAATAAGAAAGGCACTGGAGCTTCGGATGCCTGTAGCTGTGAATATCAGTTTTGGAAATACATACGGCGGACATGACGGGACGACACTGCTGGAGCGGTATATCGATGATGTGTCCAACATATGGAAGAGTGTATTTTGCATCGGAACCGGAAATGAAGCGGCAAGTGCCGGGCATACTTCCGGTAGAATTATTTCAGAAGGAGAAGAGACAATCCAGCTTGCAATTCAGAGCAGACAGTCATCGATCAGTATCCAGATATGGAAAGAATATACGGATCAAATAGAAATTTCGATCATCAATCCATCGGGAGTGCGGGTCGGACCGGTACCGGAGATATTGGGACCACATCGCTTCCGAATTGGTCAGACAGAAATACTGCTTTATTATGGGGAACCAAGTCCTTACAGCATTTCCCAGGAAATCTATATAGATCTGCTTCCGGTAGAAAGTTATCTGACAGAAGGAATATGGAGAATTGTTCTAAGTGCCGGGAAGATTGTGACAGGACAATATGAAATGTGGCTTCCAAGCGACAATGTATTGAATCGTGGAACAGGATTCTTGTTTCCAACAGATGCTACGACGCTCACAATTCCATCTTCTGCCAGCCGTGCAATATCCGTAGGAGCATATGACGCAAGGACATTTGCATATGCGGATTTTTCGGGAAGAGGATTTACCAGACTTACGAATATGGTGAAACCGGATCTTGTGGCACCGGGAGTGGAAGTTATGACAACAACAGTGGGCGGAGGATATGCGGCATTTACAGGAACATCCTTTGCCACGCCATTTGTGACAGGAAGTGTAGCGCTTTTGATGGAATGGGGGATTGTGAGAAAAAACGATCCATATCTATATGGGGAGAAGGTGAAGGCGTATCTGAGACGTGGAGCGAAAAAAGTACCGGGATTTGACGAGTATCCGAATGAGGAAGTGGGGTATGGGGCCTTATGTACAGCACAAAGTATCCCCAAAGTATGAAAACGGCTGATTTGAAAAAGTAAATTTCAGTGCTCGAGTAATAAGGATAAAAGGTACATTTTTTTAGTAGGATAATGTTTCCAAAAGTGCTAAAATAAAATTATCATACATAAGCGAGGCGTAAAACAATGAAAAAAATCAAGTGGGGCGTTATAGGAACTGCCGGAATTGCCAGAAGTTGTACCATTCCGGGAATGATACAGGCATACAACTGCGAATTATATGCAATTGCCGGAAGAAGCATAGACAAAGCTGAACAATTTAAAGAAAAATTCGGATTTGAAAAAGCCTATGGAAGTTATAAAGAATTGTTGGATGATCCGGAAGTGGAAGCGGTATATATTGCGCTGCCAAATACTTTACATTATGAGTGGGCCGTGAAAGCTATGAAAAGCGGCAAACATGTATTGTGTGAGAAGCCGCTTGCACCGTGTGAAAAGCAGGTAAAAGAATTATTTGACACGGCAAAAGAGAATCATGTATATCTTATGGAAGCTTTTGCGTATCAGCACAGTCCATATATCACTGCAATTAAGAAAGAGATAGAAGATGGTACGATAGGAGAAGTTTGTTATATAGATTCCGCATTTATCACATCGGACTATAATAAGGAAAATATCCGGATGAGACGGGAGACTCTCGGAGGGTGTACATACGATCTTGGAGTATACAACACAAGCCTGACGTTAGGACTTCTGAATGAAGAACCAGAAAAAGTCGAGGCTTCCGCAATCTTTTCGGAAGAAAAGATCGATAAGCTGACTTCTGTGGTCATGGAATTCGCAGATGGAAAGAAAGCAGCATTTACCTGCGGCATGACACTTGCAACGGATCAGGACAGGAGACTGGACCGTCTGGAGATAGATGGGACGAAGGGAAGCATTACCGGAACCAAATTTTCATTCAATGGTGATGGAGAATTAAGCTATACGATTCGTACGGCTGAGGGGCAGGAAGAAGTAAAGACGGTAGAAGTTCCACAGAATTATCGCCTGGAGGTAGAACAATTTGGCAGATGTATCGATGAAAATGAGAAGCCGGCGGTTACGGAAGAATTTTCGCTGAAAAATGTGAGACTTGTTGAGCGGATTCTGGAGGAGATCGGATATTAAGATGAAAAAGAATGAAAAGATCAGGACGCCGTTAGGAATCATTTCTGTTTTCAAGAATGAAATACCTGAAAGATATCATTGTGCAGCGGAACCGGAGATTTTACGTATCAGTGAGACGCATATACGGATTCGGACAATAGATCAGGCCGTATCCTGGGGAGAAGAAGTGTATTCACCAAGACTTCGTCAGAACTGTATGAATCCTGAAAATATTACACTGTATCCACTGGAGATTGAGTGGAATGGGGATAAAGTTACGGTTTCAGATCATTATGGGATGAAAAGGTGGATAACCGGGGAAAAGTTACCGGAAATTCAAGACTGGAATCTAAAACTGAAAAAATTAAGATGTAATCCCTGCAGAAACTGTGGAAGATGTTAGAAAACGAAAGAAAAGAGAGAAAAATATGAATTATTCAGACTGTATAGAAAATGCAAGAACACGTATTGGAAATTATTGTAAAGCCTGTCCGGAGTGTAACGGACGTGCCTGTAAGAACCAGATGCCGGGACCGGGCGCAAAGGGAGTAGGGGATACAGCTATCCGCAATTATGACAAATGGAAGGAAATCCGTGTACAGATGGATACAATTGCCGAGAATAAACCGGTGGATACATCACTGGAGCTCTTCGGGAAGAAATTCAAATATCCGTTTTTTGCAGGTCCGGTTGGTGCAGTAGGATTACATTATGGAGACTGCCTGGATGATGTGGCATATAATGATATTCTGGTATCTTCCTGTGCAAAATACGGAATTGCTGCATTTACAGGAGATGGCGTGGACAGTAATGTGATGGTTGCAGCAACAAAAGCGATTAAGAAAACAGATGGAATCGGAATCCCGACTGTGAAACCATGGAATCTGGATGTGATTGCCGGGAAGATGGAGATGGTACATGAATCGAAAGCCCTCGCAGTGGCGATGGATATTGATGCAGCAGGGCTTCCGTTTCTTAAGAATATGGAACCACCGGCAGGAAGTAAGACGGTAGAAGAACTCCGTCAGATTGCGAAGATGGCAGGCACACCATTTATTGTGAAAGGTGTTATGACCGTCAAAGGAGCATTGAAAGCAAAAGAGGCGGGAGCATCTGCAATTGTAGTATCGAATCATGGCGGCCGTGTACTGGATCAGTGCCCGGCGACAGCAGAAGTTCTGGAAGAGATTGCACTGGCAGTAGGTGATTCTATGAAGATATTTGTAGACGGTGGAATCCGCAGTGGTGTGGATGTATTTAAAGCACTTGCATTGGGAGCAGATGCAGTGATCATTGCAAGACCATTTGTGACAGCTGTATACGGAGGCGCAGAAGAAGGCGTGAAATCTTATATCGAAAAGCTGGGAACAGAACTGGAAGATACGATGAAAATGTGTGGAGTGACGAGTCTGGAAGAGATTGACAGGGATTGTGTGTGGACAAGATCCTGATCTGCTAATCCCACATTTTTAGAAAGTCCTGAATCTCCTCCGGGAGTTGTTCTTTTCTCCATGCCAGCAGGATCTCTGTAGTAAGATCTGCGCCTGAGATCCTGCATGATGTAAGTTTTGAAGAAAGCGTCTGCATTGAAGCAGGAAGGATAGCAATACCAAGCCCTTTTTCTGCCATGGTCATAGCAGTGCGGGCATCTCCGCAAGTGAAATATATATCACACATCAGTCCGGCGCGTTCAAAGGCTGCCAGCATATATTTACGATAGCGGTATGAAAGAATCAGCGGCTGTCTGGAAAGCTCTTTAAGCGGGATAGAAGAACGTTCCTGAAGAAGCGGGGAATCAGGAATGCTCATAGCCATAAGGCTTTCTTTTAAGAGCGGCTTTGTTTCACATCCGTTCAATGCAATGGGAGTCCGCAGAGTAGTAAGGTCGATGATCCGGTTTTCCAGCTGGTCTTTTAGTGTAAAGGTTGAGCCTTCGTGTACATCAAAACGCACTTTGGGATACTTCTTTGCAAAATGAAGAAGATGGTCGGACATCATTGATACGGTGGAAGGGGTCATACCGATATGCAGAGTGGCAGACTGGCTGGATTTTATCACTTCACGTTTGGCGAGGTCGGAAAGTATCAGGAGATTTCCGGCCTGTTCGTAAAGTGTTTTCCCGGCTTCGGTTAAAGTGATTCTTTTTTTACCACGAAGAAAAAGCGGCACCTGTAATTCCTCTTCCAGCATTTTGATCTGATAGCTGAGAGGAGGCTGTGTCATATGAAGATCTCTGGCCGCACCACTGATGGTCCCGGCATCTACGATAGCACGAAAATATTCTAACTGTTTCAGTTCCATAAAATTTCCTTTCTCTATATGATAAAAATAAAAAATATAAGAGTTATTTATGAACAAAACCATATAAAAAATGTTGAATTGCCATATAAAAACAATAATTTACATATATAATAACCGATGTTATACTGAAAACGCAAGAAAAAAGAAAAGGAATGAGTAAAAATATGAAAAGAGTTGACTTTGAAAATGGAACCGTGACCGGGAATATTCTTGGTGCAGCACTTCCGATGCTCGTTGCTCAGATCTTAAACTTATTATATAACATTGTGGATCGTGTATACATTGCACGTATCCCGGAGGTGGGAACGAAAGCACTGGGGGCAGTTGGAATCTGCTTTCCGTTGATCGTGATCATTACTGCATTTGCAAATCTCTTTGGAGGCGGAGGTGCACCGCTTTTTTCTATTTCCAGAGGGAAAAGGCAGGAGAGAGAAGCTGTGTGTATTATGAATACTTCTTTTTCCATGGTTTGTGTCAGTGGTGTGATATTGATGGTGACGGGGTTACTATTTGCAAGACCGATTTTAATTTTGTTTGGAGCTTCTAAGAGTGCACTGGTGTATGTGTATCCGTATATGATGATCTATCTGCTCGGTACATTGCCGTCAATGATCGCAGTCGGGATGAATCCGTTCATCAATGCCCAGGGATATTCTGTAGTTGGAATGCTTTCTGTTGCAATCGGAGCAGTTGCGAATCTGATACTTGATCCACTGTTTATCTTTGTTCTCGGATTCGGAGTGCGGGGCGCAGCCATTGCGACCATACTGTCACAGACATTATCGGCAGCCTTTGTTCTTTTTTTCCTTACAGGAAAAGCAGAATTGAAAGTACGGTTTTTACGGAAGAATGAGATATCGGAATGTACAGGGTATGCGAAAAATATTGTAAGTCTGGGGATGGCCGGATTTATCATGCAGCTTACGAACAGCCTGGTGACAATCTGTTGTAACAACGTACTGTCTGTTACAGGCGGAGATATTTATATCTCTGTAATGACGATCATTTCCAGTGTGCGTCAGCTTGTGGAGACTCCGATCCATGCAATAAATGAAGGAACGTCTCCGATCTTAAGCTATAATTACGGGGCTCGTCGTCCTGCGCGTGTGCGAAAATCAATTGCAGTTCTGGCAGTTATGATCCTTATATATACAGGAGTGATGTGGGGAAGTATTATCATGATTCCGGAAGTCCTGATCCGGATATTCAGTTCGGATAAGACTCTTATGAAAGATGCCGTTCCGGCGTTGAAACAATATTTTGCGGCGTTTATATTTATGGATCTGCAGTATATGGGACAAACAGTATTTAAATCACTGAATAAGAAGAGGCAGGCAATCTTCTTTTCACTGCTTCGTAAAGTGTTCATTGTAGTTCCGCTTACTTATCTGATGCCATATGTATTACATATGGGAACGGATGGGGTATTCCTTGCAGAGCCGGTATCAAATGTGATCGGTGGAAGTATCTGCTTTATCACGATGCTATGTACAGTGATGCCGGAGCTGAAAAGGATGGAAGCGTAAAAGGGAAAAACTTCGTTTTTACCAGTCTGGCATGTTTAAGAAAAATTTGGTAAAATAAAAAATCAGGAGAGAAGAAAAAAGACAGAAGAGGAGTGTGACAGAGATGGTTATATTAAATGACTATCTGTATTCCGGAGATACAGTACTTCGGATTCTTCACAATTACATCAAAGATTTGAGAAAAGATGCCAAGAAAACAGGAAATGAAATAGATATGATTCATTGTAATTTTCTGTTGCAGATCCAGGAACTTCTGGAGCATAATGATTTCTTAACTGCGCAGTCTCAGAAAATGAGAGAGTTTTACAAATATATGGCGAAAGAATATCCGTTTATGGCATTTACTTTCAAAGGAAGGATCAAATCACTGATCCGGGCAGAAGAGAAATTCAATGGTTATGTGGTGGAATTCATTTATGATTATTATGAAGAACACGGGAAATATCCGAGCATAGCAGAAGTTAAGAAACGATTGAGTTGCTTTAGAGATTTAATCGCTTACAGAATTATTATTTCAGTTCCCAGATGCCATCTGAACAGTGAAGAAGACAGAGAAGAGCAGGAGCGGAAATACCTGTATCAGATCGCAAATGTACTGCCGGGATTTTTGGAGGAGCAGGGATTTAGTGCAGAACCGGCCATGGGGATAAAGGAAAGTACATCCCCGCTTTTGAACGAATCAGTGAAACCGTATTACAGAGATTATATCTGCAGCCATAGTTCGAATAATTATCAGTCTTTACATATTACATTTTACGATAATAGTTCAAGATGTTATATGGAGGTACAGCTTCGAACCAAAATGATGGATGACATTGCAGAAATAGGCTCGGCAAATCATATCGGTTATGAAAAAGAGCAGGAACATGAACGGGCCAGAAGAGATGCAATCCCGGAAGGAGAGTGTCTGTATTTTGATGAGGCTTATGAGAGAGGAATGAAACTTTTGAATCTTAAGCTGGCTGAACTGGATGTGAATATGTTTTCGGCAATAAATAACAGTCTGATCAATGACGGATGTGGACTTTACCGTGGAAGGTTGATTCTTCCGTATGAGCATTTGTCCAGATTCCAGAACGACCTGATTGATTAATATTTATGATCACAGGGATAAAAGAACAAAAGTAAGTTTCAGTTTGCAATATAGATCAGAATATAGTATGATGTAATTCAGGGCTTTAAAGTGTAGTGCTTTAAAGTCCTGAGACTTTGAAAGGATATTTATACTATGATAGTTAAATTAATAGAACAAGTATATAGCTTTTTGTGGGGAGATTTATTGCAGATACCTCTTCCGGGAGGCGGTAGTGTCGGAATTTCACTGTTGATCATACTTCTGATACCGGCAGGAATATATTTTACCATCCGGACCAGAGTACTTCCGATCAGGTTATTTCCGGATATGGTAACGGTACTGACAGGAAAGAAAGAAGACAAGAACAGTCTGTCTACTTTTCAGACATTGATCGTATCGACAGCAACCCGTGTCGGAATGGGAAATCTGGTCGGCGTTGTTGCGGCAGTATCCGCAGGTGGTGCGGGAGCTATATTCTGGATGTGGGTGACAGCGCTGATCGGTTCTTCGACAGCATTTATAGAAGCAACACTTGCTCAGATTCATAAAGAAAAAGATCCTTTATACGGAGGTTTCCGCGGCGGACCGGCATATTATATCCATGATTATGTGGAAGGCAGGACCGGAAAGAAGAGAAAGTGCGTACTGCCTGCAGTATTATTTGCCATCTCAGGTTTGATCTGCTGGTGCGGGATTAGTCAGGTAATCAGTAATTCTGTGGCTGCATCTTTTAAAAATGCATTTTCTATTCCGCCACTTTATACGACGATCGTTCTGGTGATCCTTGCGGCGATTATCGTACTTCGTAAGAATGCGACGGTAAAAGTACTGGATCTGATGGTTCCGTTTATGGCGGTGTGTTATTTCTGCATTACGATTTTTATTATTATTACCAATATCGGAAGCCTTCCGGGGGTATTTGCAAGAATCTTCCAGGAAGCTTTCGGAATCCGCCAGGTGGCAGCCGGTGGATTTGGAGCAGTGTTGATGAACGGAGTAAAACGTGGATTATTTTCGAATGAAGCTGGTTCAGGCTCTGCGCCATGTGCGGCAGCGGCAGCAGAATGTGACAAACCGGTGAAAGCGGGATTAACACAGGCACTTGGAGTGTTTGTAGATACGATCGTAATCTGTAGCTGTACCGCTATGATCATGTTACTGGTACCGGAAAAACTGGTCGCTGGAAAAGAAGGAATGGATCTGTTACAGACTGCGATGAGATATCATCTGGGAGAATTCGGAGTGATATTCATTGCAGTGACCTTATTCCTGTTCAGTTTTTCTACATTTCTGGGAATTCTCTTTTATGCAAGATGTAATGTGGCATATCTGTTTGGTGACAAATGGTGCTGGCAGACTGCATACAAAGTATTGGCACTTGTGATGTTGTTCATTGGAGGAATTGCGACTTATACATTTGTATGGGATCTGGGAGATGTCGGAATCGGTCTGATGACAATCTTCAACATTGCAGCGTTGTACCTGATGGGAGGTCAGGCGCTCGATGAACTGAAGGCATATGAGGAGTCTAAAAAATAACTGGATATAGATGAAAAGCAGTATTGTATAACGATGAAAAATCGGAATACAATACTGCTTTTTTAGTCTTTTAATACATTTGCCATATCAGCAGGAAGAGGTGCCGTAAATGACATCCATTCACCGGTGATCGGATGTGCAAATTCCATATGATGGGAATGTAAAGCCTGCCTGGTCATATGTTCCATATCTGGATTATACAGGTAATCACCGATCAGTGGAAAGCCAAGGTATTTCATATGAATACGGATCTGATGGGTACGGCCTGTCTCAAGTTTTAATGAGACCAGACTGTGTCCGTTTGCTTCTCTTATCAGTTTATAATGGGTGATGGCTTCCTCACCGTGTTCAAAATCTACCATGCGTTCAATGATCGTTCCCTCTTTTCGGGCAAGTGGGGCGCAGATTGTTCCGGATGAAGGTGTGACACGGCCCTTTACTACTGCAAGATATTCGCGGTGTACTTCCCGGTTTTTAGTCATGGTAGAAAGGATGCTTCCGCTGACAAGGTGTTTGGAGACCACAGTGAGTCCGGAGGTATCGCGGTCAAGACGGTTGCAACAGCGAAAGATAAAAGGTTTGTCCTGCTTCTGGTAGTACCATGCAAGTGCATTGGCAAGGGAATTATAATAATTGTTCATTGACGGATGAATCGGCATGCCGGCGGGTTTATTGATCACGATGATGTCTTCATCTTCGTAGATAATATCCAGTGGAATCTCCACCGGGGGGATTTTCTCAGAGCATTTTGTTTCACAGATAATGACTTTTAGAATGTCTCCGGCAGTCAGTGTCTGGCGCATATAATAATGGACACCATTTACCAGTATACTTTTTGGCATACGTTTGATTTCGGCAAGATTCTGACCGGAATATCCTTTCCTTCGTAAGAATTGTTCAATCCGGAGTCCGTCTTCTTTTTCGGTAATCAGGTATTCTATTGTACGGTTCATTGCAATTCTCCTGTAGTATAGGTATAATAATGCCAGAAACAAAATCTGGCATGTATAACGCTGATATTTATAACGCTGGTATCCATATCATATCATGAATGCCGTGGATACTAAAGCAGTAAAATCAGATAAATTAAATGTAAAAATAACAGAAAGAGAGGATGAAATGACAGGACTCAGTACACTTTGTTATATTGAAAAAGATAATAAATATCTGATGCTTCACAGAATTAAGAAGAAAAATGATGTGAATGAGGGAAAATGGATCGGTGTCGGAGGGCACTTTGAGGCAGATGAAAGCCCTGAAGAATGTGTTCTAAGAGAGGTAAAAGAAGAGACCGGGTATACGCTTACTTCTTACAGGTTCTGTGGACTTGTAACATTTGTATCGGGAGACGGAGTGACAGAATATATGTCTTTGTTTCACGCAGATGGTTTTGAAGGGGAACAGATTGCCTGTGATGAAGGCGTTTTGGACTGGGTTGATATTAATAAGATACAGGATCTGAATCTCTGGAGAGGAGATAAGATATTTTTAAAACTGATAGCAGAAAAGGTTCCGTTTTTCTCGCTGAAACTCGTTTATGACGGACATGACGGTCTGGTGTCAGCAGTGCTAAATGGAACAGAACTGGATCTGGAAAAGATTTAGAAGGAATGGAGCAGACAGAAAGGATGAGAGATTGATGGAACAGATCAGATTGGAAAATGAACAGATAGAAGTAACTGTGAATATTCACGGAGCAGAATTGCGGTCGTTGAAAAGTAAGGCTGACGGACAGGAATATTTGTGGAATGCAGATGCAAAATACTGGGGAAGGACGTCGCCTGTGTTATTTCCTTTTGTCGGCGGAGTAAAGAATAAAGTTTACAGACATGAGGGCAAAGAATATCCGATGAATCAGCATGGATTTGCAAGAGATATGGACTTTACATTGATAAGCCGGAGCACAGATGAGGCATGGCTGGCGTTGGAGGATACCGATGAAACCCGTAAAGTCTATCCGTTTCATTTCCATTTGGAGATTGGATACAGACTGGAAGGAACAGCTGTCAGGGTAATGTGGAAAGTAAAAAATACAAATAAGAAAAATATGTATTTTGCGATCGGTGCGCATCCGGCATTCTTCTGCCCGGTCAGAGAAGGCGAGAAGCAGTCAGAATATTTCCTGAAGTTTAAGGATGGAGAAGGAAATGCACCGGAATCACTGACGAATACGGTATTCGGAGAAGGTGGAGTTGTTACAACACAGAAAAAAGAATATAAGCTGACAGACGGCTTCCTTTCTATTGATGAGCATTTGTTTGACGGGGATGCGCTGGTAATTGAAGGGCATCAGATTCAAAGGGTCGCATTGACGGATCCACAGAGGAAGGAATATCTGGCAGTAGAATTTGACGCACCACTTGCAGGAATCTGGTCACCACCGAAAAAACAGGCTCCGTTTGTATGCATTGAACCATGGTATGGACGTTGTGACAGTGAAAGATTCGACGGGGAATTAAAAGACAGAGACTGGGAAAATGCTCTGGAAGCGGGCGGAGAATTTGAGGCTTCATACAAAATTATTATTGAATAATTTTTTCAGAATATTTTATAGAATTTATATGGATAACTTTGGGGAATCGGTTATAATAAGCATGTAGTTACATGATAATAGTCATTACGAAAGAGAGGAAATAGATATGGCAGTTATACATTTGTCAAAAGATAATTTTAATGAAGAAGTACTGGAGTCAAAAGTACCTGTAATGGTAGATTTCTGGGCAACGTGGTGCGGACCATGCAAGACGATGGCACCGATCGTGGAAGAGATTGCAGAAGAACGTACAGATATCAAAGTATGCAAAATTGACGTAGATCAGGAACCGGAACTTGCAAGACAGTATCGTGTAATGTCTATCCCGACATTTCTGGTGTTCAAAGACGGAGAAGTCGTTAAGAGAGATATGGGTGTGATGTCCAAGGACGAGCTGGAAGGTCTGATTGTTTAATGTGTGAAAAGGTTGATATCCGGCTGGAATAAAATAAAAGGTACATTCCTGTGCAGACTTTAATGCAAGGGAATGTACCTTTTATTTTTATCGCCATGCGTTCGTAAGGAACTGCCAATGGCGGATTTTTTGTAGTTCTGTGTTTGATCCATTCATTAGTGGATTAAATTCCAAGCACATCTTTGATGGAATAGAACCCAGGGCCTTTCCCTTCAAGATAAGCAGCACAGTCACAGGCTCCTCTTGCAAAGCATTCCCAGTTATAGGAGTGATGGGTAATTTCCAGACGTTCGCCCATGCCTCCGAAGTATACGGTATGGCTGCTTGGAATATTGCCGGCACGAAGGGAATGGTAGCCGATGGTTCCAGGTTCACGAGGTGATTCGCCTTCACGTCCGTAGACTGCAATATCGCTAAGCTCTTTGCCGAGAGCATGAGCCATGATCTCACCCATCTCTTTAGAAGTTCCGCTTGGTGCATCCTTCTTCCACTGATCATGCATTTCCAGAATCTCGATATCAATCTCATCTTTTAAAGTTGCAGTAACAAGTTCCAGAAGTTTGTTCATGATATTCACAAGTTTTGAAGTGTTAGCCGCATAGAGCATCGGGATCTGTTTGCCGGCTTCTTCGAAGCGTTTCATTTCTTCAGCGGAAAATCCGGTCGATCCACATACCAGTGCTTTCTTATGGGCAATAGCAAGATCCAGAACTTCCATGGCCATTTCTTTTGTGGAAAAATCAATGATGACATCACAGGAATCAATGATACTTTCAAGGTCATCGGTTACAGGAACTCCGAGTTCGAAGCCCGTCATGGCAACAGTGCCCAGATCCTTTCCGATATAATCCCGTCCCTTTGGTGCTATTGCACCCACCAGTTCCATATCGTCACGACTGGCAGCGACCTGTGTGATCAGTTTTCCCATTTTACCTTTTGGTCCGATTACAATAACTTTCATAATAGTAGTCTCCTTTCATAAACCGGTCATATGTTGCTGAATCATATTTTATATCGCTATGCGTTCTGCAGATTCAGACATTGTATAAACTGTCTTCAGTATAGCACAGCAAGAGGCGGGTGAATATGAAGAAATAAAAAAGTGGATGAAAAGTCTGAAAATTACGAAAAATGAAAGCTGTCAACCAATGGTTGCGAGATTGCAATGTTACATATGTGGACAAATGCAGGAGAATAAGACATAATGAAAAAAATGAATTCATTTCGTATAGATATTATTAAGAAGGTGAGAAAATGACATTAGGTGAAAAGATATATAAGTTGAGGACAAAACGATCTATGACGCAGGAACAGCTTGCGGAAAAAATAGGAGTGTCACGACAGTCTGTATCCAAATGGGAAACAGACAGTGCCATTCCGGATATAGAAAAATTAAAATTATTGGCGGAGATTTTTGAAGTGTCTATAACAGAGCTTTTGGGGATGGAATGCGAAGAAGATACAAAACGTAAAGATGAAAAAGAAAGAATAGAACATTGCCAAAAAGAAATAAAACGGTGGAAGAGATATGCTATAGTTTTGATAGCAATTTCTGCGATTCTTCTTGCTGCGTGTATCGGTGGAAGTATATATGTAAGATATTTTATTATTGAAGAAAAATCAAATAATACAGAAGCACAGACGACACAGATCGTACAGCAGGAAACGGATGAAGACAGTGAACAGATAGGAAGGCCAAAAGGAATCATATCGGAGTTTTACAGAAGTGTACGTTGTTCCGAGGACGGAAAGATATATCTGAAATTAAAGTGTGTTCTGGTTCGGGACAGCGCAGAAACACAAATGACAGGTCTTGTTAAGACCGACGAAAGTGACGGAAACATATCTGTAGATATGGTAAAAAAAGAAAATGGATATGAAGGCGAGGCAGAGATACCGGTAAGTTATCTGGAGAATCCGGTGAATATCAGTCTTAATATCGATAAGAGTGGTGAAAAACAGAATGTCGTCATTGATACAGATTCGACGGAGTATTTACTGGAGCAGATCGACTGGCTTCCGATGGCAGATCTGGAGGCAGATGAGACAGGAAATGGTGAATATCAGTCAGGTTATCTGAATGTTCGTGCTTCGGAGCAAAAGAATATGAAGAATGTGGAAGCTGTGAAGCTAGAGATGAAAATCGGCAAGAAGAAAGTATTCAAAAAAGAATTATCATCCAGGGAATGGAAGGATCTGAAAAATCACGGACAGATAGGGTATTCATATGAATATAAAAACATAGGAAAGCTGTATGATGATTATACAGACGGTAAGATTATAATAAAGATCAAATATTATAATAAAGAACTGAAAAAGAATGTAGAAATATGGATAAATCCATGGGAAGGTATAGAATCACGGGAAAAGATACTGCTGAAAGACTGAAAGAAGACCGGGCTTGTAGTAAAGCCTTGAAGTATAGTATACTTAGGAAAGACAGTTTTATGAACAAAAAGATAACGGAGGAAGGAAATGAAGGGAATTATATTTGATGTAGATGGTACTTTATGGGATTCAACCGAAATGGTAGCAGTTGCATGGAATAAAGTGATCAAGGATGAAGGAATAGAACACAAAGAACTTGAAGAAAAAGATCTGAAAAAAGAGTTTGGAAAGCCAATGGAAGCGATTGGTGAAAGTCTTTTTCCGGAGATGCCGAAAGATGAGATGATGAAGCTCATGGAGAAAATGTTGAAATATGAAAATGGATTGGTTGCGTCCGGTCCATGTGTGATATTTGAAGGTGTACAGGAGACAATTAAAAAATTAAGTGAGAAATATCCACTGTATATTGTAAGTAACTGTCAGGACGGATATATTGAAGCATTTTTGCAGTATTCAAAATTAGGAGAGTATTTTAAGGATTTCACCTGCCCGGCTTATACCGGAAGATTAAAAGGAGAGAATATCCGGATTATCATGGAAAGAAATGGTCTGAGTGAGGCGGTTTATGTTGGAGATACACAGGGAGATGCGAATTCGTGTAAGGAAGCAGAAATACCGATGATCTATGCAGCTTACGGATTCGGCGAAGTAGAAAAAGCAGACGCTTCTATTCAATCTTTTGATGAGCTTCTGGATATGGATTTTGACAGATTATAAAATGTATACAGGATAAATGACTGAATTATAGGGAATATAAGGGTAAAAAAGATTGCATTTTACATGGAAAAATACTATAATTCTCTTATATTTATTTCGTAGAAAAATACTAGAAAAGCAGAGGTATAGATTATGAAAAAAAGAGTTGTAGTTGCATTAGGACACAGAGCACTTGGTACGACATTACCAGAACAGAAAGAGGCAGTAAAGAAGACTGCGAAAGTTATCGGTGATTTGATTGAAAAAGGATATCAGGTTGCAATTACACACAGTAATGCACCTCAGGTTGGTATGATCCATACAGCAATGAATGAATTTGCCAAAGAACATGAAGATTATACGGCAGCACCAATGTCTGTATGTTCTGCTATGAGTCAGGGCTATATCGGATACGACCTTCAGAATGCAATCCGTGAAGAATTGATGAATCGTGGTATTTACAGAACTGTCAGTACAGTTCTGACACAGGTGATCGTTGATCCGTACGATGAAGCGTTCTATACACCAACAAAAGTTCTGGGACGTTATATGGATGCAGAAGAGGCAAGTGCCGAGCGCAAAAAAGGTAATTATGTAGTAGAAGAGCCTGGAAAAGGATTCCGCCGTATTGTATCTGCACCGAATCCGGTCAACATCGTAGAGATTGATGCGATCAAAGCATTACTGGATGCAGATCAGGTTGTTATAGCCTGCGGAGGAGGCGGTATTCCGGTACTGGAACAGGATCATCGCCTGAAAGGAGCAAGTGCCGTAATCGAAAAAGATCTGACTGCAGGAAAGATGGCAGAAGAGACAGATGCCGATGAACTGATCATTCTGACAAGTGTTGAGAAAGTTAAGATCAACATGGACAGACCGGAAGAGGAAGAGCTTGGAGAGATCAGCGTCGCTCAGGCAAAAGAATACATGGAAGAAGGACATTTTGGAAAATATAACATGTATCCAAAATTCAGAGCAGCAGTTGAATTCCTCGAAAAGAGAGAAGGAAGAAGTGCGCTGATCACATCATTTGACAAATTCGATGAAGCACTTAAGGGAAAAACCGGTACAGTGATTAGATAAGAACAGGAATAATTTGCTGAAAATGAGACATACTGTTGTAGAGATTTTACAAGGAGGGATGTTTCATGGAAGCAAAGGTTATAGACGGATGTATCTCCTGCGGAGCATGTATCGCAACATGTCCGGAGGTGTTCCGATTTGATGAAGACGGCCTGGCAGAAGCTTATGCCAAAGTGACACCGGAACATGAAAGTGCAACAATAGAGGCCAAAGAAGAGTGTCCGGTGGCTGTTATTATGATCGAAGAATAAAAAGGAAAACGGTCTGTATAGACGCAGTGTAGCACTGTGGATGTACAGGCTGTTTTTTTGACCGGAGAAGGGGGCTTTGCATATTTTAAAACAGGACTCTTTATTACAGAAAATGAGTATAAAATGGAATAAAGAGCAGAATATTGTCAAAACAGGTGAGGGAAGATGGCAAAAGTTCGATTAAGTGAATGGAAGAAAAAAGAAGTGATCAACTGCTGTGACTGTAAAAAGCTTGGTTATATAGAGGATTTGATCATTGATGAATGTAAAGGATGCATAGAGGCCCTGGTGGTACCGGAGGGAGGAAAATGGTGTAATTTTTTCGGAGATGGGACGGAGTATATCATTCCTTTTTCCTGCATTAAAAGGATTGGTCCGGACCTGATTCTGGTGGAAATCCATGAAGAAAAATAGGAGAAATTTGTTTGACTTATGTTTGTGGAAAAGATATACTGTATTTGAATATAAAGACAGTATAATGGACAGAAAGGAACGATTCAGATGAAGTGCCCATATTGCAATAATCCGGATACAAGAGTTATCGATTCCAGACCGGCAGAAGACGGGAGTTCTATCAGACGCCGCCGTTCATGTGATGTATGCGGCAAACGTTTTACGACATATGAGAAAGTAGAGACAATTCCACTGACTGTGATCAAAAAGGACAATACAAGAGAGCAGTATGATCGTCGGAAAGTAGAGAATGGAGTTGTGCGTGCTTGCTATAAACGACCGGTTGCAACAGCAGATATTCAGAAAGTTGTTGACAGAATAGAGACAAAAGTTTTCAGCCTGGAGGAAAAAGAGATTCCAAGCAGTGCGATCGGAGAAGCAGTCATGGATGAACTGAAGGCACTGGATGAAGTTGCTTATGTCAGATTTGCATCTGTTTACAGAGAATTTAAAGATGTAAGTACGTTTATGGATGAATTAAAGAAGATATTAGAATAAGAATGAATTGCTTATAAAGTAATAAAGTGATAGAATATAAGGGAGAAGCAAAAAATTATTTGCTTCTCCCTTTTTCAAAAAGAAAACAGATATAGAATTATCTTTACAGTATATGGAAATAATAGAAACAGATAAAATGATAGAAGATGAACGATAGAATAGATTGGGTGAAATAATATGAGAACATATAAGTTAACCATTTCCTATGATGGAAGCAGATATCAGGGATGGCAGAGACAGGCCACAACAGATAACACAATACAGTATATTCTGGAGTGGAGTATCGGTAAACTGGTTGGATATCGTGTGCATATAGATGGATCGGGAAGAACAGATGCGGGTGTTCATGCACGTGGACAGGTTGCAAGTGTGAAACTTTCTAAATTATATGATACCAAGGAACTCAAAGATTCACTGAACAGATATCTTCCGGAAGATATCCGTATTGTGAAAGTAGAACTTGCCAAGAATGGTTTTCATGCACGCAAGAGTGCCAAAGGGAAAAAATACGAATATTATATTGACTGTCGTGAAAAACCGGATGTTTTTTCCAGAAGATATTGCTATCATTATCCGGAAAAACTGGACATCGAGGCAATGCGTGATGCAACAAAATATCTGATAGGACCAAAGAATTTTACAAGTTTTACGGATGATAAAGAATGCAAAGATCCAATCCGTAAGATTACAAACATTAAGATAGTAAGCAGCGGAGAAAAAGTGCGGATCACCTATTACGGAACCGGATTTTTATATCATATGGTAAGAATCCTTACAGGAACACTTCTGGAGATTGGTGCAGGAAAGAGGGATGCATCCATGCTGCCGGTCGTAATTGCAGCAGAGGACAGAAGCCTTGCAGGATTTTTAGCTCCGGCAAGAGGATTGTTTTTAAGAAAAGTATATTATTAAACTGCGCCTATATGGGTGAATCAGGGACAAAAAAGTAAGAACGGTCGGGAGGAAGATATGAAGTTTATATCGTGGAATGTCAACGGAATCCGTGCATGTGCACAAAAAGGATTTATGGATATTTTTAATGAAGCGGATGCAGATATTTTCTGTATACAGGAATCAAAGATGCAGGCTGGGCAGCTGGAACTAGATACGCCGGGATATCATCAGTACTGGAATTATGCTGAGAGAAAAGGTTATTCCGGAACGGCAATCTTTACAAAAGAAGAGCCTCTTTCCGTGAGCTATGGATTGGGAATAGAAGAACATGATAAAGAAGGCCGTGTGATTACGTTAGAGTTTGAAGACTTTTATTTTATTACAGTCTATACACCAAATTCACAGAGCGAACTTGCACGACTGGATTACAGAATGCGATGGGAAGATGCGTTTCTTGCATATCTTAAGAAATTAGAAGAAAAGAAACCGGTGATCTTCTGCGGAGATCTTAATGTAGCACATAAAGAGATTGATTTGAAGAATCCGAAAACCAATCGTAAAAATGCGGGATTTACGGATGAGGAGAGAGGAAAATTTACGAATCTGTTAAATGCGGGGTTCATTGATACGTTCCGCTATTTTTATCCGGATGCAGAGGGAATCTATTCTTGGTGGTCATACCGCTTCAGTGCAAGAAAGAAGAATGCAGGCTGGCGTATTGACTATTTCTGTGTATCTGAAAGCCTGAAAGACAGGATAAAAGATGCGAAAATCCTGACTGAGATCATGGGGTCGGACCATTGCCCCGTGGAACTTGATTTTGAATAAAAACATATAAAAAGAAAAACATAAGCGAACCGTGCAATATTTATTGCACGGTTCGCTTATGTTTAAGAAACAGTATTGTCTGAATATCGGTTGGTCAAAAAATTTTATAGAAATCCGCCGTCAACTCCGATGATCTGTCCGGTCATATATTCTGGAGCATGTACAATATTCCATACCATCTGAGCGATTTCTTTCGGAGTACCATATCTGCCGGCCGGAATTTCTTCTTCAAGAGCCTTTCTCTCTTCGCTGGTAAGCTGATCATTCATAGAGGTATCGATTACTCCGCAGGCAATCGCATTAACCTGAACGTTACTCGGTGCGAGTTCTTTGGCGAGCGCTTTGGTAAATCCGTTGATGCCGGACTTGGAAGCAGAGTATGCAACTTCACAGGAAGCACCGGATGTCCCCCACATGGAAGAAATATTGATGATTTTTCCGGAACGTTTGGAAACCATCGGAGGAATCGCCTGTCTGCAACAGTAAAATACGGAAGAAAGATTAGTTTGAATGATCCGGTTCCAGTCCTCATCTGTCATATCAGTCAGAAGATTAATATAGGAAATACCTGCATTGTTGACGAGTACATCAAGATGTGTACATTCCTGATAAATTTTATTGTAAATTGCCCGTACGTGGTCAGGATTTCCTACATTACCCGGTACAAGTGTACATGGAGTATGGTATTTTTCGGTGATATATGCCCGGAGCTTTTTGAGCTCATCTACAGAAGAAGAGCAATTCAAAAATGTATGATATCCGCGGGAAGCGAATAAAAGTGCGATGCTTTTCCCGATGCCTCTGGAAGCACCTGTAATAAAGATTGTTTTTTGTTCCATAATTTATCTCCCCCTGATCAATTTATAGTGCCAGGATATCCAAACCGCCATGCGCTTGAAAGGGACAGCAGGCGGCGGGGTCCAAAGGCAACTTTTCTTTTATTATATACTGAAATTATTGTCATTTAAAGTATCAGGTGATATTATTTATATATTAAAGACATAACTAATCAGGCCGTATCATCGGCTCCAAAGACCATATGCGATAAAAGAGAGGTACCATTATGATTAATAAGGCAATTGAATTTGCCACGAGAGCACATGCGGGACAGTTCAGGAAAGGAACCAGGAGGCCATATATTGTGCATCCGATCGAAGTGGGAGATATTGTCTCAACGATGACGCAGGACGAGGAGATTATCAGTGCAGCAGTTTTACATGATACGATTGAAGATTGTGAAGGTGTATCGAGAGAAATCCTTGCACGGGAATTTTCGGAACGAGTGGCAGGAATTGTAGCACAGGAAAGCGAAGATAAAACCAAGACATGGATGGAACGCAAGTCTGCAACGATCGAACATATACGAAATGCACCGAGAGAAGTACAGATGGTAGGATTGGCGGACAAGTTATCGAATATGCGCGATATTGACAGGGATTATCCGGTATATGGAGAAGAACTATGGAACCGTTTCAGGATGAAGGATAAAAAGATCATAGGCTGGTATTATATAGGAATCAGAGATGCGTTAAAAGATGCATTTGAGGGAGTAGAAGCTTATGAAGAGTACAGCAGGCTTGTTCATAAGAATTTCGAGTGAAGAAAGTTATGCAAAAGAAGTTGAAAATATTCGCTTTTCTTGCATAGCGGAATGTAAAAAGGCAGGGTATTGCGTAGCGCAGTACCCTGAATTATTCAGAGGTGGTAATAGATGTCGGAAGTAAGAAAACATATGATATTCCATGGAAGAGTACAAGGCGTGGGATTTCGTTATACAGCAAAATATCTGGCAAGATCTATGAATCTGACCGGATGGGTGAAGAATGAATATGATGGGACGGTAGTTATGGAAGTACAGGGAAGAGAGACTCTGATCTTTGAACTCATGAAGGGATTGAACCGGAACCAGTTTATCCAGATTGACTGGATTGATACCGAAGAGATGGAGCCGGAACTGGAAAGTAGTTTTGAAGTAAAGTATTAAGAAGAATTTTCTGTGTACACTGTTAAAATAAATATGTTATACTAAAAGTACTTTAAAAGAGGGCGGATAAGGAGAAAATAAATGGAAATAGAAACAGACAACAAAAAAAGTGTAAAAGGAAGAATCGTAACAGCGGCATGGCAGTTGTTTTATGAAAAAGGATATAATGGAACAACGGTAGATGACATTATTGAATTGTCAGGAACATCCAAAGGATCGTTCTATTATTATTTTAATACCAAAGATGAATTGTTGAATACATTGTCGATTATTCTGGATGATAATTACGAAGTGTTAAAGACCAAGATGGATCCGGATATGAACTGTTATGAGAAGCTTCTTTATCTAAACTACGAAGCACATTCGATGATGGAAGAAAAGATCAGCATTGATCTTCTGGCTTCGCTTTATTCAACACAGCTTGTAGCACAGGGGCACAGATCACTTCTGGATCAGAACCGGACATATTATAAACTGATCAGCAGTGTGATCGATGAAGGACAAAAAAGAGGAGAGATATCGGATGAAGTACCGGTGAATGAACTGGTCAGATATTACTCGATGTGTGAACGAGCGCTGGTTTCGGACTGGTGTTTGAACAAAGGAGCATATTCATTGGGAGAATATTCCAAACAATGTATGCCAATCATGTTGGAACATTTTAAAAAATAAGAGATATACAAAGAACTTGCCAGTTGCAGATCGCGCAGCTGGCAAGTTTTTTATATACGTATTTTATTAATGCATTTTTAATGCGGTGTTACGGCCGGTTCCGAAATGGTCGTTTTTCAAGATTTCAAACGCTTTCTCATAGTTTCCCTTTCTCATATAAGAAATCATTTTTTTCAGATTGTCATTTGTTCTGGGGATTTTCATCCCGTTTCGGATAGAATACTGGCCAATGCGGATCAGTTCGGAAAGATTATTTTCATAGATCCGGTTGATTCTGTCATTGTCAAAAATACTGATAATTTCCATATGCATGGCAGTATCTGCAATCTCCCATTCATACAGATCGCCTGCAGCGGCGCACATACGCACGACTTTCTCTTCAATACGGTAAGAATACTCTTCGTACCGCCCGGAGGTAAAAATCTGACGGAAAGCGGCCCCCTCTAATAATTCCCGTAACTGATAAATCTCATTGATATCTTTATCTGTAATTTCTTTTACAGTCATAGATTTGTAATAGTCCGAGACAATAAGTCCTTCGACCTGAAGCATCTGGATCGCAGTGCGTACCGGGCTTCGGCTCATTTCGAGCTCTTTGGTGAGCATAGCCTCGGTAAGGACCATGCCCGGAGGATAGGTAAGATTCAGAATATTTTCTTTGATGGTATGATAAGCCTGTGTGGCAAGAGACGGACTTTTTTCTGCCATAGTAAATGCCCCCTTCAAATAGTACTTTCACAATAACGTAGTAAGTTATAGCAGTGCATATCAGCTTTTATATAAAAGTATACATTTTCTGTATTTGTATACAAATTATAACGTGTTTTCAAAGAAAATTCAAGGTTGTGTGTTGACTTTTTGAGAAATGAGTGATATAGTCACAGTAGAAATGATTTGTATACAAATTTAAAAAACGTATACAAAAGCACGGAGCGAACATAACAGATTGTTTATGTGTCACGTGCCGGGAGCAAAAAGAACATAACAGGTTAAAAAGGAAGGTAATAAGGATGAAATTAGGATTTATCGGTACAGGTAACATGGCATCAGCAATTATGGGCGGAATTATCAAGAATAATGTAATTCCTGCAGAAGAAATTATCGGGGCAGATCTTTTTGCACCTGGAAGAGAAAGAGTTCAGAAAGAATACGGAATCAATGTAACAGCAGACAATAAAGAAGTTGCACAGAAAGCAGAGACAATTATTCTGTCTGTAAAACCACAGTTTTATGAGAGCGTAATTGCTGATATCAAAGATGTTGTGACAGACAAACAGATTATCATTACAATTGCACCAGGTAAGACACTTGCATGGCTTGCAGAACAGTTTGGAAAAGATGTAAAGATCGTTCGTACAATGCCTAACACACCGGCTATGGTTGGAGAAGGTATGACAGCAGTTTGCCCGAATGAACATCTTACAGAAGATGAGATCGCATATGTAAAGAGCCTTCTGGAAAGTTTCAGCCGTGCAGAGATCGTTCCTGAGCGTCTGATGGATGTAGTAACAGCAGTAAGTGGAAGTTCACCGGCGTATGTATTCATGCTGATCGAAGCTATGGCAGATGCAGCAGTTTCAGGCGGAATGCCAAGAAAACAGGCTTATCAGTTTGCAGCACAGGCTGTTCTTGGAAGTGCAAAGATGGTTCTGGATACAGGAAAACATCCTGGAGAATTAAAAGATATGGTTTGTTCACCGGCAGGAACAACAATTGAAGCTGTTCGTACATTAGAAGAGCTCGGCTTCAGAAGTTCTATCATTGAAGCTATGAAAGTATGCGAAGAGATGTCAAGAAGCTTATAAGAATAACAAAAAATCAATAATAAAATATAGAGAAATAATGGGCGGGAATTGCAGAAAATCTGCAATCCCCGCCCATTGCGTACGCTTGAGAAAGTATGTTAGAATTTCTTTCAGATGTCTGAAAAAGTAATACCAGGTGTTGGAAGCAGATGGCTGCATTATTATATAGACAAATAGACAGGACAGGTGAGCAGATATGAAAAAAGAACTGGAATATTTTATGATTGATGGAGAATTCGGAGGAAATCAGGACTGGTTCACGAATATTGTTATGAATGTTGGTGGATGTGGAGCTGCAACGGCATGTGACAGCTGTATTTATCTGGCAAAATATAAGGGAATGAAAAAATTATATCCGTTCGATCTTGAACAGATGGATAAAGAAGCATACAAAAAATTCAGTCAGATTATGAAACCATACATCCGTCCAAGAGTTCAGGGCGTAAAAAAGCCGGAATGGTATATTGAAGGTCTGGCAAAATATATTTCAGATGTGAATGAAAAATATGGAACGGATTATCAGATTGATATGGAAAAATTCGACGGGACAGGTACTGCAGAAGAGGCAGAGAAGATCATATGCGAACAGATTGATAAGGGACTTCCGGTACCATATCTGATGTTGAGACATTTGAATGTTGAAAAGTACAAAGATTTCATCTGGCACTGGTTTCTTGTGGTCGGATATGAAAAGAATGAACAGGGTATGTGGATCGATGTGGCTACTTACGGGGAAAAAGTCAGACTGGATCTAATGGAGTTGTGGAAAACGGGCTGTGAAGAAAAAGGTGGAATCGTAATATATGAGTTGAAAAATACGGAGGTGCAGAGCAAAAACGAATAATTAAAATAAAAATGACCATATTTCATATTTTTAACACAAATTCTTGTTAAAATATTTATAACTGTGAAAAAATAATAAGAAAGTGGGATAGAAAAAGTGAAAAAGCGAATCATGACTGCAGGAATGTTGGCTATGATACTTGCGATGGGAATGACAGCGTGTGCAAATGCAGACACGAAAGAGAAGAGCACAACGAAGAAAGAACAGGTTTCAGAGTCTGATGAAAAAAAAGAACAGAAAATGTCAGATAATGAAGCAAATGTAATGAATGAAAAACAGAAAAAAATCTATGAGAAGATCAAAAAAACATACAATGCAGAAGAGCAGCAGAAAATAGCGGACGAACTGGAAAAGAAAAAAGAATCTCAGGAGTATACACTGAGTAATATGCTGATCGAATACAATCCTTTTGGAACCAATACACAGTCATTGTATGTTTATTTTGAGACAGATTCGGCGGTGAAAGTTTCTTATACGATTCATGTAAAGGAGGATGATATTGCCGACTTTAGCAGAAATGTATATCAGGATGAAGAGTATCAGAAAGAGCATGAATTTCAGGTGATCGGTCTGATCCCGGATACGGAGAATACGATTACATTCTATATAACGAATGAAGACGGTTCTACGGATACGAAGGAAATCGTATATGAGATGGGAAGTCTGTATGGAGAAGAGGCAGTACAGCTTGATACGGATGTAAAACAAAGTGCGGACAAGTTAGAAGACGGGCTGTATGTGGTACTTGGAAATGACAGTCCTTCTATGGATTTTATGTATTATTATGACAATAACGGAGTCTTAAGAGGAGAAGTTCCTCTTCTGGGATACCGAAGTCACAGGCTTATCTTTGACGAGAATTCGATGTATTACAGTATTTCCGAAAAGAAGATGGCACAGGTGAACCGTCTTGGGCAGGTAACAAAGGTATATGATCTTGGCAATTACAAATTGCACCATGATTATGTGTTTGATGAAAATGGAAATATGTTGATTCTTGCAACTGATACGACGCAGGACAGCGTGGAAGATATCGTGTTGAAACTGGATGTAAATTCCGGTGAGGTGACAGAGGTACTGGATCTGGGAGATCTGTTTGGCGAATATAAAAAGACCTGTGTGAAAAATTCTTCCGATGAACTGGACTGGATGCATATCAACACGATTCAGTATATAGGAAATGGGTCAGTACTTTTAAGTTCAAGAGAGACGTCAACAATCATCAAAGTAGATAATATCTATGACGGGCCGGTGGTTTCTTATATGATCGGTGAAAAAGATTTCTGGAAAGATACTTCTTATGTAAGTCTTCTGCTGAATAAGAAAGGAGATTTTACAATACAGGGTGGCCAGCATACGATCACATATGAGACAGATGAAAGCCTTGCGGACGGGCAGTATTATCTGTATATGTTTGATAATAATATTGGAATCAGTGAGACAAGACCGGATTATGACTGGTCGTCGATAGGTCTGAAAGTAAGTTCTGCGGTTGACGGAAAGAATTCCAAGTATTACAAATATCTGGTGGATGAAAATGAAGGTACATTTGAACTTGTAGATTCGTTTAAAGTACCTTATTCCGGATATGTCAGCAGTGCGCAGGAAACAGGAGATAATGTACTTGTAGATTCGGGATTAAAGGGGACTTTTACAGAGTATGATGCAGATCATAAAGCAATTGTAACTTATAAGATGGATTATGAGAAATTTATTTATCGTGTATTCAAATACAAGTTTGATGGATTTTATTTTGAAAAAAGTGAATAATCCATAAAAATGATATAGAAGTCTTTACGGATAAGGATTTATCCGCTAAAATGGAAGCGTCGGTTTTGCCGGCGCTTTTGTAAT